>JAFXDR010000081.1 GCA_017521145.1 Akkermansia sp. | reverse complement strand
CTGGAACAAGATTGATGAGAATTCCGCTTCCGTCATGTCCAGCACTTACGAGAAGCGCCTCACCTCGGACACCGTGACCGTGGGTGCCGGCAAGACCCTGACGGTCATTACCCAGAGCACCCAGATGCGCGGGGATAAGGAGGTTCCGACTACGGCCTTTGTAAAGGGCATGGGCGATAACAGCCAGGGTCATGTCACCATGGAGGCTGACTCCACCCTGACCTTCCGCACGAATGATATTCTGCCTTATGCCCTGCAGGCGGAAGCTTCAACTGGTGAGAATGGTGATGTGATCCTCACCTGGCCGACGACCTCGGAATACGAGACATCCATCGTCCCCCTGCTTGATATTGATGGAACGCTGACCATCAATGATCTGGAGAAACTGACCGTGAATCTGACCGGTACCAACTTCTCTGTGGATGCGTTCAGCAACAAGAAGTATTACCTGGCCGCGGCTGATGCCATTACCATCATCACCACGAATACGGTAACGAATGGGTGGGGGCAGACAACGTCTGAAACTGTAGAAAACGACGAAACAGCGTTTGGTTCGCGCACGATATCCCTGGGCTATGGTTATTTCGGTACCCTGTATACCGTAGGTACGGAAGGCTCATCCATCAAAGATGGTGACTATGCAGTGAAAAGGGACTATCTGGTAATGTCGATTACCGGTGACCCGCGTCGCACCTGGTCCGGCAATCGGACCAGCTTCAGCGTGGAACATCCGGCACACGCCTGGTTTGATACGCCCACCGCCCCGCCTGACAACGTGTATGATTACCGCTGGAAAGAGAACAAAGCGTTCCAGGAGGGCCTGGTGGTGCTCTTCGGTAATCTGTATGAGCCGGTTGAGTGGACAGAAACCTCGGATCTCAAAAGTGACCAGACGGTGAGGGTGAAAGCTGATCAGTTGAACCCTGGCACTACTGTGCTGGATGTGGCGAATGAATATAACTTTGCCATTGACCGCCATTCCCTGGAAACGACATATACTGATGAGCAGAAAACCGCTGCAGAGAAAGCCGGCATCAACCTGGATTACCAGGCAGTGCGCGTGGATGGCAAGGTGGCTCCGTTCTCCATCATCCTCAACTCTGAGTACTATAAGTATGCTCAGGATGGGGAGGGAAAT
This sequence comes from Akkermansia sp., assembly GCA_017521145.1. GTDB lineage: Bacteria > Verrucomicrobiota > Verrucomicrobiia > Verrucomicrobiales > Akkermansiaceae > Akkermansia. The sequence goes on along the minus strand of JAFXDR010000081.1, from coordinate 10,168 downwards.
TATACCGTTCTGGTATTGAATGAGGATGGCGGAAGTCTGCATGAGGATAATACAAACTATTACTTCTACACCACCGGTGAGCTGATAGTTAACGATGACGGGGTCGTGCAATCTGACACCCGTGGTCGCATTGTGGATGCAGAAAAGCATCAGTTTGACGGCGCATGGAAGACCATGCTCCACAAGAGCGGTTCGGGCACGACCGTGATGGCACTGGATAACAGTTACTCCGGCGGCTCGATTCTGCAGGGCGGACGCCTGGTCATGCAGCACGAGAATGCACTGGGTACGGGGACGATTACCCTGATGAACGGCGCGATTCTGCAGGGCGATTTCCTGGATATCAACATTTCCGACGAAGGGAATAACTACCTGGGCAAGGCCATGGATACGACCACGATTCACAACCACGTGGTGGTGAACGTGTATGCCGACCCGGAAAACCCGGATTATAATGCTATTATCGATGGCCGCATTGCGAACAGTTACGACAAGAAACTTGTGCTGACCACGCTCGCCGGTGAGGCTGACACGGTGTTGCAGCTTAATGGCGTGGGCTTGTCTGCCGCGAAGTCCAAGGAGCTTTACGGCCGGGAGGATATGTACCGCTATGGTGTGTTCAAGGTGCTGGACCCCAGTGGGTTCAGGGGCACGGTTCGCATGATTGGCCACGAGTGGGGGGCCGAGGGGGCCGATGTGGCTGTCGCCGGGCGTGTGCAGCTGGATATCATGAGTACCACCAAGTCTGCCGTCGGGGCAGACTGGACCAACGCCACGGTTGACCTGACGGTGAATGCGGGCACGGAGCGCACGGTCCTGGCGCTGGATGCCACGGGTGAAGTGGACCCGGACAAGGGGTATGAATGGTGTGTGCTTGACAGTATCACCGGCTCCATCAATACCGATAAAGGTACTTCCAGTGTGCTGAACATCAGTGCGCATAATCCGGTGACTCTGGTACTCAAGGGCATGCGCGATGGTGATTATCACGGTGTCATGGGCTACGGTGATTTCCAGGTGGCGGTGAACTACGGCGGCTATGATGAAGAGCTCCAAGGCTCTGAGCAGCATCACTACGGTGCCAAGGGATATGGCTCCCTGAACCTGATTAAGCAGGGCGCCGGCAAGACCCAGCATGTGCGCCGCGCCTGGTTGAACCAGGTGGAGATACAAGGCGGTGATTTCCACGTGGAGGAGGCGCTGGTGGCCAGTTCGCTGAAAGCGGGTGGCGGTACGCGTATCATGGTGGGCGGTGAGCATGTGCACAGTCTGTATGCCCTGACTGTGGGGGCTGGCGGTGTGCTGGCCATGAACACGGATTTCGACGTATCCGGTACCAAGCAGGATGCCTGGGCGGGTATCACCGCCGGTACCACCGCTGGTGACACCACCAATAAAGCCGGCTGGGTGCTGCTGGAGAATGGCTCCACGCTTTCTGCCCGCATGGACTGGTACACCCGCAAACAGGTGGATATTGCCACGGGTGCCCATGTTACTATCAATACGCACAACTTCACCATTGACCCCTACATCCTGACGGATGAGTGCAAGGATGAAAAAGTCCTTGCCCAGCGTGAATACAGCCACATCATCCAGTTGCTGGGTAAGGTGAGCGGCTCTAATGTCGACCTGACGCTCAATAACTGGAAGACTGCCCCTTCGGGTCAGAGCAATCCTGATGCTGAGCTGCGGAATGAGGTTTCACGGGATATCGGTTATGTGGCACTCAATGACCTGAACGACTTCTCAGGCTCCAGCCATGTGACTGTGGAGAACATGACCGTGCTCCAGATTCTGAATCACAACGGAGGCGTCAAATCTGATGTAGACATCACCGTGGCGGGTAAGAATGCCACCCTGCAGATTCTGGATCAGGTTACCAGTTATGAGAGCTCTGATTCTCCTGTGCGCTCCAACAAGATGGTGCAGTACATTGATGAGCTGACGCTCGGGGCTGATTCCGGTGATGCTTCCTCCGACCCCTACAAACGCGAAAACAACGGCCAGCTGCTGCTGGGCGGTATGGAGCAGACAACACTGAGCCTGAGTGGACAGCGCCTGACCGCTCCCGACCTGGCCGGTATGCAGGTGACGGTAACCTCCCGCCACGATGGCTCCGGCAATCAGGGCAAAGTAAAGTACCTGAATGTCGATATGACCGGCACCGCCGTGAACATGGGCGGCACGACCACGCAGAAGGCTCAGTTCATCAATACCCATGTGGATATGGAGAACATGCAGGTGGCGCACAAGGTGCACCATGCGGAGGTGACCAATTCGCTGATTCACCTGCAGAAGAAGGCTTCTGTGAACCTGGCAGATGTGGTAACGGTGGATGCCAAGTCTTCTGTGCATGGCGGCTATGTGGTGGATGCGAATGATATCACCCCGGATGACCCCTGCATTGTGCGTGGAGTGACAGGCATCATCGAGTCCGGTGGCCCGGTGCGCGCGGCAGAGGTGGGGTCATCCACCCACCTGAACGAAGTGAGCACTTCGGTCAGCACGCATGTGCACATGACCTTTGCCGACTTCAAGAATAACGATCCGAACAACAACGTGTTCCAGGCCGGTGATTCCAGGATTCTTGTGCTCATGACCGAGCAGTTCAAGGGTGTGGATGTGAGCGGCAATGGCCTCACCATTCAGCTGCAGGTGGATAACTGGGTGTCGCTTTCCCGACAGACCGGGGCCGACTATATTGCCATTCAGATGGGTGGCGGCACCGGGCAGTTCCATTATGAGGTGGATAACAACACGGCCACGAGCAGTTTCGGCAAGATGCTCGACTCCCAGTTTGTGCTGCGTGACAGCCAGGGGAATCAGATGACCGGCATGTGGGTGACTTCCACAGAGGTATCCGGTGACACCGGGCAGGAGGTATCCCCCCACATGCTGTACTTCCATGTTGTGCCTGAGCCTGCTACGGCCACTCTGAGCCTGCTGGCTCTCACCGCCCTGCTTGCCCGCCGCCGTCGCAGGTAATATGCTGAATGCGGGCGCACGGCTGCCTGAATTTTAAGTATTCCCTGATTTTTAAATCTTGTTCCACGGCTGGCCGGTGGCGGTGGCGTAGGCCGGGTGGGCCCAGAGACGGCGGGCCATGAGCCCCGGGGTGAGCAGCCCCAGCAGAAAACGCCGCCGCTGGGCAGGACGGTCAAATTCCGGCATGGGTTTTTCTGCTGTGCAGAAATCGGCGGCATCATAGGGCGGCAGTTCCGGTGCCGGGGGCAGGGGGGCACAGAGCCCCAGACAGGCAGTGCAGTGGCCGCAGTGCGGGTGGGCCGTTTCTATAAAATAGTGCTCCAGTGCATCGTTCAGGCAGGTGGGGGCCAGCAGCATATCGACTATGCTGCGCTGGCGGGCCAGGTCGGCTTCGCGCCGGCGGGAAAAAGCGGCGCTGAGCCCGGCGGCCACACTGCGGGCATCGGGTTCCGGCGCACCTGGCACATTGACCAGGCAGAGGGCCTGCTGGCGCATGGTGAGCTTCCATTCCCCGGCGGCTTCACATTCGTAGAGATATTCCACCGCTTCGGCAAAGGGGCAGTCCCAGGCCAGGGCGGCATCTTCCACTTCTCCCTCGCGGTGGGCATCCAGCCAGCGCAGGCGGGTGCATTCGGCGGCATCGCGTCCATCGAGTATGGTGCTGAGCGGGTAGAGTGATTTCACTTTGTAGTATTTGCTGCCCTTGCTTTCGATGCGCACGCTTCCCTCCATGGCCATGAGCGCGCGGGTGGGTACATCGTCCGGCACATCGCAGCTGGTGCCCAGTTCCCAGAGGGAAACGATGCGCTGCCCGGCAGGAATGAGCCAGCGCACGCAGCGCAGCACGCCTTCGGCATCCGGCTCGGCGGCCAGAATGCGGTTGCGGGCTTCCACCAGGTCGGCCGCCTGCAGCAGAATGAGGCTGGTGCAGGGCGCGCCATCGCGCCCGGCGCGGCCCGATTCCTGCAGGTAGGCTTCCGGTGAGGACGGGGTGCTCCAGTGCACCACGGAGCGCACATCGGGTTTGTCAATGCCCATGCCAAAGGCAATGGTGGCTACCAGCACGGTGATTGCATTGTGCAGAAAGGCATCCTGGAGCTGCTCGCGCTGGTCGGCGGGCAGGCCGGCATGGTAGTGGGCGGCAAGGTAGCCCCGCTCGGCCAGGGCGGCGGCCAGGTGTTCGGTTTCCTTGCGGGTGCGGCAGTAGACGATGGCGGGCAGGTTGCCGCTGCTGCCCAGAAACGCGAGCAGGGCGGGCATGCGTTCCTGCACCGGGCGGCAGATGCGGGTGATATTGGCGCGGTAGGGCGGCAGCACTACGCTGTTTTCGGCGGGTATGCCGAAAGCCTGGCACAAGTCCTGCCGCACACGCGGGGTAGCGGTGGCGGTGAGCGCCAGGGTGGCGCGGGGAGCAAGCTGGCGCTGCAGGGCGGGTAGCTTCAGGTAATCCGGGCGGAAGCTGTGGCCCCATTCGGAGACGCAGTGGGCTTCATCCACCACCAGCAGGGAAATGCCGGTGGCTTTTAACGCCTGCTGCAGTTCCCGGTTTTCCAGTGATTCCGGCGCTACAAAGAGGATACGCAGCCCCCCCGCAGCCAGAGCTGCCAGCACGGCGGCGCGTTCTTCCGGCTCCAGGGAGGAATCGAAGCGAGCGGCGCAGATGCCCACGCTGCACAGGCTTTCACATTGGTCGCGCATGAGCGCAATGAGCGGCGATACCACCAGTGATGTGCCTCCCATCAGCTCGGCTGCCGCCTGGTAGCACAGGCTTTTTCCATGCCCGGTAGGCAGTACCCCCAGCGCATTCTGCCCGGCCAGCACCAGCTCAATCAGCCGCCGCTGCCCCTCGCGCAGCCCGGCTTTGCCAAACTGCTTCAGAATACGTGCCTCTGCCTCTGCGGTGAATTCCATTTCCCCGGCATTTTAGCAGAAATGCCCCCATTTGCCAAGTCTGCGAATTTTTTGCATTCATCGTGAAAATTTTTATTGCATAGTAAAGTAGTAGGTGATATAGTGACGGGGTGAGTCCCGATGCTCACCTCGTATCAGAACCCCAAACCATAGAAAGACCCATTATCATGAAGAAATTCGCTCTTGCTCTGCTTGCAGTTGTGTTCACGCTCGGCATGGCCCAGGCTCAGGACCCGGCCCCGGCTCCTGCGGCCCCGACTCCCTGCGTGAAGAAGTGCTGCGCCAAGAAGGCTGAATGCCCCAAGGCCACGTGCTGCCCGAAGAAGGCTGAATGCTCCAAGGATACTTGCTGTCCGAAGAAAGCTGAATGCCCCAAGGCCACTTGCTGTCCGAAAAAGGCTGAATGCCCCGAAAAGAAGGCATGCTGCCCGAAGAAAGCCGAATGCCCGAAGGCAAAATGCTGCCCGAAGAAAGCCGCATGCCCTGAGAAGGAATAAGCGGCTCTCGCGCGTTCATCTGCACATCCATCCGGTCATTTTGCTGCCGGATGGATGCTTTTTTTAGGCATTGAGAGACAAATAACATGAAAACACTGCCAAAAAGGTAGGAAAAATGTGTCAGAAGTGAATTTTTTTATTGCCAACCGGGCGTGACAGGTGTAAATTGAGCTTAACCCCCACTAACTAGAAAGGAATTACCAATCATGAATATTACAACGCTGAAAAAACTGGCTCTCTCCATTCTTGCCGTTGGCGTGACCATTGGCATGACTGGACCCGCAAATGCTCAGGATATCAACTGGGTGAACCGCGAAGGAGAAACTCTTTTAATGATTGCAGCCGACCACGGGCGCGCGGATGAAGTGCGCCGCCTGCTCAATGCCGGAGCCGCAGTGAATGTGAAGGATGATGACGGCGAGACCGCGCTGATGAAGGCAGCCGATGAGGGGAATCCTGTAATCGTCAAGCTGCTGCTGGATGCCGGTGCCATTGTGAACGATACCGATGAGGACGGCGAGACTCCGCTCATGTACGCTGCAGATTCCGGCAATCTGGAGACTGTGCAGCTGCTCATCAAGGCCGGCGCCAATGTGAACGCTGTGGATAACGAGGGCGAGAGCGCTCTCTACAAGGCGCTGGATGAAGGCCACTTCACCATTGCACAGGCTCTGCGAGAAGCCGGAGCCAGGTAAAATTGTACGCATAACGTCAACGCATTGCACTGCCGTCCTGCCTCTGTGCCGGGCGGCAGTTTTTTCTCCCCCGCCTGGCTTAATTCCGCTGCGCTTAGCGCAGGAAATTGCACACATTCTACATCCGGAATTCTACCTTCAAAATTCACTGCTCCCTGTACTGGTCACCATCGGGCCTGGAGAAATCGAACTCCACGGCATCGGGCTCCAGGTTGAAAGCCGCACCTGTCAGCCAGTCGATGATGGAGGCCACGGTACCGCCGGGGAGGAAAGCGTTAAGAATCACCCAGATATTGGCGCGGGGGGACACATTGACTCGCCGGGGATCACCCTTGGTAGGGATGACTTCAATCACATGCAATTCATCGCGCTCCAGGGCAGGGGCCTGGCTGCCGAAACCGTGGGATTCGCCATTGATAATCACCTGGGCCTGTGGGTCGGAAGTCGTGATTTTCACCTCTTCCCGGGTGCCGGAAATGACCGTGGCGCATGAGCTCAGCAGCACGGCGGCAATCAGGCAGGTAATGAGGAGTGGCAGGCGGGGCATGGCGGGGGGCCTCAGTGGGTGCAGTCGGCAAAGCCGTGAGTGCGGAAAATGCTGCGCACATGGTCGGTGAGCTCCGGCTCGGGCGGCTCCAGCTCCATGAGGGGGTAATTGAGCCCCAGCTCACCCCATTTGAATTTGCCCATCTGGTGGAAAGGCAGCACATCCACCCGCTGCACATTGCCCAGCCCGGCAGCATAGCGCGCCAGAGCGGTGATATCTTCCAGCTGGTCGGTAAGCCCCGGCACCAGCACATAGCGCAGCCAGACCGGAATGCCGCGCGCGGCCAGCTTCTCCGCAAAATCCAGCGTAGGCTGCAGGTTCTGCCCGGTCACCTTCCTGTACTGCTCCGGGTTCCAGGCCTTGATATCCAGCAGAACCAGGTCGGTATCGGCCAGCAAGGCATCATCGGCATTGCAACCGAGGTGGCCGGAGGTATCGATGCAGGTGTGCAGCCCCATTTCCTTGCAGCCGCGCAGCAGGGCGCGCGTGAAATCCGGCTGGAAGAGCGGGTCGCCGCCGCTGATGGTCACGCCACCTTTGGCATTTTTAATGAAGGTGGCATAGCGGCCGATTTCTTCGAGCACATCCTCCACTCTGCGCTCCTTGCCCCGGCGTTTGAACGAAGTATCCGGGTTATGGCAATACTGGCAGCGCAGACTGCAGCCCGCCAGGAACACAATGAAGCGGATGCCCGGTCCATCGACCGTGCCGCAGGATTCTACAGAGTGAACAAGACCAGATACAGAGGCTGCTGTCATGTCCGTATGTTAGCACAGATTGGAACGATTATCAATCCTATTAGATGTACAAGGGACGATGAACAATGGACAATTTGAAAGTTTCACGAGCCTTTGGCTCGCTTGCGTTAATATAGAGTAAGCTCCTTTCTTTCGCGGCGTTCTTTCAGAATCTGGTTGGTCAGGCTGATGGCTGCGGAGCAGTAGTGTCGTCTGCTCCACACCTCGCGACATAAGGCTCGGATTTCATCGTCGCTCTGCGCGCTCCATGCCCGCTGCCGGATGTTATCCAGGTAGTCCGCTATGGTTGCTTCTTTCCGCCGCGCCCCTTCGGCCTGTTCCTCAAGCTGGCGGCGCAGGGCGAAGCGCTCTCGTTTCGTCATCGGGCGGGTGTATCTCAGTCTCTTTTGCTTCATGAGGGTGTTGTTATTCTGCAGGGTATTCATCCACAGGCTTATCGAGCGGTGCGGTCAGCATCTGCCGGGCAAAACAGGGGGTGTGGAAGTGGTCGATTTCGGTGCCGTGCATCGGGATGGGCAGGGTGAGTGGTTTAGGCTGGCCCCCGCAGATGCGGATGGGCGGCAGCGCTACATCTTCTCCATTGGTCTTGTGTTCCACCAGGTATACTGCTGGCGCAATAGCTTCTGCCTGCATGCGGGCGATGAATCCCGCAAACGGCGCGGAGACGAGGAAATCATCCATCTTCATCTGCAGCTGTGCGCTCAGGTGGTACGCACCGTGCGGCATATCGGCCGGCGTCTCCTGCGGGGAGAGCCGGTAGTACTCATTGCCATTTCCCCGGGGCAGGCTGTACCTCAGCCAGCGCAGCAGGTAGTAGAGCTTTTTGTTGCGCTGTCGCTTTTCATGCGTGGCCGGATTGTTGAACGGCACTATGATACTGATAGTGCGGTAGGAGCGTTTTTGCTTATTCATATTTTCGGAGGGTATAGAATGGGCGTTTGTTGCTGAGCATAGCTCCGCCAAGGCGGTATCTACGCCGGAATTCAGCTTCACGCACCATGCACCATCTGCACAGCACAACAACACTCGGGTAGCAACAACAAAGCGGCTCCTGCCGCAATAGTGGTAGTATTCATAACAATGATGATAAACAGTTTGATTGGGATTTGATAGACAGATGCACCGGCTCATGCCGTGTGCAACTCCTGTATACCACATTTTCAAACTTTGTCAAGGTATGCTGTTGCTGTTTTTGATGTTGCTTATTTAAAGATGTAAAAATTATCAAATGGAATGCATTTTTTTCAATAAGTATAATGGCCCCGTGATTTAGGACAGCAGCTTAAGCCCCATTTTGCGTAGTGCAACACGGCAGGCGTGTGTATAATCAACCAACACACGCACATGCAAAACGAAAAGATACATAAGAGAGGGCGTTACAGTGCCGAGTTCAAGGAGAAAGTGGCATTGGAGGCTCTTTCCGGAGCCAAGACTCACGCCAAGATAGCCTCTGAATATGGAATCAGCCCAGATTTGGTGAAGGACTGGAAGAAGCAAGCCAAGGAGATGCTTGACGAATGCTTTCGCCGAGGAGGGCGCAAAAGTGAGATGGAGAAGAAGGATGAGCGAATTGCGAACCTGGAACGACTTCTGGGAAAGCGCGAGTTCGAGCTTGATTGGCTGTCAAAAAAAGCAAAGGAGTTGGGTCTGTACGTCAGCAGCGCACTCCATATCTGCCATTCTATGGCATTCTTTGTTTGCCATCCGGTGCCGCCTATTCGTTTTTTATGTGATGGCAATGTTACAGAATAGAAAAAACGCCCCCGCCGGATGGAGCTGAAACCTCGGGGCTGGGGCGGATTGGGTTTTACCGGGTATTCCGCTGTGATTACTTCTTCTTATCCAGATCTGCTGCTGTGTAGGGGAGGATTTCAGCGGGCATGTCTAGGGGGACAGGAGAGGAGTGGTACGGCTACGGCGGATTCGGGAAGACCGAGTGTCGCAGAACATATTCCCGGTAGTCGGACTTCTGGCGAGAGTATTCTTCTTTCAGGTCGGTGAATGATTTTTCCTGGGTGAGGGCGAACTGGATTGTTTTTAAGAGGGCCTACTTCCGCGTGATGAGCCTCGAACCTTTTTTTGCGGCTGCCGGAGCGGGAGATGAGGCTGGAGGCGACGAGTTCGCGCATGAGATTACCTACGGTTCTCTCGCTGGTGAAAAGGCACTGAGCCATATCTTCATAGATAGCCTCTGGGTGTTCACTGATGAAATCGAGTAATTTCTGCTTGCGTTCATCGTTGATTTCCGGTGGGGGCAGAACTGGGGCAGGGCTGCCTGGAGAGGCATAGCTGTGTGCTCCGGAGGGAAACAGGCAGACAAGGACACTGGATTGGTCAATGTTATAAATGGGTAAGGGCATGCCGTAGTCGATACTGTTGCGGCAAATTTTGCGGATGTTTGCGGAGATCCCTGCTTACTGATTGCCCCCCTGCCTGACGGCAGGGGAAAGAGGCGGGACTGAAAGTCCCGTGCTTCGACTGCTTCGACAGGTGGCTGTATTCAAGCTTGAATGAGCCTAAAGGTGGTATTATAGTGTTGGTATGAGGCCGCGTTACTTTCAGCACTCGCTGCGGAATAGAAATATCGATTATCGGCATGGACGGTTTTTCGTCACGATTCAGGTGGCTCACAATAAGTGCCTGCTGGGTGCGATTGTGGGGGAGGTGTGTGTGTTGAATGAGCTGGGACAAGGTGTCAGGTCTGTGCTGGAAGGGCTCCCGGTGAAGTATGAGGAGCTGGTGCTGGGAGCGTTCGTGATTATGCCTAATCACATT
>JAFXDR010000080.1 GCA_017521145.1 Akkermansia sp. | reverse complement strand
GCGGCCCAGGGGGTCAGCGGCAATAGCCTTCTGGAAGTTCTGGAAGCGCTTGGTGGTGTTATGGAAATCGGGGATGGTCTCAAAGAGCGGAGCACCGGGCAGATTGGCACCCAGCTTCTGGAAGTTACCAAAAGCACGGGCTACCTCAACACACTGGCCGGGGTTTTCAATCATATCGTAGGTGCGGGCGCGTTCGATGAAGGGATACACACGCCACACGTTACCTTCCTCATCCTGAGCATAAGGCTTACCGTCCTTAGCGGGGATGATGGTGAGGGTACGGCGATAAGCTTCCTTGCAACCTTCCTCGAGCAGCACGCGCAGAGCCTCATCAGTCACGCGTTTCACGTTTTCCATGAGCCCGATGGGCTGGCGGAACACGTTGCTGTTCACACGCTGCAGAATGTAGCGCAGGCGGATACCAGCCTGCTCCACCTCGATACGGAAAGTATCGTTGATATGACCGGAACCGTACGGAGCGCCGAACACATAGTCGGCGCGGATATCGAACATTCCGGCAATTTTCTGAAGGTCAAACATATGCTTAACCGAGTTTAGCGGGGTATACACCATCCTCTACCAGCTTGGCAATGCTTTCCACCACGGCAGGCTTATCGCTGGGATAGGTCACGCCGAGCCAGTTGGCGGTAGTCTTGATGACGCTGCAATCAGCCTTGCCGTTGTGGATGAGTTCATCCACGACGGTGGGGATGTAGCATTCGCTCTTCAGCTCGTTGCCGTAAGCGGCCAGGAAGCGGGTGAAGTGGTCCTTGATCTGGTCAATGAAGCTGGCGGGGAATACCCAGAAGTTCATGGAAACAAGCTCCTCGGGGTCAACAGGGTTACGCTGGCCGCTGAGGCTGTCGCCACGGCATACACCGTCTTCCTCCATCTTAATCTTGGTGTATTCCTCAACACTATCGAGGTAGCCATCCTTGATACCGCAGATACCGCGGTTCACATCACCGTGGTCGCTGAGGGTGTTCTTAAGGGGATAGCCAATCATGCCGTAGTGCTCCTTACCATCGGCAGCGGGAGTAGTGGTCAGGAAATCAGCAGCTTTCTGGAAAGCATCGGCGCCGTAGAAGTCATCGGCGTTCACCATACCGAAGGGTTCCTTCACGATATCGCGGGCGGCAAGCAGAGCGTGGGCAGTACCCCAGGGCTTCACGCGGCCCTCGGGCACGCTGTACCCCTCAGGCAGGTCATCGAGAGCCTGGAAAGCGTAGTCCACCTCAATCTTATCAGCGAAGCGAGCGCCCACCTGAGCCTTGAACACATCCTCGAAATCCTTACGGATGATGAAGACAACCTTACCGAAGCCGGCGCGAATAGCGTCGTACACGGAATAGTCGAGAATAACTTCACCGTTGGGGCCCATAGGGTCAAGCTGCTTAAGGCCACCGTAACGGCTGCCCATACCTGCTGCGAGTACAAGAAGTGTCGGTTTCATGATGATAAAAAGAAATTTGAGTACAGGGCTATTCTAACGCCCACACCACACTTTGGCAAGCATAAAAAAGAGGACAACCCCGGCGGACTTCTCCGCCGGGGTTTCCTTCATTTCCCTTTCTCCATATCTGCACCGTTACTCAGCGCAGAGAATCTTCACGAAGCCTTCTTCCTGCAGGCGGGTGGCACCGCAGGCAAACTTGGCGCGGATCTGGAGCGTTTCGTCCAGGTCATCGCGCACCGAAAGCTTCACCTTAAAGTCATCCCAGATGCCGAACTGCGCACGGCTCTTCACCCAGGCCAGGCAGGAGCGCACCCCCAGCTCATCCACCGGCAGCTGCTCTGTGCGGATGATGCGGAAGCCGAGGAAGGTATCCAGGCGTCCCTCTGCCAGTGCGCGCACGGCATTGTAATCGAAGCTGGAGACTTCCTGCTGCTGCAGCAGGGAATTAATCTGACTGCTGGAGCAAGCCAGCACGAGCTCATCGCCATAAGCGCGGCGCTCATCGCTCCATGCCTCATTCTTCTGCAGAATCGTGAGCGCGTGGCGCAGCTTGCCTACGGTCAGGTTGCTTTCCACGGCGCTGCCGCTTTCCACGAAGTCCTCCTCAATAATCTGGGAAGAGGGGAGATTCACAGCCACGGTGCCATTTTCGCCCGTGTAGTTAGCACCCAGGAAGGCATCAATCATCACCTTGTCCATGCAGCGGCCGGCAGCGGCGCGCAGACTTTCGATAGTCTTGCTCACCGGCACATCGATATTGGCCAGCTTCTTGGCATCGAATTCATCAAAGCCCACGGCCTTGGTGAAAATCTTGGGGTGAATCACGCGGCGGGTGGTGGGAGCCTCGGAAAGCGTGGTGCTCTTCATGCGCTCGGTCTTCTCATCGAAAGCGAGCAGGCCGTACTGGTCGAAAGCGGCCATCTTGCCGGTAAGGCCGGATTCCACAGTCACATATTTATCGAGACGGGAGACTTCCTGCTGAAGATAGCTGCCCCACTTCTCCGAGTATTTAATCTGGTAGTTGTTTTCAATATCTGCCATAGTTGTATCGTTGGGTTGTTGGTTCACATGGCAAATCGGCTGCGAGGGATTACCCAGCTGGTGTGGGGTCGGGGCCGCGCGGTGCCGGGCGGACCGTTCCGGAAAATCGGAATTGGGGCAGCCGGGCGCTCTTGCCGGTGCCCATTACATCACGGGGAATGCCCCGCTGTCACCAAAAAGCGGCAGGGCGGTTGCGCGTTTCATGGAAAACGCATCAGCTCTCAATCCAGCACCACTTCCAGACCGTCGTACGCAGGTTCTATAAAATCAGGCAGATACGCCTGCAATCCGCCGAATTCCACTTCGTGTCCCACGTGGGTCACCAGCCCCCGGGCAGGGCGCAATTTCTGCATGAGCGCCACGGTATCATCCACGCAGAAATGGGTGCGGTGCGGGCGGTAGCGCAAGCCATCCATCGCCAGCGCATCCAGATTCTCCAGCAGCGGCTCCGACTCTGCCGGCAATTCCTGGATATCCGGCACATAACCGAAACTCCTCCCCCCGCTGCGGAACACGTAGCCATACGTCTCCACCGTGGCATGCAGAACCCGCACGGGAGTCACCTCAATATCCCCCACGGTAAACGGCTGCCCGCCGTGGTCGTGCGCCGCCGGGCGGATATAGCCCTGGTATGTATTCGATTCGTCAAAGGCCCAGCCAAACATTTTTTTCAGCATACTCAGGCACCCTGCTCCGGCATACAGAGGCAGGCGTTCCGTGCGCCGCCAACAGAACGCGCGCATTTCATCGAACCCGGTCGTATGGTCCAGATGCTCGTGCGTGTAAAGCACCGCATCTATCGCGGTCAGATTGTGCCGCAGTGCCTGGGCGCGCAAATCCGGGCAGGAATCCACCAGCAGCGTGGTGGTGGCAGAACGCACCAGCAGCGATGAACGCCAACGCTTGTTGCGCGGGTCGGTCGAGCGGCAGACTTCGCAGTTGCAGCCTATCACCGGCACACCAGTGGAGGTTCCACTGCCAAGGAAAAGTACGTTCAGCATCGGATTTTAGTTTGGATTTCCGTGCGCATTATGGCATAATCTGCCGCAGAACGCAAAGATAATTTATGCTCTCCCTGCTCAAGATACGGAATCTGGCCCTGGTAGATGAACTCACCTGGGAACCCCATGCGGGCTTTCTGGGAATCACCGGCGAAACAGGCGCGGGCAAATCTGTCATCATGGGAGGCATCTCGCTGGCCTTGGGCGAACGAGCCGATAAAAGCCTCATCCGCAGCGGGGAAAGCCAATGCAGCATTGAAGCCATGTTCCAGCTGGGCAACGCCTCTGCCCTGAACGAACAGCTGGAGGAAAGCGGCGTGCCGCCCTGCGAGGATGGCCTGCTCATCATCCGCCGCGTCGTCACCCCCACCGGCAACCGCCAGTTCATCAACAGCTGCCCCGTCACCCTGCAACTGCTCAAGCGCATCGGCGCGGGACTGGTCGATATGCACCACCCGGAAGAGCACCGCTCCCTCACCTCGCAGGAGCGCCAGCTCTGCCTGCTCGATGCCTTTGCCGAAAACGCGCCTGCCCTGGCAGACTACCACGCCGCCTACCGTGCCTGGCTGGACGCCCGCCACGCCTACCGCACCCTGCAGGAAAGCGAAATGGCCAACGAACGCGAGCTCGATTTCCTGCGCCACCAGGTAGACGAAATTGAAGCCGCCGCGTTCACCGCCGAAGAAGTGGAGGGGCTGGAAGCCCGCTGGCAGCGCGCCCGCAATGCCAACCGCCTGCGCGATACGGCGCTGCCCATGCTCCACATGGTCGATGGGGATGAAACTTCCCTGCTTTCCACCCTGCACCAGCTGGTGCGCAGCGGCCGCGACCTGGAGCGGCTGGATGCCACCACCGCTCCCTGGCTGGAGAGTCTGGCCGGCATCATCGATTCTGCTGAAGAGCTGGCCGCCAACCTGCAAGACTACGCCGAAACACTCGAATGCGACCCTGCTGAACTTGCCGAGCTGGAGAACCGCATTGCCCTGCTCGATAACCTGAAACGAAAGTACGGAGCCGATTTCGAGTCCATCACTGAGCATCTGGAAACCTGCCGTGCCAAGCTCGATGCCATCGGCAACCGCGAGCAGCGGCTCGAAGAATTGCAAGCCGAAGAAGAACGCTGCCGCAACGCCGTGCAACAGGCCGGAGCCGTACTCTCTGCCACCCGCGCCGCCGCCGCGCCACGACTGGAGGAGGATTTCCTTACTCACGCCCGCCATCTGGGTTTCCGCCAATCCCTCTTCACGGTACAGCTCACCCCCCTGCCTGAACCCGGACCCCAAGGCATGGAAGAAGTGGATTTCCTCTTCGGCCCCAACCCCGGCGAACCGCAGAAAGCCCTGCGGCTCATCGCCTCCAGCGGCGAGCTCGCCCGCGTCATGCTCGCGCTGAAGAGTGCCCTGGCCCGGCAGGATGATACCCCCCTGCTCATCTTCGATGAAATTGATGCCAACGTGGGCGGCGAAATCGCCCGCGCCGTGGGCATGAAAATGCGCGAACTGGGGCGCGACCACCAGGTCATCGCCATCACCCACTTCCCGCAGGTGGCCGCCCTGGCTGACCACCACTACCTCATCTCCAAAGGCCAGACCGCAGAAGGCCGCACTGTTTCCCGCCTGGAAGAAGTCGGCGGCGATGCCCGCATCGGCGAACTCGTCCGCATGCTGGGAGCCTCCGGCCCCACCGCCGAAGCCCACGCCCGCGAACTGCTCATGGCCTGAAGAAGATACAGCTATCCCAAAAAAACGGATGTCTGTCGATGATGGCAAAAACAGAAAAATCCGCAGTGTTACTGCGGATTTTTCTGTTTAATTCACAATAGACCTACTGTAAAGCTATTACAAATGGAATATTTTTCACAACGAGCCGTTGTTGCACATCTTTTGCGCCATTTTCACAGTAAATTCACCCAATTTTCATTTCAAGGGCACAATAGTGAACGGGAGTCTCTCATTATCATCGTAATGCCCGAAGACGTGCTGGTCAATAAGGGTTGCCATGCCTGAGGTAGGGGTAAGGAAATCCAGTTTCCAGGAGGAAAAGCTGACACCGTCTGCAATATCCGGGTCATTATGGTCCTGCCCTTCGGTAAAAATGGCTGTTTCCGGGGTATAGCTGTGGTAGAGGCGGAACACGCCCCGGCGGCGCGAATATTCATTCCCCTTCGGGAACGAATACTTGTGATTCCCCAGTATGAGGCAGTAGCCCCGCATGTTGGTGGCAGGGGGGGCATCCGAAGGCAGACGTGAACAGGAAATGGATAGCGCAGACATAAGGAAAAGGCAGATGAGTTGCTTCAGCTCTATCATAACGGAGAGAAAAATAACGGGCTGCGATTCCAGGTGGAACCGCAGCCCGGAAAATGGGGTCTGGTGAAGTGGGTTACTTCTCCTCGATGGTCACATCGTACTCGCGGCCCATGATGTTGAGCTTCATGTTGCGGCCGGAGATGGCGGCAGCCACACCCACGGTGGAGAGGGCGGCGGGGGCGCCGAAGTTCTCCTGCTTGGGAGTGGTGGGCGGCTCGGGCTTCTTGCCGGCGTAGTAGTCCTCCAGCTGCTGCGGGAACATGCAGTAGATGACGCAGTTCTCATCGGTAGCGGGCATACCCTTGGCGGCAAGCTTGTCGCGCAGGTCCTGCATGCCGGGCTTGATGAGGTCGGCAGGGCGGCAGGTGATGGGCTCCTTGCCCATCTTCTTGGCGCACATGGCCTGCAGTTCGGGATCCACCGGAGCGGGGGTGCGGCCATAGTAGCCCAGAGCCACATCGGCGCACTGCGGGGTGATGTTCTTCCAGCGGCCGAACTTCACGTTCATCATGGCCTGCACACCCACAATCTGGGAGGTGGGCGTTACCAGCGGAATCCAGCCGAGGGCCTCGCGCACCACGGGGATTTCAGCGAACACTTCCTCGAACTTGTCGGTCATGTTCATTTCCTTGAGCTGACTGCGGAAGTTGGAAAGCATGCCGCCGGGCACCTGGTAGCGCAGCGTATCGCTGTTCACGATTTCGTTGGCGTGGCTGGTGAAGCGGGAGAGGCTGTCGTACACCGGCTGCAGCATGGCGGAGATATCGGAGAGCTTCTTCTTGAAGTCTGCCTCATCCTCCAGCTTGGGAGCGCGCTCGTAACCATTCATGAGCGCAAGCATGCGCATGCAGTCGGGCTGCCCCGTACCGTTGGCGAAGGGGGCAATGGAAACGTCCACGGCATCGGCACCGGCATTGATACCGGCCACGTAGGTGGCAGCACCCAGACCGGCAGTCTCGTGGGTGTGAATCCACACCGGCAGGTTGGTGGCATCCTTGATAGCCTTGGTAAGGGCTGCGGTCTCTGCCGGGGGAATCAGGCCGGCCATATCCTTGATGACGATGGCATCGGCGCCCATGTCGGCAATCTCCTTAGCCAGCTTGGCGAAGTACTCCAGGTTGTGCACCGGGGAGGTGGTGTAGCAGATGGTGCCGTG
>JAFXDR010000079.1 GCA_017521145.1 Akkermansia sp. | reverse complement strand
TCTGCCGCAATGGCATCGCACTTGCTCTTGGTACGCGAGGCCAGATGGATGCTCTCATACACATCCGACATCTGGGCGCACTTGTGGGCCACCACATGACCCACACCACCGGCTCCGATAATGAGTACTGTCTTCATTGCACGCGCAGAATGCACTATATACGCGCGCAAGTCAAGGATTTTTGCTTTGCATGCCGAGAATAATCAAGGGTTCATCCACTTACAAAAAAAGCACCTGTCCCTTACCAGGACAGGTGCGAAAAAAATTTTCACCAGGCAGCAGATTAACCTCTGCGGCGGCGGGCAGACGAACGGCGCCTGGCTACCGAACTCTTACGCGTAGCCTTCACACGCTTTCTGGCAACCGCCTTGCGGCTGCGCACAGCCTTTCTCCGGGCAACAGCACTACGGGTGCGACCTGCTGTGCGCTTACGCATAGCCTTGCGGTTGGAAGCCATGGCCGAACGCGGCACATAGGCAGGAACCGGAGTGCGGGCGGTGCGGATAGCGGCGGCCAGAGCCTTGCGCTGGTCGGCGGCGCTGTAATTGCGCCCCTGCTGGGACGCAAAATACTTACGGTATGCGGGGTCTACCTGATTGATATTGGTCACCGCATCCGGAAAATTGGCGTACCTCACGCCCGGATCACTCTGGCACGAGGTCACGAGACAGACCACCAGAGCAATCAGACAAAGCATAAGCTGACGAGTGCCGGACATAATCTAATATAAAGGAGAAAAGAACTTGCGACGCGGTGAAGCAGTGCACGCGCTGACTTCCAGGCCAACACCATACTGGATTCCACCCCGCCGAAGCTATACTACCATACACGCTACCCCATTGCCAATACTAAACTTTTCTTTACAATCACTTTTTTGAGTGTATGACTTGAATTCATCCTCGTTTTACGTAAAATAAGGGCTCCATGACTGCAATCCCGAATGATTACAGGGCAGAAACCTGCAAAGCCCTGCAAAACTTCTCCAAAAGGCATCCCGGCCAGCAAGACATTGCCGACACCGTGCTGCAATTCATCTGCAACACCCCTGATTGCTTTGAACGCAGCCAGAAAAGCGGGCATGTCACGGGCTCAGCATGGCTGGTGAATCCGGCAGGAGACAAGGTACTGCTCACCCTGCACCACAAGCTTGGGCGGTGGATGCAGACCGGAGGACATGCCGATGGCGACAGTAATCCCCTGCGGGTGGCACTCAGGGAAGCCGGGGAAGAAAGTGGAATTGCCGGCATCGAGCCGATGAGCCCCGACATATTTGATATTGATATCCACCTCATACCAGCCCGTCCGGAAAAGGAGGAACCAGCGCATTACCACTACGATATCCGGTACCTCCTGCAGGCTCCCCATGAAAACTACATTATCTCGCCGGAATCTGACAACCTTGCCTGGTGGGCTGCCGAGGATTTTGAATCCCGCGCTACCGAGCTGGATGAAGCAGTATTACGCATGGCGAGACGATTTTTCGCATCATTCCGGGGAAAAATTGAGTTATAGCTCGACAAGACAATCCGGATATGTTAAATAGAGCATACTAACTAACAATACTCATGACCTCCGTCTCTAGATCCATCTACTGCAACGCTATTCGCCAGGTTCTCTACATTGTCCTCATGACTCTTGTTGTAGTGGGGTTCTGGAAGATTGGTGACATATACAAGAATTCAGCCGTCATGGAAAACGGCATCTTTGAAAACATGCAGGTTGTGGTACTGGGATTCGTTTCTCTTCTTTTCGGCATCAATGCAGCCATAAACCGCACCTATCGACCCATTCTTTTCCTGATGTGCATGATGGCGCTTGCTGCTGTCATCCGCGAACAGGATGCCCTCTTCGATGAACTCATCCCCGGCATCGGTTGGAAGTGGTGCTGGATTTTCCCGATTCTGGGCATTATCTGCTGCATCCGCAACCGCAACAGCCTGCCGGGCATTACGGAACGTTTCCTCTCCTCCAGCACTTTCCACATGATGATTGCGGCGGGTGTCATCATGATTCCGGTTGCTCAATGCCTCGGGCACCGCAGTTTCCTGGTCGACCTCATGAATGACCCTGGTTATAACGCTACGCTTATCCGCCGCATTCTGGAGGAAACAGTGGAGCTCATCGCTTACTTCATGCTCATGCTTTCCGCCGTTGAAAGCTACATCGAGTTCCGCGAACCGAAGGCCTGACTTTCTGTTAACATCTACAAAAAAGGCGTTTCCCGATTGAGGAAACGCCTTTTTTATCTTCATGATTCAAAGATTCAATCAATTTCCCACGCTATGGTGCGGGTATATATTTCACCCGGGCGCAGTTCAATGGTGGGGAAATGCGGATGATGAGGAGAATCCGGGAAGTTCTGAGCCTCCAGAGCCACACCACCACGCTTGAGCGGCAGATAATCGCCTGTATAAACCTGCAGGCCGGGAGCATCGGTGAGCACACGCAGTGTGCGGCGGCCATTGGTCAGCACGGCGGCCAGCTTCACACCCGGAGTAGTGGGTAGCACGTAGTTATCATCATACCCACCGGCAATGGCATCGGGAGCATTGCGCTCACCTAATGCCGCAGGGCGGCGCAAATCGTACAGAGTTCCCTCCACCGGAACAATGCAGCCAGTGGGGATATTTGCCACCATAGGTGTGTAAGCAGAAGCATTCACTTGCAGACAGTGCGTATCAATCGTGCCGGAGCCATTCAGGTTCCAATAGGCATGATTGGTCAGGTTCAGCAAAGTGGGGGCATTCGTGCTTCCCTGCATTTCCAGAGTCAACCGGCGACCTTCCACAGTGTAAATTGCGCGGACAGTCACTTCACCCGGGTAATTTTCCTGACCATCAGGAGAAACCAGGGAAAGCACCAGGCGGGTATCGCTCACCTCCTCCACGGTCCAGGGCATGTCAGAAAAACCTTTCGTACCGCCGTGCAGATGATTGGGGCCATTATTGACCGCAAGCTTGTATTCCTGCCCATCCAGCACAAAGGAGCCCCCGGCAATGCGGTTGGCCACCCGGCCGCAGATGCTGCCACAATAGCAGGTATCCTCCGGCAAGTCATCCAGAGTCTTAGGACCATACAGGCAATCAGCCCCCTGATATTCAAACGAGAGCACCCGAGCCCCGAAATTGGTGATTTTTACAGTAATTTCGGGCGTTTTAAGAGTATAGATATCAGTGTTCATAAAATTAACGGCGTTCTTCCCAGGCAGTCACCTTATTGTTCTGGAACATAACCCAGGCGTTTTCCCGAGGCACATAAGCGGTAGAGGTCGAGATCCCGCCACCATGCCAATGCGGGCCATGACCACACCCCACACCTACACCGAAAGAATCGACCATGACCGGCTGATACGTGGCGTAAACCCATTTTTCATAGCTGACACCATCCTGCTGCCCGGTCACAGGGGGAGTATTGGGATTACCCCATGCCAGATAAACGGCATCCTTGGTCATACCCTCGCAGATACGCCCCTGCTGCACCAGCACCTGCTGCTCAGGAGTGAGCATATTGTACATAACAGGATTCTGACTGATACGGGTAGAGGGAGTTGCAGTCTGGCACGACTCGAACAGCACGGCAACTACCCCCAGAACCAGCAACTGAACGGCTCGGAACAATCTCATGGCAAGCATGACAATACCACCGAATTTCATGCTTGCCAAGAAAAAAAAACGGTGATAGAGTAAGGGGCAACTGATATGAAGCTGACCCATTTTCTATTTGCTACACTGACGGCCCCGATTGCCATATTCTCCTCAGCATTTGCTGCCCCTGAGGCAATCTCTGCCTATCTTCCCTGCAATGGCACAGCTATTCCCGGTTCAGTCGTGCGCCCTGTACGTACCCAGGAGTTTGCGGCATTGCACCAGGCCGCCATCCAGCGCTTCGTGAAGCTGTCCAAAGAAAAGCAGAATGCTATTAATGAAAAGGGAGCTGCAGACCGGCTCATGAGCTACGATGCTGACCTGTGGCCGGATAAGGCAGAATATGAAAAATATGCCGCAGCCTGGAAAAAAACGCAGCTTGCCCGCCTGGCAGATGTATTTGTGGGTATGAAAGATGATGGTAACAACACCTACAGCGTCATCTCCGGCACCAAGGTGGCCAACGGCGGCACTATGCCGCTCACCATTGGTTCCCTGCGTTACGATGGTAACAAGAATGTGTGGATTTCCAACAACGGTGAACTCACAGGCAAGGAATTCTCCGCCGATGAAAGCTACGACTACGGTGCGCAGACCGGCAACGAGTGGGTCATGGAGAAAAAAGACTCCCTTTCCTCGCTCAAGGAAATGCTGCGTCTGACCAAAACAACGGATGGCAAGGCTGTCTACCTCTACTATTCACTGACTGAGCGTTCCGCCATCAGCGGGCGTGTCATCGCCAACCACGGCTACACCATTCTGTTCCCCATTACCACAGCCAGCGCCCGCGCAACCCGCCCTGGTCAGAAGTAAAGGAGCCACCCACAACACCATTTTCAACGGGAGCCAGCAATCGTTATCGACCGCGGCTCCCGTTTCTCCATTAAAAACCACCATGAGAATCATAGCCGGAGCAGCCAGGGGATTACCCATCCGCGTGCCACAGGGAGAAGTGCGTCCCACCCAGGATCGCGTGCGCGAAGCCTTGTTCAACATACTGGGTCCCACCATCCAGGGTGCCCGCGTGCTGGATTTGTTCTGCGGCTCGGGCTCCGTGGGCATTGAGGCACTGAGCCGCGGTGCCGCCTCTGCCCGCATGGTGGATGCCGCGCGCCCCTCCTGCGCCATGGCCCGCCAGAATCTGGAGCGTTCGCGCCTGAGCGGCGGTACCGTGGTGCAAAGCGATTGCCTGCAATTCGTGAAGCGCGATGCCGGGCGCTACGACTATATCTTTGCAGACCCTCCCTATGCCAAAGCCATTGGCGACCGGGATATGATTGCCGAGCTGATGACCGACCGCCTGCATGAGCTGCTGGCGGAGGGAGGCTATTTCATTGCCGAAGCCCAGGAAGGCTACGGCGTGGGTGATTCCCACAGCCGCGAATTCCCCGGCTGGAAACTCGTTGATACCCGCCACTACGGCAAAAATGTCATTCTCTTCTACCAGGCCGAAACCGTATGAAACGCTTTATCTTTCTCCTGCTCTACAACCTGCTGCTGCCGGTATTCCTGATTATCTCCATACCGGGCTACCTCATCAAGATGAAGAAACGCGGCGGCTTCGGCACCGGGTTGTCCGAACGCTTCGGCATCTACCGGAAACCGGCCGCTGCCGAACCCAAGGGCGGTCTTTATGTGCATGCCGTGAGCGTGGGCGAAACGTTTATTGCGCTCAAATTCATACGCGAATGGTGCAAGACGCACGACGAGCCGGTCATTCTGTCCACCAGCACAGCCACCGGGCACCAGGTTGCGCGCGATGCCGCCCTGCCCAACGTACGCCCGCTCTATTCCCCGCTCGATGTACCGGGGCTGCCGGGACGTTGTCTGAAACGTTTTGAGCCGAAAGCCGTAGTACTCATTGAAGCCGAACTCTGGCCGAATTTTGCAGAATCCTGCCACCGCCGCCGCATTCCCATGATTATGGTGAACGCCCGCCTCTCCCCCCGCAGTGAAGGTCGCTATGCAAAAGTGCGCGGCATCACACGCCTGCTCTTCGAGCGGCTCAGTGCGCTGGGGGCGCAGAATGATAACGACAAAGACCGCTTCGCCCGCATCGGCGTGAATCCGGAAATCATCACTGCCCCCGGCAGCATCAAATTTGACGTGATGGGCGATGCCCCGCAAAGCCTGCGCAGCGACTTCCAGAGCATTCTTGACACCCTGCGCGGCAGCAGACCCACCGTGCTTGCCGCCAGCACCCACGCCGGAGAGGAAGCGCTCATTGCCACCGCCATCCGCGAGGCCGGGGCGTTCCCGCTCATCGTCCCCCGACACGCCGAGCGCCGCGAGCAAGTGGTGGCCGATTTGAAAGCTGCCGGCTTTGAGCCCCTGCTCCGCACCGCTGGTGAACTGCCTGCAGGAATCCCCGCAAATGCGTGCTATGTGGCGGATACCACCGGCGAACTGCGCGACTGGACAGCCCTGGCAGATGCCGTAGTCATCGGTAAGAGTTTCCTGGCCAGGGGCGGTCAGAATCCGGTGGAAGCTATTGCCGCCCGCAAGCCGGTCATCATAGGCCCCGATATGACCAACTTCGCAGATCTGGTGACGCTGCTCAAGCAGGAAGACGCTATCCTGTGCTGCGAGGCTCCGCAGCTGGCAGCCACTATCGGCCAGGCACTTGATGGCAGTGAAAACACCAAAGCCCGCTGCGAGCGAGCCTACGAAGCCCTGCATGTGCATTCCGGTGCCACTCGCCGCAGTGTGGAGCTGGTGGATTCATTCTACAAAAGCGCATGAGTTTTGATTATAACAAAGTGGTGCAGAAGGTGGATGCCTATCTGCGCCGCAAGCGAGCCGGCAGCCGGGTCTGGAGCCTGATGCTGCCGGAGCGGCTCTTCACCCCGGAGCTCTGGCTCTGGGAGCCCCGCAGTGTAGCACGTGGAGCCGCCTGGGGAACCAGTTGGGCCATTGCCCCGGTACCGCTGCAAATGGTTTTCACTGTACTCTGCAGCATATGGACCCGTGGGAATGTCCCCATGTCGGTACTGGCCTGCTGCATTTCCTTTCCGGGATACCAGGTCTTTGCCTGGCCGCTGCAGTGGTATGTAGGAGCCATTGTCCTGAGCAGCATCGGATTGGGTAGTGGAATAGATATGGAACTCATCCGCAGCGCAGCAGCCGCCGCCACGCAGGGATGGAGCGCCGTCATGCACGTGCTCCAGGGTGTCAGCCTGCTCATGATTGGCGTGGAACTTCTGCTGGGCTGTCTCGTCACCTGCACCCTTATGGGAGTCTGCACCTACAGTCTCGTCATGTTATTGTGGCGAAAGAAATAAGCCATTCCCCACCAATCTGATGTTATGGCACTAGCAGGCAGTTTTTCCGCTTGCAATCAAGGTGGCATATCTCTATACTTTTCCCTATGGAATGGAATGACCGCTTTATGGCCCTGTTCAGAGAGGCTGTGGAACGCTATCTACTTAACCCGCAAACACCTGCGGATAGATTCTACCTGCCCGAAGAGCAGGATTTCCTCAAGACCATAGGCTACCAGCCCGCCGAAATGCACGGCTACGTGCGCGAATACGCCGAAAAAGGGGCTCCCAGCCCCAGTACCACCCTGCTCATTGCCGCAGTTCGTCGTCATTACTTCCTGAATGCCATGCGCGGTATGTCCGGCAACGCACGCCCCATCACCGCCGCAGATTTACCGCCGGAAACCGATGAATTCCAGGAAATCCCCTACCTGCCTCGCATCATCCGCAAGGCCGAGGCCAAGATTTTCGGCATCCTGGATCCGAACATCATGTATGGTGATGAAAAAGACCGCGAGTTCCTGCGCACGCACGGCAACTTCCACCTGGCAGATTTCCTGCAGCTGGCAGCCGCAGCCCGCAGTGACCGCCAGCGTCTGGTAAGCGCTGTGCTCAACGCCATGCGAAACAACAACGAATCCCAGCCCGGAGCCACCCCCGCCAGCTAAGCCCTGAAAAAATACAATCTCATCCCAATGATTGAAGCGCGGGCGGAACGCGCCTGAACCTTTCACCAACACAACACACCATGACTCGAAACACGATTATGGCTATCGCGCTGAGTGGATGCACGCTCGGCCTCCTGAGTTCCTGCACGCCGAAGGAGGACACCACTGCCGCAGCACAGGAAGCAGCCCCCAGCATCAAGGTATTCAACATGCGCCACCAGGAAGTCACCGATTACGGTGAATGGTTCGGCTACCTGCGCGGTGTGCAGGATACCGATATCCACCCGCGCATCTCCGGGTTCCTCATCTCCCAGGAATACAAGGAAGGCACCACGGTTAAAGCCGGTGATGTACTCTTCCGCATTGACCCGAAACTCTTTGAAGCCGAACTGGAGCGCTGCCAGGCCAACCTGCTGGCAGCCCAGGCCACGCTGACCGCCGCCGAAGCCACGGAAAAGAAAGCAGCACTGGATGTGAAGCGCTACTCCCAGCTCGTGCAATCCGGCTCTGTATCGGAAAAAGACCTCACGGATGCCCAGCAGACCCTCAAGGCAGCCCAGGCTCAGGTAGAAGCAGCCAAAGCCCAGATAGGCCAGCAGGAAGCCGCTGTAAGCAAAGCGCAGATTAACCTGGACTACACCGTCATCCGCGCCCCGTACGATGGCATCATCGGCACGGCAGATGTCTCCATCGGTGATCTGGTAAGCCCCGCTACCAAGCTCACCAATATTACGTCCATCGACCCCATCCGCGTGGATTTCTCCATCAATGGCGACCACCTGCTCAACATCTTCAGCAAATACGGAAGCATTGGAACCAACAGTCAGGATGCCCCCCGGCCGCCCCAGTTCCAGCTGCTCATGGAAGATGGCACCATGCTCCCCCACAAAGGCGACCTCATCGCCATGGACAGTGTGCTCACCCCCTCCGGTCTGGCCAATGTGGAAGGCATCATTCCCAACCCGGACAACGTGCTGCGCGGTGGCATGCCGGTGCGCGTGCGCATTCCGCTCAACACAGGCAAAGCCATGCTGGTGCCCAAGGCCGCCATCCGCAACGTGCTGCTCAACAACTTCATCCTGGTGGTGAACAAGGAGAACGTACCTTTCATGGTACCGGTGCACCTGGGAGGTGAATACCAGCTCAAAGTGGAGGAAGAAAACGGCTACCACTCCATACAGACCATGGTGGCCGTCAAGGACTATGGCAGTATCTCCCTCTCGGAAAAGCTCAAGGAACTGGGTTACGAGAACCCGGCCGATGCCCTGGTGGTGACCGACTCCCAGAACGCCATCTATGCCGTGAACATTTCCTCTGCAAACAGCCGACTGGAAAAGGGAGCCACCCCCGGCACCATCAAGACAGAACCGTTCACCTTCAAACCGGCCTCCAATCCCGCCCTGGCTGCCGCTGCTGAAGAAGCAGAAAACGCAGAAGCAGCCCCGGTCAACCCGGATGCCAAGCCCACCCTGCCCCCCTTCCCGGTCAAAATCAGCAAGATGCTGCAGCAGGACGTAGCCGAAACCGGCACCTGGTTCGGCTCCCTGCGTGGTGTGGAAGAGACCGATATCCGCCCGCAGGTAAGCGGGTTCCTGCTCAAGCAACATTTCCAGGATGGTACCATGGTCAGGAAGGGCGATGTGCTCTTCACCATTGACCCGGCCCCCTACCAGGCCACGCTGGATGAAGCCCGCGCCAACCTGGCAGCAGCTAGAGCCGCCCGCGAACAGGCCAATGCCCAGCTCACCATGAGCCGCCAGAATCTGGAGCGCTACATCAAGCTCAGAGAAAGCACCCCCGGTGCTATTTCTGACAAGGTAGTGACCGATAGTGAAACCCTTGTGGCCACCAACGAAGCTGCCGTGCGCAAGGCGGAAGCCGCCATCGCGCAGATGCAGGCCGCCGTACACCAGGCCGAAATCAACCTGGGCTACACCACCATCGCCGCGCCTTTCGATGGCCGCATCGGCATCCACAAAGCCTCCATCGGTGCGCTGGTCAGCGCCTCCGACCCGGAACCGCTTGTCACGCTCTCCTCGGTAAACCCCATCCGCGTGGATTTCGGCATGAGTGGCCGCGGCGCCATGCAGGGCTTTGCCAACCACCGAGTCCGCAAGGCCAACCCGGATAAAGCCCGCAAGCAGGAGTTTGATATCATACTGGATGACAACACTCTATACTCCAGGAAAGGCTACATTGTCACCGCCAACAACACACTGAGCACCAGCACCGGCACCCTCGAAGTGGTGGGGCACATTGAAAACGACGATGCCCTGCTGCGCAGCGGCATGGCCGTCACCGTGCGAGCCAAGATGGATCCCATCCCCAATGCCTGCCTGGTACCGGCACGCGCCCCGCTCAATGCCAAGGGCATGGATTTGATTATCATCCTGAAGCCTGATAACACCCCGCAGATGCTCCCCATCACCAAGGGACCGATTATCAACATGAAACTTGATAACGGAGCAGGCAAGGAATACCTGCAGCCCATGCAGGTCATCGAGCCGAACCGCACCGTGCTCACCGGGCTTATCCTGGCCAAGACCAAGGCACCGAACCTGGAATCCATCATCCTGGGTGGCGCCAAGGTGCAGAACTGGGGCGAGCTCATCCTCAAGCAGGCCGGTGTGAGCAGCTTCCGTGAACTGCTCGAAAAGCAGGCCGGTCACCCGCTGTCCGATTCCGACCTGGCAGCCGCAGGCGTGAGCGATTGGGGTGAACTGCTGCTGCGCACCAAGGCAGCGCCGGATTTCCGCACCCTGGTACTGCGCGAAGCCGGAGCCAAGGACGAACTCGACCTCATTGCCTATGGCGAAGGCTGCAAGTCGCTCATGGAACTGACTGTGAAAAAGATGGGATTTGAACAGGTGACCGATGTGCCGATTGTGGTGGAAGGCTCTATTATGGCTGCCCAGGTATACGCCGCCAATGAAGCCGCCAAGGCTCCGGTCAACAAACTCACCCCGCAGCCTTTCATCTACGTGCCGACCAAGACCGTGACCCCCTCGGTCACCGCTGAGCCGGTTCAGGAAGTTCCCCAGTACAACTAATCACCCCTTTCCCCAAGAATTATGTCTCCGTTCTTCATCAAGCATCCGATTATCGCCGGTGTCATTGCCGTGGTGACCACCCTGCTGGGTCTTATCAGCATGATGGCGCTGCCCATTGCCCAGTACCCGGATATCGCACCTGTCACCATTCAGATGTCGGCCGCCTACCCCGGAGCCAATGCTACTGAAGTGGCCGAATCCGTGGCCACTCCCATTGAGCTGCAGCTCTCCGGTGTGGAAAAAATGGACTACATGAACTCCACCTCCTCCAACAACGGTTCATGCAGCATCAACGTGATTTTCGAGGCCGGCTCCAACCCGAACACCGACCAGCAGAACACCTACATGCGCTACAGCCAGGCCACCAGCCAGCTGCCCAGCATGGTCTCCCAGATGGGTATCACCATCAAGCAATCCTCTGGTCTGCCGCTCATGCTCTACGCACTGGATTCCCCCCAGGGCTTCTTTGAACCGGTGAGCCTCACGGGGTATGCCTTCCTGAACCTGGTTGACCCGCTCAAGCGCGTGGAAGGCGTGGGCGACGTGCAGGTATTCGGTGCACGCTTCGCCGTGCGTATCTGGCTGGATACGGATAAAATGGCCCAGAAGGGCATCTCCGTGGCAGAAGTCTACAACGCGGTGAACACCCAGAACGCCATCAATCCCGGTGGTGCCGTGGGCGCAGAGCCCATGCCCGATGGTCAGGAATTCACCTACACGATCCGCAACCAGGGCCGCATGACCTCGGTGGATGAATTCAACTCCATCATCGTGCGCCAGAAAGGCACCCAGGCAGTCTACCTCAAGGACATTGCCCAGATTGAGCTTGGCGCCCAGAGCTACTCGCTGGCCAGCCGCATCAACGGCCGCCCCGGTACTGCTATTGCCATCTACCAGGCCGCCGGGTCAAACGCCATTGAGACCGTCAACAACGTGAAAGCCCTGCTGGCAGAAAAAGCAAAGGTCATGCCGGAAGGAATGCGCGGGTTCGTGGCACTGGACACCACCACCACCGTGCGCGACTCCATCTCCGAAATCGCCCACACGCTCTTTGAAGCCATGGTGCTGGTGGCCCTGGTGGTGTTCGTGTTCCTGCAGGGCTGGCGTGCCACCCTCATTCCGCTCATCGCTGTGCCGGTTTCCCTGGTGACCACCTTCATCTTCTTCCCCATGCTGGGCTTCTCGCTCAACACCATCTGCCTGCTCGGCATGGTGCTGGCCATCGGTCTGGTGGTGGACGACGCCATCGTGGTGGTGGAAGCTGTGGAAGCGCACATGGAAAACGGCATGACTCCGCGCCAGGCCACCTTTGCCGCCATGAAAGAAGTGAGCGGCCCGGTGGTAGCCATCGCCCTGGTGCTGGCCGCCGTGTTCCTGCCCACAGCCCTGCTGCCCGGCATCACCGGCACCCTGTTCCAGCAGTTTGCAGTGACCATCGCCGTTTCGATGCTCATTTCGGCCTTCAACGCACTCACACTCTCGCCGGCATTGTCGGCCCTCATGCTGCAGCCCAAGAAAGAGCACCGCTCGCTGCTCACCCCGCTCTACAACCTCTTCAACAGGTGCTATGATGCCGTGGCCGATAAATTCTCCCAGGTCTGCCACTGGCTCTGCAAGCATCTGACCATTTCCATGGCCATGCTGGCGGGCATCACCGCCTGCATCATCCCGGTTTCCAAGCAGGTGCCGGGCGGTTTCCTGCCCGCTGAAGACCAGGGCTTCCTCATCGGCGGTGTCATCATGAAACCGGGTGTTTCCCTCCAGCGTCTCACCGAGCAGGTAGTACCCGTGGAAAAAGTGCTGCTGGAGGAACCCACTACCGATTTCGCCGTGTCCATTATCGGCATGAACCTCGTCATCGGTGTGCAGACCACCAATGCCCTTTCCTTCTTCGCCTGCCTCAAGCCCTATGCTGAGCGCCCCGTCATGGAAAACGGCGAGATTCCCACCGCCGATGATGTGCAGAAGCGCGTGCAGGCCAAGCTGGCTATGTGCGGCGTAGACGGCGTGAGCTTCCTGGTGAGCCCGCCCGCCATTCCCGGCGTGGGTGTGGGTAATGATATTTCCTTCGCGCTCGAAGACCTGGACGGCCAGGGTGTGGCCGTGCTCTATGAGCAGGCCCAGAAGCTCGAAGCTGCGCTCATGAAGCATCCGGCCATCGGCAAGGCATCAGACATGATGCTGCCGCAGGTGCCGCAGAAGAGCATTGCCATTGATAAAGAGAAGTGCCTTGCCCAGGGCGTGAACTACGCCGCCGCCAACCAGCTGCTGCAGTGCTTCAACGGCTCCAGCTTCGTGAACTACTACACGCAGTTCGGCCAGCAGTGGCAGGTGTACATGCAGGCCGCCGGCGTGAGCCGTGCCAATACAGAGCAGATTGCCAACTTCTACGTGAGCAATGACCGTGGAGACTCCGTGCCGCTGAGCACGCTGGTCACCATCAAGGATATTGCCGATACCGAATTCGTGTGGCGCAACAACAACTACAACGCCGCCAAGATTTCTGTCTCTCCCAAGGAAGGCTACTCCTCCGCCCAGGCCATGGCCGCCGTGGAAGAAGTCTTCGCTCAGACCATGGATACCACGAAATTCGCCATGGAATACGTGGATATGAGCTTCCAGGAAAAGAAGGTGCAGGACGGTCTCGGCCTGGGTGCCATCTTCGGTCTCTCTGCCGTGTTCGCCTTCCTCATCATGGCGGCTCTGTATGAGAAATGGACCCTGCCCATCGCCATCTTCATGACCGTGCCCATCGCCGTGCTGGGTGCCTTCATCGGCCTGTGGCTCACAAAGCTTGACCTCAACATGTACGCCCAGATCGGTCTGGTGATGCTCGTGGGTCTGGCCGCCAAGAATGCCATTCTCATCGTGGAATTTGCCGTGCTGCAGATGGAGCGTGGACAAGGGCTCATCGAAGCCGCCGTGACCGCTGCCCGCATGCGACTGCGCCCCATTCTGATGACCTCGTTCGCCTTCATTCTGGGTTGTGTGCCGCTGGTTACAGCCGAAGGCTCCGGCGCACTTGCCCGCAATTCCATTGGTGTGGTGGTGGTTATCGGCATGTCCATCGCCACCGCGCTGGGTGTATTCTTCATCCCCTGCTCCTTCGTCTTTATCATGAAGCTCTTCCGCTCCAGAATCGAGAAAGGCCACCACGGCCCCGACCCCGACGAAGTGAAAGCATACGAGCTGCTCGAAGCTCAGGAGAACGAAGCCCAGTAAACCACATTCTCACCCAATCAACCGCCCCCGTGGAAGAGCATCCACGGGGGCATTTCTCTTATCTCTGCAGGAACAAAAGACAACCGGCACCCTTCGTAATCGAGGAGTGCCGGTCTGAAGTCTTGTATTTGGAATCAGAGACTCAGAATCAGTCCTTGGAAACCTTCTTAGCCATCTGAACAGGTGCTACATTCTTGCTGTTCTTGGCGATTTCCTTCTGGCGCTTGATGTAAGCGGTGCGACGGCGACGCTTCGTCTCCTTACGATGTTGTTGACCCATGGTGGTTCTGTATTAGGTTTGTAGGGCAGGCAAACAGACCCGCCCGGGTTGAATAAGTGACTCCTACATACTGCTTTTAGCGCATAAAATCAAGGCAAAAGTGTGTGTTCGGGCGCATTTATGACCGGATTAGCAAAAAAATGCAGCACTCTGCACAATCACACCCACTCAGCGCGCCCCCGATTGTCCGAAATTTAGCACACTAAAGCTTGACTTATCTCAAGCTCACGTGTAGTATGGTACGCGAACAGGGCGATTCTGTACCCCGGAGCTACGGGAAACAACAGCCCGGAACCAACAGATTTTTCCATTATGTCGAACCAACCGAATCTACTGGCGCAGGTCCGCCAGCACCTCATCAGCCACGGCGAAGCCTACCAGTGGGTCACCATGGGCGCCGAAAACGAAAAAATTGGCCTGGCCTATCTTCCGGTTACCAACACCGAAATTCCCTGCTCATTCATGTTCACGGAGCTGAGAAACCCGTGCAGCCTGGTTTTTGATGTCAACTTTGCCTACCGCATTGCCCCGGCAGACCGCGCGGAAGTGAGCATGCTGCTCCTCACCCTGAACGCCAACCTGCCGGAAGGCCAGCTGCTCATTGATATGGACAGTGGTCTGGTATACTACCGTCTCAAGTATGTGGTAACGGACTACAACGTGTCATCTGAGGAAATCCTCGCACAAATCAAGCACATGGAAGACGTGGGCATCGGCATGGCTCACACCTACCCCCGCATCATCATGCAGGAATTCCCGCTCTATTGATTTTCACCCAAAACACATAAACCCATATGTCTATTACAAAACCCTTGGAAGGAAAAGTCGGTATCGTGACCGGCGTGGCTAACCACCGTAGCATTGCTTTCGGCATCGCCAAAGCCTGGCATGAAGCCGGTGCCAAACTCATCTTCAACTACCAGGGCGAACGCCTCAAGGACGGAGTCATCAAACTGGTAAAGGAACACTTCGGCGAGGACACCCCCGTGTGCGCCCTCGATGTGACCGATGACCAGTCCATTGCCGATTTCTTCACCTTTGTGGGCGAGCACACCGACCACGTTGACATGCTGCTGCATGCCATCGCCTTTGCCCCCAAGGCTCCCGGCACCCTGGATGGCCACTTCTCCGATATCCCCCGCGATGCCTGGAACCTCTCCCTGCAGGTATCGGCCTACTCGCTCATTGCACTTTCCCGCGCCGTGGCTCCGTTCATGGTAAACGGCGGCTCCATCACCGCCCTTACCTACTACGCCAGCCAGAAAGTAGTGCCGAACTACAACCTCATGGCCGTTTCCAAGGCTGCGCTTGAAACCTGCTGCAAGTACCTGGCCTTTGACCTGGGCCGCCGCGAAGCCCCCATCCGCGTGAACTGCATTTCCGCCGGCCCGGTGCAGACCCTGGCCGCCCGCGGTGTATCCGGCTTCACCGGCATGTTCAAGGTATACGAGGAAAAGAGCCCGCTGCAGCGCTCCTGCACGCTCGAGGAACTGGGTGCCACGGCCACCTACCTCGCCAGCGATGGCGCAGCCTCCATGACCGGCCAGGTACTCTACGTAGACGGCGGTTACGAAATCGTCGGCATGTAACACCAGCCACACACCATTTTGAAAACACCAGCAGCCCCGGGAAACCGGGGCTGTTTTTTATTGCAGCGGCAGGCACATATCCACCACATCCAGCATGCGGCCGAACTTACACCCCACCTGCGGAAAATGAGACACCCGGCGGAAGCCCCAGTGCTCGTGAAATGCCAGGCTCGCCTCATTCCCCTGCGTAATGCAGGCAATCAGCACACGGCACCCGGCCGCGCGGCAGAGCTGAAGCAAAGACTTCATCAGCAGGCTCCCCAATCCCTGCCCATGGTGCTCCGGGTGCAGGTAAATAGTCGTTTCCCACGTGTATCGATAAGCAGCGCGCTCCTTCCAGCGGTGGGCACAGGCATAGCCCAGCAAATGCCCCTGCTCATCCTCGCAGACCAGGTAGGGATACTCCGCTGCAATACGCCCGATTCGCTCCCGCATTTGCTCCACGCTCAGTGGTTCCGTTTCAAAGGAAATCACCGTCTCCTGCACATAATAGTTATAAATATCCGCAAGGGCTGGTGCATCATCGGGTCTGACAGGGCGTATCTTCATAAACAACGATTCGGTAAAAGCAAGAAACCCGAGGCTTTCACCTCGGGCTTCCGGAGCATCCCCACGCGGATTCGAACCGCGGTTCTATGACTGAGAATCATATGTCCTAACCCCTAGACGATGGGGACCTTCATGATGCTCGCAGCTTGGCTGCGGGCGAATTATACACAGACACCCCCGCAGCGTCAAGACCAAACTTGAATTTTCTGTAAATTTTCTTCTTTTGGCTCCCATGCAACAGAAAACACTTGCACTGAGCCGGAGGATGCGCTAGTATCACCCCCAGCACGCTACCAGGCCTGCAACACCCCGGATGGGTGGCAGAGTGGTTGAATGCAGCGGTCTTGAAAACCGCCGAAGGTTAATCCCTTCCGTGGGTTCGAATCCCACCCCATCCGTCAACATAACATATGAGAAACCCCGCATTGCAGAAAACAATGCGGGGTTTCTGTAATAAAAAAGGGGCCGGTTCACATACATGAACCGGCTCCTTTTCTGAATGTGGAATTAGTTGGCAGCCTTGGCAGAAGCCTTCACACCATCAGCGGTAGTCTTCACATTGTCGGCAGTT
The DNA here is from genome assembly GCA_017521145.1 of Akkermansia sp. GTDB lineage: Bacteria > Verrucomicrobiota > Verrucomicrobiia > Verrucomicrobiales > Akkermansiaceae > Akkermansia. Next base: position 980 of record JAFXDR010000079.1, on the reverse strand, counting down.
GCCTTCACGTTGTTGGCGGCATTGTTAACGTTGGCAGCAGTGTTGCTGACGCTGGTAGCAGCGTTGTTGATGGATTCAAGGTTCACGCTTTCGCAGCTGCAGAAAGCAGCGGCAACAATAAGCAGAGCAATCTTCTTCATAGTAATAAATAAAGTTAAATGTTAGTGATTTTATGCCCGCGGAGCCAGGATTCATCCCCTCTGCTCCATCGGCGCAGAAACAAACTAACACATATTCGCCAGGCAGGCAAGCAGATAATGAATAAACCCAGGGCATATATTTGCCGCTTAATCAGAAGAAAAATCTCCTATTGTCGCATTTGGTCTTGCAATTCAGCCTTCTCACCCACGAAAAATAATTTTGCAACTGATGTTTTCCCTCTTGCAATGAACCAACAATAACATTATAATGCAGGATAAGCGAGAAAACAGATTTCCGCGCATACTTGCTGATATGAAACCTCAGTTCAAATCTCTCCTTGTTACGCTGGGCAGTATAGCTCTCTCCCTGTTCACAGCAAATCAGACGGCTCAGGGTGTTGTTATTTACCCCTATCCACAGCACAATGGCATGCGCTCTGTCACCACGCGGGTGACTGATGTGCAGGTCATCTACCGACAGCCTGACTCCAGGGGCGGCATGTGGGACCGCCTGCCCAATGTGGCCGAGGGTTACGCCATCGATATCACTCCCGGTAAGCTGACCATCTATGCCAACGATGAAATGGGCGTGTACTATGCCCGCCAATCGGTCATCCAGATGCTCTACAACGTGCCGGATGCCACACTGGCTCACAACGATGAGTTTGCCGATAAGACCCTGCGTGAAATCACCCGTCTGGGAGAGCTTCCCATGGGTATTCTGGTAGACTGGCCGGATCTGCCCTGGCGCGGAGTAATCGAAGGCTACTACGGCGCACCATGGAGCTTTGAATCCCGCTGCTCCATCTTCCGTTTCATGGGACGCAACAAGATGAACCT
>JAFXDR010000006.1 GCA_017521145.1 Akkermansia sp. | reverse complement strand
GGTAACTTCGTTTTTGATGCCCGCTTGACAGGGAGGGCTAATCTGTGTTTTAATCTCCTCGGCGGGAAACCGCTCAATGTGCTGCATTGTATTATAATACAAAATCAGCCCCCGGGTGTTGCCGCACCGCTAACGGGGGCTTTTTCTTTGGGGTAAGACCCACAGCCCTGAGAAAAGCAGAGAAAGAGGGGAAGCCCCTATTGCCACCCCCAATTTTTTATTTTTTTGCTGAACACCCAGCTCCCCATACCCACCCACACGCTACAAGGACGGCCAGAGATAAGCCCCCTGGGTCGATGCTGAGCCGACCTTGTGCGTCTACTGGTCAATCGCGGTCTTTTCTGCTTGCAATCAGAGGCAATTTTGCTATCTTGTCAGGGTATGCGTTATTCTGTTACGTGCATGGTTTGTATGCTGGTGGCCTGGGGGATGAGCTCTTGTGCTACGCAGGTGTATCTGAACCGGTGGGAGCCCTCGCAGGTGGATTTGGCTCGCGGCTCGGCGCTTCGTGTGCTGGCTGAGGCTCACGGGCCGTTGCGTTACGAGCTGAAGCGCGCATTCCAACAGCAGATTGCCGCAGATGGTTTTTATTGCGTGGCCCGGCATACCGGCGATGCCGATGTGCGCCTGCACCATGTGGAGGTCGATATGGAGCATCCCCCTGTGGATGATGGGCACCATGGGGACAGGCATGAGAGAGAAGAACACGAGCGGGTGCGAGAGGTGGAGCTGACGGCTGATGTGATCTGTAATTACCAGCGCATATACCGCCGGGAGTGTTCGGCCCTGGTAAGCTATGATATCCATGGACATCCCGATTGGGAAGCTGCCTGCGAGTCGATTGCTGCCAAGGTGATGCGCGACCTTACTCCCCACATCGTACGCTACAGCGTGGGGGTGGACGCAGTGGAGGGAAATCCCGCCGTGGAGCAGGCGGCGCAGGCTTGTGCTGCGGGCAATTGGGAGCAGGGGCGTTCTCTGGCTCATGCCGCGCTGCAGCAGAACCCGGATGAACCCGAGGCTTGCTATATGCTTGGCATCATTGAGCGTAATGCCCGCAACTATACAGCTTCAGATTCCTGGTTCCGGAAGGCAAACTCTCTGAGACCGGCCAGTAAGTATTCTGGTGCCATTCGCGACAATGCTCATTTACAGGCTGCTGAGCAGCGCGCTCGCTATCAGCTGGAGCGTTGAATTACCCGCTTGTTGGATTTCATAAAATGCGGTTACTCAGTATCAACGCTGTATCAGATACAGTTTCATCTTTACAGCGCTTTTTTTGCTGATCATCGGTTTGTCACGGTGTGATCCCGGCAGGAACGCAGGCGGAAAGATGATGATTCTTAAATTGCCAATCAATGTGTCCCAAAGATTATGGAAAAACAGACCTAAATGACACAAATGTATAGTGTTCTGTGTGAAAAATCGTAGTGGGGTATCACCCGTCCCACCATTGGCAGTAAGTATTCATTCTCTGCTATATCGGCGTAAGTCGCTAACTTTCAAATCGTCAATTGTGAATTGTCAATCGTAAATCCGAGTGTCCCAAAACATTGGGACACTTGTGTGGTGCGGGTGTCAGCAGCGCCGTTTCCGCTTGCCATAGTGCATTGTGCGTAGTAATATACGGGTATGACCTTACTTGAAATACTCAGAGCCATTTTTGAGATCCTGGTGCTCTGGGCTTTATTCTACCAGCTTTACCGCGCGGTGAAGGATTCCCGTGCCGCGGCCATTCTTGCTGGTCTGATAGCTACGGTGATTCTGGGTTATATTCTGCTGGAAATAACCCATGCGGTGGTGTTGAAGCAACTGGCCGGGCTTATCATCGGCCCTGGTACGATTCTGGTCATCCTTTTCCAGCCGGAGTTGCGCACGGCTCTGGCTCGTCTGGGCTCCAACAAGATTATCTCCCGCCTTATCGGCTCCCGTCAGGAAAATAAGGACTTTGTAACCCTGGTGCGAGAATCGGTGGCGTATCTGGTTTCCAAACGATATGGAGCGCTTATAGCTATTTGCCGCTCCAATAAGTTGCAGGAATATGCCAAGACCGGCACCATGCTGGATGCCCAGTATACGCGAGAGCTGATAGGCACCATTTTCATGCCCAAAACCCTGCTGCACGACGGTGCGGTCATTGTAAATAACGAACGCATTGTGGCCGCTGCGGCCATTCTGCCAGTTTCCAACCGGGAGCTTAAGGACCGCAGCATGGGGCTGCGTCACCGTGCCGGCATTGGTCTGGCAGAGGCTTCTGATGCCGTTGTCATCATCGTGTCAGAGGAAACGGGTTCGGTTTCTCTGGCCGTGGGCAACATGGTGCAGCGCGATATTAACCTTGAACTCCTTTCCGAACGTTTAACCAACCTCCTCAATTCTCATGCGACCCAGGACCAGATTACAGAAATTGCTGACCACTAACTGGCAGGCTAAGCTGATTTGCCTGGCTGCGGCTATTGTGGTGTGGCTTATGGTGAACCACCTGCTGGTGCGAGACTCCAGCCCGGAGTGGAGCATTGACGATATCCGCTTGTCCATGCCTGAGTAAGATACGACCATGAATGCTTTTTTCATTGCCGGAACCGATGTGGGCGTGGGCAAGACCCATGTGGTATGCGCCTTGCTGCGCGATCTGACCCGGCGCGGCGTGGCCGCCATGGGCTGCAAGCCGGTTTCCTGTGGCGACCGCAAGGAACTGCGCGCCATGCGCGAGGCTGTGGGGCAGGCTACCACGCCGCTCGATTCCATTAATCCTCTCTATCTTCGCACGATTGCCGACCCTCGCGTGGGTGCCGAGTTTGAGCACCAGACAGTCTCAAGCAAGGCGCTTGCGGAGCATTGCGACAGCCTGGCTGCTGCGTATTCCACCCTGCTGGTGGAGGGCGTGGGCGGCTGGGAGACGCCGCTCAGCCCCGGCGAGACCATGGCCGATCTGGCTCGTGCGCTCAATTACCCGGTTCTGTTGGTGGTGAGCAACCGCCAGGGGGCGGTGAGCCAGACCATCATGAGCGTCCGTGCTATCCGGGCCTGTGGGTTGGAGTGTCGCGGTATTATTCTCAACCAGCAGAGCGATGAGTGGGATACCGCCGCTGTGACTAACCGCGCCATAATTGAGGAATACACCGGAGTGCCGGTGCTGGCTGAGCTCATCTACGGCGAGGATGAGCTGGATTCTGCCGCCATTATTGGTTGAGCCGGGGGGATAATACAGAGGGTGTTACGTCCGCGAATTCTATAAATTCAAAATTCTAAATCCAAATTAAACCTAAAAGAAAGCCCCGGTTCCATCAGGAACCGGGGCTTTCGTGAAAAGGGATATTCAGAGAGATTAGCCCTTGAGGGAGGAGGAAGCCTTGAAGCTCACCACGGAGCTGGCCGGGATGGTCATGGTTTCACCAGTGCGGGGGTTGCGGCCAGTGCGGGCGGGGCGCTTCTTGGTTTCGAAAGTGCCGAAACCAACGAGCTGCACCTTCTCCGTGGCAACAGCCTTGGTGATGGCGGTCAGAGTGGCGTTCAGAGCTTCGGCGGCGCACTTCTTGGTAGCGTCCGGGCCGAGTTCCTTCTGGATAGCGTCGATGAGCTGAGTCTTGTTCATAAAATAAGAGGTTGCGGTAACGGGGCAGAATATAGCATCCTAAGAGATTCAACGCAAGCAATAAATACGTTTCTTTCAAAAAAAATCGTCAGTTTTTATGATTGGTTTCCGAATTGTAATATTTTTTGTAAGAAATCACTCGTGAGTCGCGCATATCAACCACATACGGCGTTGCATGCTTGAACCAGGCGCCGGTGTTCAGAATGCGGCGTTTTCCGAAGCTCCAGTTGCCGAAGCGGTGCATGTGGCCGAAGATGATGACCTCTGCCGCCGGGAAGAATCGGCGGGCAAATTGTTCGCAGCGGCGGGCGCAGGTGAGCCAGCTCCACACGATGCCCATAGGCCGCTGCGGTGGCCAGAAACAGTGCATGAATCCGCGCAGCAGCGGGTTGCGGATGCCTTCCCGCCGCAGGATGGGCGGGGTGAGCTGGCACATGGCACGCGAGAGTTCCAGCCGGCTTTCCAGGTTTTCATCTGCATCGGCATAGCGGGCAATAAGCTCGCGGCAGGCCTGCTTGTTGCGCAGGTATTCCCAGCTCCAGGGGGCTACTTCCTTGTAGAGCGCGTGGCCGTGCATGGCTATAACACGCCCGCTCCAGAAGCGGGCGAGCAGGGCGGGGGTATCCGGGTCGTGATTGCCGGAAATCTCAACCAGCTGCACTCCGTGTTCCCGGCACAGGTGGCGCAGTTCCTCGCGTGCTTCCATGCCGCGCGCCTGCCAGGCACAGGGGCGGGTTTCTGCCAGGTCGCCCACCACTACCAGCATGCCGACTCCCTGCAGCAGGGGCTCCAGTTCTGCGACTGCCGGGGCTTCACAGCGCTCGTGCCCCAGGTGCAGATCAGAAACAAAGCGCACCAGGCAGCCGGCAGGGGGCTCTATGTCGATGATGCAGCTCATTTCTGATAAGTCCGATTGATGATGATTAGAGATTGCGCTGGCGCACTGCTTCATACAGGCATACACCGGTGGCAACCGATACATTCAGGCAGGGAACCTTGCCCGCCATGGGAATGCGCACCAGGAAATCGCAGTTTTCTTCGGTCAGGCGGCGCATGCCATCGCCTTCGGCCCCCATCACCAGGGCAATGCCACCCTTGAAATCAATATCGTAGAGCGAGCGGTCGCCGTGGTCAGAGGTGCCCACGAACCAGATGCCGGCATCCTTCATCTGCTTCATGGTGCGGGCCAGGTTGGTCACCTGCACAAAGGGCACATTTTCTGCCGCTCCCACCGAAACGCGCAGCACGGTTTCTGTGATGCCCACGGATTTGTCCTTGGGGGCAATGACGGCTGCCACCCCGGCGCCATCGGCCGTGCGGAGAATGGCTCCCAGATTATGCGGATCCTGCACGCAGTCGAGCACCAGATAGAGCCCCTGGGGCTGCTCGTTCAGAATATCCTGCAAATCGCCCTCCGGGCGGGGTTTCACCACGATGGTGGCGGCGGGCTTTTTCTCGAATCGGGCTTCGCTCTTGGCGGTGTGCTTATTGGCGCGTGCGGTGCGGTCGTTGAATTTCATGCGGGGTCTTGAGTTAGAATGTTCAGGGCTTCACCGGCCATCATGAAGCCGAAGGTGCCGGTGATATGCGTGGCGGAGCCGAAGCCGCTGGCGCAGCCGATTCCGCCTTTCTGGTGGGCTTCGCGTTCACAGCTCACAGTGCCATCGCACTTCGGGAAACGCGGGCGTTCGGGGGAAAATACGCAGCGGATGCCGATTTCCGGGCATTTATCCTGCAGGGGCAGGCCGTATTCCTTGCGCAGGGTCTTGCGCAGCTGGGAGAGCATGTTGTCGCCGCCACTGCGGGCCAGATCCGCCACGGAGATGCAGCCGGCATCAATGCGTCCGCCTGCGCCGCCGCAGGTAACCAGCGGTATGCCTCGCTTATAGCATTCGGCAATGAGGTGAGCCTTGGGGCGCATGCTGTCAATGGCATCCACCACCACATCCGGCCGGGTGTCGAAGAGCCGCTCCGGTTTTGACACGGTGTAGAAAGCCATGATTTCCTGCACCTGCACAGCGGGGTTGATGGCACGCAGGCGTTCGCCCATGGCTTCCACCTTGGCTCGTCCGTAGTTGCCCTCCAGGGCGTGAATCTGCCTGTTCGTGTTGGTGATGCACAGGTCGTCCATATCCAGCAGGATGATGGTGCCTACTCCGCTGCGGGCAAGTGCTTCTGCTGCCCAGGAACCCACACCGCCAATGCCCACCACTGCCACACGGGCGGCGGCCAGGCGCTCGGCCGGGGTAACTCCATACAGGCGGGCTATGCCGCCAAATCGCTCCACATCCATCATTTTTCGTCGTATACGCGGGTTACTCGTTCAATGCGGGTGGCGCGGCCTTCGGCATCTATTTCGACCACCACCCCGTTCACCATGGCCGGGAACCCGGCAATCGGGAAGCGGTTGGGCAGGTTGGTGATAAGGCCGTAGAGTACGCTTTCGGCATCGCGGCCGATCACGCCATCGCGGCTGCCGCACATGCCGGCATCGGTGATATAGGCTGTGCCACCGGGCAGAATGCGTTCATCTGCCGTCTGCACGTGGGTATGGGTACCGATAACGGCGCTGGCCACGCCATCCATGCGGTAGCCCATGGCTATTTTTTCGCTGGTGGTTTCGCCATGGAAATCCACGAGCACGGCGGCGGCTCCGGCTTCGCGCAGCCGCAGGGCTTCCTCGTAGCCCTGGGTAAAGGGGTTTTCTGCTCCCGGGCGCATGAAGGTGCGGCCTTGAAGGCAAAGCACGCCCAGCTTGCCTGCCGGGGTATCAATGATGCAGCTGCCGAACCCGGGGGTGCCGGGTTGCAGGTTGAACGGGCGCAGCACGCCGGGGGCTTCGGGGAGCCAGGGAATCAGGTCAGATTGATCCCATACATGGTCTCCCAGGGTGATGACATTCACCCCGTTTTCCATGAATTCGCGTGCGAGCCGGGGGATGATTCCTTTGCCACCGGCGGCATTTTCGCCATTCACGACAACGGCATCCGCACCATACTCCGCCCGAAGCTCGGGCAGGGCTCGATAAAGGGCGCAGCGGCCTGGCTCGCCCACTACATCTCCCAGAAAGAGGACGACCATCAGAGCTTCGCGTTCGGACCGCAGGGAACCACAGTCACCGGAATGCTGGCGGCGCGCACCAGCTTCTCAGCGGTGTTGCCCAGCAGAATGGAGGTGAGCAGGGAGTGGTGGCGGTTGCCAATGACCAGCTGGGTGATGTTGTGGCGTTTGCAGAACTGGTGCACGCAGTCCACAATGTCATCGCTTTCCTCGGCTTTGGCGTAGATGGGAATACCCCATTTCCTGCTGATTTGCTCGCCGAGCTGCTTGGCTCGTGCATCGGCAATGGCCAGCACAGCCTGGCAGGCATCCATGCGCTGGTAACCTACATTAGGCAGGTTGCCGGGGATATCCCCCGCTCCCATGTTCCCGCCGCCGGAAAGACTGCCCGCCGCATCAATGATGCAGGGTTCCACCGCATGCAGCAGGTACATCTTACCGCCGGTTTTGCACACCATTTCGGCGGCAAAATCCAGCACGGCCTGCCCTTCTTCTGAAAAATCGGTTGCTGCTAATATTCTGACCATGCCCGCATGCTACCACATTTTGCCATAATAGCCAAGAATAAATCGCTCTCTTACGCAGGGAAATATGGAGTATACTTGCTGCAAGATTGACTTTCTGCAGATTTCTAGTAGACTATCCGCGTAGGTTGCTAGCTCTTTTACCATGAAAAATATTCTGCTCTTCATCATTTTCTGTGCCCTCGGCTATTTTGTTGCCCCTCATCTGGGCAGGACCGCGAAGTCCGAATTTGCCAATCGAGGTGTGTATGAACAGGCTGAGTCTGAAATTTATCAGACCGTCAGCATCGGCAACGAACGGCATCTGGCTGTTGGTAGTTATGCGGTGTTGCTGGATGTGGATAAGGCTGCATCTGTTGCAGAACCGGAAAAGCTTTTTACGATTTATGGGAATGCCAGAGAGCTGGGGCTTATGCTCACGCCGGAGGGTATTATCGGCAATTGGCTCGGAAACACCTGGACAGATCCCTGGGCAGCAAATAAGGTCGTGTCCCTTGCTGCGCTGGAAAAGAAAACCCCGGCTTTGCGTATAGGCAAGAAGAAATACCTCCCCTTGGTTATTGTGTCGAATGTCTCGTCTCATTTGTGCGAGGGTGCTAGTGGTGTCTCCATTATGGATAGAAAAGGGAATATGGTGCTGCATTTCCCGACTCTTTGTACGGCGGAAAATGAATCTTTCAAAAGCGTTGAGTTTAACCCGGATTTTATCGCTTATGCCGAGCCTCAAGCTCGCATGCTCGTCTCGAAACGCCGTGTCTCCCGGGCTCTTTCCAAGCTGATTAAGGAGGTCAAGGCTGCCAATAAGCCTCAGATGAAGTCTCTCATCGGCGCTGGTATTGGCGGCATGCTGGCATTGGTTATCATGATTGCTGCCCGCAAACCCAAAGCTAAGAAGGCTGCTCACTGAGTCACATAACAGAAGTATTATACCGTGAAACGTTTCCTGATAGTCCTGCTCATGCTGTCTTCTCTGGCTTTTACGGGGTGGCAGTTTTACCAGGGGCACGAATCTCCGCAGCTGAAGCAGCACCGGAATCCGGGGGCTTACAGGGAGTCGGAGGGGAGCATATTCACACTTCTGGGAGATGCCCGGGTTGCCGATTATGCCACTTCCGCTGTCTCCATCGTGCTGAATCTGGAGAAGACAAAGAAGACGGGCAAGACGCGCAGGCTTGTCACTTTCGAAGGCCCGGCTCGCGAGTTGGGAATCTTTATTTCGCGCAGGGGAATTGTTGGTAACTGGGGCGGGGAACCATGGTCGACCGATGAGTACAGGACTGACTTTGATGATCTTGTTAATAATCCGAATGTGTTTCAATACAATGGGGAAGATTGTCTGGTGCTCACGGTGATGACGAATGGCAGCCTGGCCTGGACCCGGGATGTCCCCGGTATGACTGTTGTGGATGCTTCCGGCAATGTGCTTTTCTCGTATCCTGCGCTGTCGGATGTGAATAATAAGGTTTTCTCTGCCATCAAGGTGAATAGGAAGCTGGTGCGGTATGCCGTTGTGCATGGCCGCGTGCTTCCTCTGGATACCGCGGCCAGCCGTGCTCATGAGCTGCAGACGCTGGTGAAAAAATCCGGCATCCCGGTCAGAAAATGTGCTATTGCCGGTGGTGTGGCCTTGCTTTGCCTCATCTTGCTGGTGGCAGACAGCGCTGCTCGCCGCCGTGAGGCTAAGAGACGCGTGCCAAGGATTGCGGCTTTGGTGCGGTAAAATGTCGCACTGCTGCCTGCGGCAATTTGTCGGAGTGCGGCAAAATGCCGCATGTTTGCGCTGTGTATTCATGGCGCAAATTTTTTATGACGACTTGCTAAATGCTTAAATATAAGTATTTATGCGGCATAGCTGTGTCTGTGTGCCGGAGTTGGCACGCCATTTGCAACAGAGAAAGGTAAGAGGACTCTGCATAGACGCAGTCCGAAACATTTCAACAACATAACATAGAAAGACACAACACCATGAGCAAAATACTCGGTATTGACCTTGGTACGACGAACTCCTGCATGGCCGTCATGGAAGGCGGTCAGGCTACCGTGCTGGAAAACAGCGAGGGCGCACGTACCACCCCCTCCATTGTGGCATTCACCAAGAACGGCGAGCGTATCGTAGGCCAGGCTGCCAAGCGCCAGGCTGTGACCAACCCCCGCAACACGGTGTTCTCTGCCAAGCGTCTGATCGGCCGCAAGTATGCCGAGCTGACTGCCGATGACAAGAAGGTTCCCTACACCATCGTAGAGGCACCGAACGGCGATGCCCACATCCAGGTGGAAGTGGGTGGCGAGACCAAGGTGTACTCCCCGCAGGAAATCAGCGCCATGATTCTGGGCAAGCTGAAGGCCGATGCCGAATCCAAGCTGGGTGAGACCATCACTGAGGCCGTGATTACCGTGCCCGCTTACTTCAACGATGCCCAGCGCAACGCCACCAAGGCCGCAGGTGAAATCGCCGGTCTGAAGGTGCGCCGCATCATCAACGAACCCACCGCCGCTGCTCTGGCCTATGGCCTGGACAAAGGCAGCAACGAGCAGATTGCCGTGTACGACCTTGGCGGTGGTACCTTCGATATCTCCGTGCTGGAGATTGGCGATGGCGTGTTCGAGGTGAAGGCTTCCGATGGTGATACCCACCTGGGTGGTGACGACTGGGACAACGCTGTCATCAACTGGATTCTGGCTGAATTCAAGAGCCGCGAGGGTATGGACATCTCCAAGCAGACGGACGCCCTGCAGCGCATCAAGGAAGAGGCAGAGAAGGCCAAGATTGCCCTCTCCTCCACCCAGAGCTACGATATCTCCCTGCCGTTCATCACGATGGATGCCACCGGTCCCAAGCACATCCAGCTCACGCTGACCCGCAGCAAGCTGGAGCAGCTCACCGAAACCCTGCTGGAGCGCACCACCCGCCCGGTTCGCGAATGCATTGCCGCTGCCGGTCTGAGCACCAGCGATATCAACGAGCTCGTGCTCGTGGGTGGCATGACCCGCATGCCTGCTGTGCAGGAGATGGCCAAGCGCCTTGCCGGCAAGGAACCGCACAAGGGTGTGAACCCGGATGAAGTGGTGGCTGTGGGTGCTGCTATTCAGGGCGGCGTGCTCACCGGCGCTGTGAACGATGTGCTGCTGCTGGACGTGACCCCGCTCACGCTTTCCATCGAGACCATGGGCGGCATTGCCACCCCCATGATTGACCGCAACACCACCATTCCCGTGCGTAAGAGCCAGGTGTTCTCCACCGCTGCTGATAACCAGCCCGCCGTGGATATCCGCATCTGCCAGGGTGAGCGCAAGATGTTCAACGATAACAAGCTGCTGGGCAACTTCAAGCTCGATGGCATCCAGCCCGCTCCCCGTGGCGTGCCTCAGAGTGAGGTGACCTTCGATATGGACGCCAACGGTATCCTCAAGGTGACCGCCAAGGACAAGAACACCGGCAAGGAGCAGAATATCTCCATTCAGGGTTCCTCCGGTCTCTCCAAGGACGAGATTGAGCGCGCCAAGAAGGAAGCCGAGGCTCATGCCGAGGAAGACCGCCGCAAGGCCGAGGATATCGAGGTCATCAACAAGGCCGACTCCCTTGCCCACAACGTGGAACGCCAGATCAAGGACATGGGCGACAAGGCTCCGGCTGAGCTCGTGAAGCCCATCCAGGAAAAGGTGGACGCCCTGAAGAAGGCTGCCGAGGCTAAGGATGTGGCCAAGGCTAAGCAGCTGACCGAAGAGCTCGAAAAGACCCTCTCTGAGCTGAACGCCGCCGCCCAGGCCGCTGCTGCTCAGCAGGGTGGCTGCTCCGGCGCCGGTTGCGATACCGGCTGCGATTCCTCTGCCGACAATGGCCCCCGCAAGGCCAAGAGCAAGGTGGTGGATGCCGAAGTCGTCGATGAGTAATTTCAGAACGCGCAGCGTTCTGAGGTACGAAGTACGAGGTGGGAAGTACGAAGTGAAAGTACCCGCTATCGTGCAGAAACTTCAGAACGCTGCCACCGAATAAAACAAAACAATTTTCAACAACACAAACATACTACAATATTATGATTAAACCATTGGGAAACCGAGTGCTCGTGGAGCGTGTAGAAGCCGAAACCAAAACCGCAGGTGGTCTCTTCCTGCCCGATACCGCCAAGGAAAAACCCCAGGAAGCCATTGTGCGTGCTATCGGCACTGGTGGCCGCGATAAGGACGGCAATCTCATCCCCTTCAACGTGGCCGTGAACGACAAGGTGCTCATCACCAAGTACGGCGGCACCGAGGTCACCCTCAACGGCACCACCTACACCATCCTCAGCGAGTCCGATATCCTCGCCATCATCGACTAATACCCGACTATTCACTATTAATTATTCACTATTCACTTAAACTATGGCTAAACAACTTTCATTCGACGAATCCGCACGCCAGAGCCTGCTCAACGGCGTTACCAAGATTGCCAAGGCCGTCAAGAGCACCCTGGGACCTGCCGGTCGCAACGTGGTCATCGATAAGAAATTCGGCTCCCCCAACATCACCAAGGACGGCGTGACCGTAGCCAAGGAGATTGAGCTCGAGGACGCCTACGAGAACATGGGTGCCCAGCTGGTGCGCGAGGTTTCCAGCAAGACCAACGACATCGCCGGCGACGGCACCACCACCGCCACCGTGCTGGCTGAGGCCATCTACCGCGAAGGCCTGCGCAACGTGACCGCCGGTGCCAACCCCATCTCCCTGCAGCGCGGCATCAACAAGGCCGCAGCCGCCATTGTGGAGGAGCTCAAGAATATCTCCAAGCCGGTGGACTCCACCAAGGAAATCGCCCAGGTGGCTACCGTTTCCGCCAACTGGGACTCCGAAATCGGTGACATCATTGCCGAGGCCATGGACAAGGTAGGCAAGGACGGCACCATCACCGTGGAAGAAGCCAAGGGTATCGATACCTCCCTGGACGTGGTGGAAGGCATGCAGTTCGACAAGGGCTACCTTTCCCCCTACTTCGTGACCAACGCCGACACCATGGAGGCCGTGCTCGAGAACCCCTACATCCTCATCTTCGAGAAGAAGATTGGCAACCTCAAGGATTTCCTCCCCCTGCTGGAGAAGGTGGCCAAGAGCGGCAAGCCCTTCCTCATCATCGCTGAGGACGTGGAAGGCGAAGCCCTCGCCGCCCTCGTGGTGAACCGCCTGCGTGGCACCCTCAACGTGGCCGCCGTGAAGGCTCCCGGCTTCGGCGACCGCCGCAAGGCCATGCTCCAGGATATCGCCATCCTCACCGGTGGCCAGTGCATCTCTGAGGACCTCGGCCTCAAGCTCGAGAACGTGGACGTTGACATGCTCGGCCTGGCCAAGCGCGTCGTCATCACCAAGGACACCACCGTCATCATCGAAGGCGCCGGCAAGTCCGCCGACATCTCCGCCCGCGTGTCCCAGATCCGCCACCAGATTCAGGAAACCACCTCCGATTACGACCGCGAGAAGCTCCAGGAGCGCCTCGCCAAGCTCGCCGGTGGTGTGGCCGTCATCAAGGTGGGTGCTGCCACCGAAACCGAGATGAAGGAAAAGAAGGATCGCGTGGATGACGCCCTGCACGCCACCCGCGCTGCGGTGGAAGAAGGCATCGTGCCCGGCGGTGGTGTGGCCCTCATCCGCGCCCAGAAGGCCGTTTGCGGCCTGAACCTCAGCGGCGATGAAGCCACTGGCGCCGCCATCGTGTACCGCGCCGTGGAATCCCCGCTCCGCCAGCTCGTGGCCAACGCCGGC
>JAFXDR010000078.1 GCA_017521145.1 Akkermansia sp. | reverse complement strand
TGCGGCGGGCGAGCTCCAGCTGCGGCAGCCAGTCCTGCGGGTGCGTGCCCTGCGATATGCAATGCCCCACCCCCAGCGCGAGCGAATCTGCCCGCAGCTGCTCCATGTCCTCATATTTATCATGCACCAGGTGGCAATGGGTATCGATAATCATGCGCACCGTATACACCACCTGCCGGGAATTGTCAATGCTAATCAGCTGCTACCCGGGCTGGCAGAATCTTGATGTGATATGGTGTGTTATCGGTATAATCATTGCCCGGAATGGGGCGGTATCTTTAAATCTGCAGGGTTTACGTGGCCTCCTTTGTTGTAATCTTCCACGGCGCTGGTAATGTATACCGGTGTTCCCAACGCGGAATATCTGAAGAATTTCCTGGCGATATGTTCGTGGGTGTGAATGGTGCCGCGGGATAGGCGTTTTCCTGGTATCACAATGCCACTGTGCAGCCCGATTCCATCTGGCGAGAAACGGTGCCAGCAGGGCAGTTCGAAGCCTTCGAAGGTGTGCCCCTCGGGCATCCCCCGGGCGAGGTCGGCGTGGCCGTTGGTCACATGGCCTGCGGCGTTCATGAACCGGCCGTAACGCCTGGAACGGTAGCCTTTCTTCCTTTTTTCCTGTATGCGGAACAGCCCGGTGGGGGTAAGGTGGCCATCGGCTCCGGTGGATACGGCCCAATCCATGGCTACCTTGCCATTCACATAAAAGCGGGCGCGTTGCTGGGGCAGGCATATAATCAGCCGGGAATTATCACTTGTAGTCTGGCGGAGCAGTTTGGCATCGGTATAGGAGAGTGGTGTGAATGGGTATTCCTTTGCGGCAGCGAAGTGCTCGTAAGTACCGTCCGCATAGGGGTTCGTGTAGGAATCCAGTTCCTTGCCTGGTAGATCAAGCGGATTTTGTGGCGATTGATTATCGCTGGCACTCCGGAGTGCTGCGGCGGTCTGCAAGGCTTTTTGCAGGATGGGCAGCAGGTGGGAATGCCCGTTTTGCCGGGCCCAATCCATAGGGGTGCGTCCCTGCTTGCAGCGGGTGGTGGGCGAGGCTCCTTTCCGGAGCAGTAGCTCTACGATGCGTGTTTTGCCGGTACGGGCCGCATCGTGCAGCGGAGTTCGCCCGAAATCATCCGTCGCGTTGATATCAGCCCCGGCGCGGATAAGGAGCTCGCAATCCTCAACTCCACCCTTGAATGCGGCGGAATGAAGCGGGGTCCAGTTGTCCTTGTCCCTGGCGTTGACGTTGGCGCCGCTTTCGATAAGTGCCTTTGTATTGGCAGTCTGGAGATTCGCCGTTGCATAGAACAGGGGTGTCCATTTGCGACTGTCCCGTGCATCCGGGTTGATGCCTACTGCCACGGCCTGTTTAATCTGGTCTGCAGCTCCGGGGGTCTCGGCTGATTGGTGAATGTTGATATTGGCCTGCCGGGCGATTGTTTTTTTCGCATAGGCAGATTGAAGCAACGCCACGACAGCCGGTTTCTTGCGCTGCTGCGCTAATTCCAGAGGGGTGAGATTCTCTTTGTTGCGGATATCGGTGTCTGCTCCTCTGCTGAGCAGGAGCTGTACTACCCGGATTTTTCCGCTCCTGGTGGCATCGTGCAGGGGAGTGTGGCCGGCGTTATCCATCGCGTTGACATCTGCCCCTGCATTGAGGAGGAGCAGGCAATCGTCGTAAAAGCCTTTGAATGCAGCCATATGCAGAGGCGTCCAGTTCGAGCTGTCCTTCATATTGACGCTGGCCCCTGCTTCAATGAGCGCCTTGGTATTGCCTGTTTCTCCCTCACTTACCGAATAGAACAGGGGTGTCCATTTGTTGGCGTCCTGCGCATCCGGGTCTGAGCCTGAAGCTATTGCCTGCTTAATCCGGTCTGCCGCCCCGGGAGTCTCTGCCAGGTGGTGAATGTCTGTTCCGGGCTGTTGAGCGGGCTCCTGTGCACCATGCTGGCGCAGATGATTTGCCGTGGATTCATGCCTGTAGTGAAGGGCAAGGGCGAGCGGGGTCTGGCCGTGGTTGTCTTTGGCATGAATATTGGCGCCGTTTTCAACCAGGAGTTTTACGATGCGGATTCTGCCGGATTTTGCAGCCAGATGCAGTGGGGTACGCCCGTCGGCATCCGTTGTATTGATATTCGTGTTGGCTCTGAGCAGGAGCCTCACCATCCTGAGTGTTCCGCGGGAGGCTTCGGAGAGCAGGCGGGCTTCGTACTGATTATACTGAATCCCCATCTTTTCGAGTTCTCTCCAGGGGAGAGCATCCGAGGTGCTTTTCTCGGACGAATCACAGGAGCAGAGCACCGTGGCGCATGCAACCGGAAAGAACAGGAACGGGAGTTTCATACGATGATGGATACCAGCTGGTATTCTAGCGTGCTGGGTGCGCGAAGTCAAGCGTGCAGGTCCGTATCTGTTTCTGGTGCAGCCAGGGGAGGATGAAGTATTATTGCCGGTGTTTGTCCCGGGGACGACGATACCCGCGCGGGGCGTGGACATAAAAAAAGCGGGCGGGAGCCCGCGGAATTCTGCACTTTGTACCTGAAAGTCAGCGCGCCGGGGAGAAACCCGGCGCGCCTGCTTTCAGAATTAGTCTTCGTAGAGTTCCTTCACGCGCTCGATGAGAGCGAAGGCATGGCTGATCATGGCTCGCGTCTCGTTGAGCAGGGTGAGGTAGAGGATGCCGTTGCGCATGCCGCTTTCATCCGTAGTGTTGTGCATGAGATGGCGGGTGATGCAGTCGGCAAAGTCCTCACCAAGCTGGTCGCGATCCTCCAGCAGGGCCGTGATGCCCGCGAAGTTGCCCTCCTTGAGCATATCGGTCAGGTCCGGGTAGAAACGGCCGATCTTGCTGGTGAGAGCCAGCAGGTCATCACCCTGTTCCTTGGAGAGACCCTGGTGGTTGTTATCGATGTGGTTGTAGCTGGCCTTGACCAGGGTGAAGAGGCGCTCGCAGGTGTTGATGGAGATTTCGGTGATGCGGAAGACAAGCTGGCCGCGGTCTGCGAGCTCCTTGGGCAGGGTGCGCAGGGTGGGCAGCACTTCGTTTTCGCGCAGCACCTCCAGGTCGCGCTTGAGGGAGCGGGTCTTTTTGCGCAGGCGCTTCAGGGCTTCGCGATCTTCGCTGAGCAGGGCTTTCACCATTGCCTTGTAGATGCCTACCATGCGCCCGAGACGGCCGCTTGCAGCTTTGCCGAAGTCTTTCACTGCAGCATCGCTCTGCATGTTGAGCAGGCGGATTTCATCCTTGGAGCTGTTGGTGAAGAAGGTGGATTTGATGAGGAGGGCACCGCCGATAACCAGCATGGTGATGATACCCCAGAAACCACCGTAGGCCATGACGAGGGCCACCAGGAAGGCTGCAAGGCTGGCTGCCAGGGCGGTGAGGAACCAGCCGCCAATCACGGTGAGCACGCCGGTGATGCGGTACACGGCGCTGTCGCGCCCCCAGGCGCGGTCTGCCAGGGAGCTGCCCATGGCTACCATGAAGGTCACGTAGGTGGTGGAGAGCGGCAGCTGCAGGTCGGTTGCCACCGAGATGAGCAGGGCAGATACGGTCAGGTTCACGGAGCCGCGCACCTGGTCATACAGGGCACCGGTTTCTTCCTCCGGAGCCAGGGGGGCAAAGCGGCGGGAGATGAAGTTCTGCACCGGAATGGGGGTGATCTTTTCGAAGAAGCGCACGGTGTTGAGGGTGTAGCGTACCATGGTGCGGGCAGGAGCACAGGAACCGAAGCGTTCCTTGCCGGTGCTGGCAGAGGAGAGTTTGAGCTCGGTTTCCGTCACCTTGCGGGCTTTCTTGGAGAAGAAGAGCGTGGCCACCATGACCAGACCGGCCGCCACAAGCCAGAGCATGTTCACCTGCTGCTTGATATCGGCCAGATCACCCATCTTGAGAGTAGCCAGGTCGCCGCCGGCGGCCAGGTGGGCTTCACCCAGTTCCATGGTGGTTTGCGAAGCCATGAACACGCCGATGAAGTTCACCAGGTCGTTACCGGCAAAGGCCAGAGCCAGGGCGCCGGTGCCGGCCAGAACGGTGAGACGCAGGGTGTTCATCTTGAACCCATACTGCAGAATGGCGGCAATGATGGTCCAGATGACAAAGGCGCAGAGCACGGCCAGACCCAGGTTGGCATCCACCATATCCATGAAGGCGCCTTTCATGACCGGGCTGGTCTTGAGCCCCTTGAACACGGCAAAGTAGGTAATGGCGGTGAAAGCAAAACCGCACCAGATCGGGCCGATGAGACGGTACATG
>JAFXDR010000077.1 GCA_017521145.1 Akkermansia sp. | reverse complement strand
TTGTACCATGATGGCCGTCTTTCTACCACCAACAAGGTTTCCTGTGCCTCCTGCCATGACCTGACCAGGGGCGGTACCGATAACCTGGCTAAATCCGAGGGTGTACCCGGGGCCGATGGTCTGCCTCAGCTGGGTGGAGTGAATGCACCCACCAATTTGAATGCTGCCGGCAATATCCGCCAGTTCTGGGATGGCCGCGCCGCCGATCTCAAGGAACAGGCCGGAGGCCCGCCTCTGAATCCGGTCGAAATGGGATATGCCACTGCCGAGGACTGGAATGCCATTGCCGCCAAGCTGGCTCAGGATCCCCGGCTCACTGCGCTCTTTGCCTATGTATTCGGTGACCTTGGTATAACGGCCGATACCATCACTGCTGCAATTGCTGCTTTTGAACAGACTCTCGTGACCCCGGACTCTGCTTTCGACCGCTACCTGAAGGGAGATGAAAAGGCGCTCACCGATTCCCAGAAAGCCGGTATGGATGCCTTTGTGCAGCTGGGCTGCGCCACCTGCCACAGCGGCCCTGCGTTGGGCGGCATCAGCTTCGAGTACATCAATACCTATGCAGATCTGCGCTCCATGGCTGTTGGCTCCGAATATCAGGAGGGCGCTTTCGGTCTGCGCGACTTTACGAAGAAGGAGGAACATAAGGATATGTTCCGTGTGCCGGTGCTGCGCAATGTGGCTCTCACGGCGCCCTACTTCCACACTGGTTCGGTAAACAGCCTCAAGGATGCCGTGCGCATCATGATTCAGACGCAGAACGGAGCGGGGGCTGCCTCGGAGCAGACTGTCGCTGATATCACCCGCTTCCTGGAGGCTCAGACCGGTAAACTCTACGGCAAACCTGCCAATGCGCTCAAGCCGGAGGATGTGAAGCTGACCCCCGTGGTTCCGCAGCCATGATTCGCTTTTCCGTGCTGGCCAGCAGCAGCCGGGGCAATGCCACCGTCATTTCCGGCGGTGGCACCCATGTGCTGGTAGATACTGGAATTTCCGCCCTTCGCATTCGCAAGGGGCTTGCCGAGTGCGGACTGCATGATTCGGATATCTCCGGCGTATTCTTTACCCACGAGCACCACGACCACGTGTGCGGGCTGGGGGTTCTTTCCAAAAAACGTGCTCTGAATCTCTATTGCAGCCGTTATCTGGCCAGGGATTTACGCAGTATGGCACCCAATGCTCTCTTTACCTACCTGGAGCCCGGGCAGGTGGTGCAGGTGGGGGCTCTTACCGTCACTCCTTTCTGCGTAAGCCATGATGCCGCCGACCCCCTGGGCTATGTATTTGAATGCGGGGGCGTGCGCCTGGGCTACGTGACGGATACCGGCATCATCATGCGTGGCATGCCCGAGCTTCTGGCCGGTGTGCAGGGGCTCTATCTCGAATCCAACTACGACCTCGACATGCTCGAGAACAGCGGCCGCCCGCCGGAGCTCATCGGCCGCATTTCCGGTCGCTGGGGGCATCTTTCCAATACCCAGGCCTGCGAATTCATCCGCTCCATCGGGCATCCCGGTTTACAGCACCTGGTGTTGGCCCACATCAGCCCGGAATGCAACACCCCCGCCAAGGCAACTGCAGCCATGCGCACCACGCTGGATGCCCTCCAGCTTCCCACCCGGCTTCATTGTGCCCAGATGGCCAGCCGCCTGGATTGGATTGAGGTGCAGTAAGAGGATAGCGTAATCAGGGTGCAATTCTGGCGCGCAGGGCGTTGGAGTAGTTATCGAGCGGTAAATCATAGCCCGCATAGCAACGGCTGCGGACTTGCTGCTCCGTCTCACCTGCTTTTTGCTTTATGGCTCCGTGTCTGATGAGCAGTCCTGCAATAGAGCCGTTGTGCAGGGGCAGGAAATCATATTTGCGGGGCATGTGGGGGGCAAGGACACGGAATCCGCTGACCAGAGCGGTGGAGCAGTTGCCGGAGATGGTGTTGTAGGCGCGGTGGGTGGCTTCGGCTTCGTTCGCCATGTCAATATAGTGCTGCAGAAGCTTGCGGGCTCCGGCCGGCTTGATCTGCATGGGGTAAATGCTTAAATCTTCGTGGCGGATATTGGTTCGCAGGCCGAAGATGTCTTCCTCTGTACCGAACAGATAGAGGATGCCGTACTGTTTGTATAGCCCGGCGATGGCATTCTGTTCCATGCCTTCCGGCAGGCGGGTTTCGGCAGAGACAACGAAACGGCGTCCGTCTGCAAAATGAAAGCTGAGCATCGTGTGGCAGACTGATACGAGCCCATCCCAGTGGCAGGCGGCAAAATCCACCCCGGTGAGTGTGCTCAAATCGTAGGTCTCGGTGCGGTAGCGGGCATCGCTGTCCTGCTCGGTGCGGTAGCGGAAATCGCGCAGGTTGCGGATGGTGAGCATTTCACCCTGCTGCTCGAATTCTGGAGCCACGGCCCAGGGTTTCTGCCATTGCTGCGGAGTGGGGCCGGGGATGCAGAGGTAGGTGATGATGTTGATTGTTACCAGCAGCCAGAGCACTAGGTGCACAGAGGGGCGGCTGCGCTTCAACCACCACAGTGTGACTGCTGCCAGGAGTGCAGTTGTCGGGATCAGGCTGACAGGCTGGTAGTACCACAGCCCCACACACCACAGCAGCGGCAGGAGTAGCAGTACACCCGAGAGCGTACCCAGAGTGAAGAAAAGGATTTTTCTCATCGGAAGCGAATCATGAGCGGCAGCGCCGGGGGCGTGCCTCCGGGCATCAGGGGGATGGCATCAGCACTGGAAATCCAGCCGCGCACCCCGGTAAAGGTTTCCACATAGCTCCAGCTGCCGCGCCTGGCAAGCAGGTGCAGCGGGGTGGAAGGAGTAAGCTTCATGATGCCGGCTCCCCTGGCATCGGCTGAGCTGCGCAGCTCAGTTGCCTGCACCACATAGGCTGCATCTGCCGGGGGCAGGGACGATAAATCCGGTGTCTGGCGGGTGGTGTAGTAGCCCCAGTCCGCAGCGCAGAGCAGGGAGGCAAGCCCGGTGAGCGCGGTAAATGTCTGCAACCAGGGTTTCTGCTCACCGCGGCGGGCAATGAGCAGGGCAATGCAGAGCGCCAGCAGTGCCGTGCTCACGATGGTGGCAATCCAGAGCTGGGAGGGGGTGATGAGGGTGAAAATATCATCGGTCACAGAGCCGCCCGGCAGCAGGGCTCCCTCCTTGCGCTGGATGAACTGGAGATTGGCGCGCGCTTCGCTCAGTCCACTGTCGGCCTGCAGGGCGCGGGCGTAGCACAGGGCTGCCATGCCGGGTTTGTTGAGGCGGTAGTAGCAGTTGCCCATGTTGTACTGGCGCAGGGCATCAGGATAGTTCTCCTCGCTTTCCAGTCTGCTGATGGCCATGCTGTACTGCCCGCCTTTGTAGGCTTCCTGTGCGGTGTTGCCCAGGCAGAGCGGGGCAATGCAGAGCAGGAGAAGGGCGGCTTTAGTGCCTATCCTGCGCAGCGTACGCATGATGCTGCTGCGCTCCTGCGGGGAAATGCTGGTCTGGGCATCCGGGCGGAAGACTTCTTCATCGCGGCGGTCGAGTATCTGCTGAAGCTCGGGTGTCATGCTACCTGCTTCAACGTGGGTTTCAATGTAGGCACCCACGCCTTTGAGGAAGCTGAGGCCATCCTGCCGGGCGGCCAGAGCCTGCAGTTCGCGCTCGCGGGAGCGTCCCGCTGCACCTGCGGCTACCTTGCGACGCAGTGCATTGATACCCAGGACGCTCAGAATGATGAGCGCAGGCAGATAGAGCAGATACCACACCCAGCGCGGCAGTTCCATGGTATCGCCATACATGGCGCGGGGCATGTAGCCGTAAATATCTGTCATCTCTGCCACAGGAACCGTACCGGCAGGGGGGGGCTCGGCGGCTGCGGTGTGCTGAATACCGCTGCCTGCGGCCTCTGTTTCGCGCCATTCCAGCGGGATGGGTGCCGTGGCGGCCTGGCGGTACTGCATGGTCTGCGGGTCAAAGTAGGCAAAGGAGAAAGAGGGAATGCCAGGTACTTCGGCCGAGGGACGAAGAAGTTGACTAAACACCATGCCGAGAGTTTCGCCATTGGGGCCGACGATGGGTTTCCGGGTGGCCGGCACGAGTTTCCAATCGGCGGCATCGGTGGGTCTGGGGCATTCGAGCTGCTCCAGATTGCCAGTGCCCTTCACGGTGATTTCCACCTCCACCGCCTCGTGCATGGCCAGTGATTTGGCGGTTGTGGTGGCGGTGATGCTGTATTCGCCCACCATATCGGCAAAGTTGGCGGGAGCCCCCGGGGGCAGGGGAAGGGCACCAATGGTGAGCACCGGCAATTCTCCATCTGCGCGCATGACAGAGAAGAAGCCCTGGCGCTGCTCCAGAATAATTTTGCCTGCCACATCGGAATTACCCTCACGGAAGGGGGTAAGGGTGCCTGTGAAATCAATCGTGCGCCAGGTCTGACCTTTGGCATAGGCTGTGGTGGTGCCCATGGCCTGGTTGTGCACCATAGCGAGCACTCCTTGCAGCGTAGGTTGGAAATTGCCCACGCGCACATCCACCGAGTTGAGCTGCGGTGCGCCCACGGTATCAACCCCGCCGGGCAGCAGTAACTTGATGGCGGTCTTGACAGGCTGGTGGACATAGCCATCCTTGATATTGGTGTGCCAGAGCACGCCGAAAGTCACGGGGGTCTTCATCCAGCGGATTTCGCTGGGAGAAACGACGGGCAGAGGAGGCACGGCAATGCTCTCTGTGCGACCGGAGTTGTACTGCACCTCCAGATCGGAAACACTCACCTCGCCGGGGGAATCGGGAGTAATCTGGAGCGGGTATATTTCCATGGCGGCGCGGTTGGGGTCCATGGGATTGGCACCGGCATAGTGCTGCATCATTTCCATGGCGGCATTCTTCACCGTGGGGCGCTGCTTGATGCGGAACAAATCCTCCCCTATTTCGGTATCCACCAGATAAAGGGCCACTTTTTCGCCCGGTACGGCCACATCCACCGACCAGACGGGTACAATCTCAGCCAGAGCCAGACTGCCCAGACTGCAGAGGAATGTATAGAAAATCCTGATGATATTGTTCATGAAAAGTGTTGGGTTGGGTGTTTAGTAATCCTTATCCGGCGGGCGCACCTGGTCGTTGGCGTGGGGGATGGGGGAGCCTTCCTCCTCGTCCATGTGGCGGCGCAGCACCGAGGCGGCGTACTGGCGGGAGCGCTCCTCCTCGCTGGGCTGGGCCTGCTGCGGCTCCGGCTGGGGAGCCTGCTGCTGCTCACCCTGCTGTTGCTGCGGCTGCTGCTGTTCATCCTGCTTCTGCTGGTCGGGCTGCTGCGGCTTATCCTGCTCGCCTTTCTGCTGGTCGGGCTTGTCCTTCTGTTCGTCCTGCCTGCCGTTCTGCTGGTCGGGCTTGTCTTTCTGCTCGTCCTGCTTATCGTCAGACTTGTCAGAATCCTTCTGTTGTTCGTCCTTATCCTGCTTATCAGAATCCTGCTTCTGCTGGTCGTCCTTCTGCTGTTGCTGCTGGTCCTGCTTCTGCTGGTTATCCTGGTTCTGCTGCTGGTTCTGGTCTTGCTGGTCCTGCTGTTGCTGCTGCTGTTGTTTCAATCGCTCGATTTCCTCCTCCAGCTTCTTGATGAGGGCTTCAATACCGGTGATATTCTTCTGCGCGCGTGCGAGCGTGGGTTGCAGTTTCAGCGCATCGCGGTAGGGCTGGATATCCTGCTTCAGCGAATCTACTATCTTCTGCAGAGCCTCCGGGGTTACCTGCGGGGCGGCAGGGGAGTCTTCGGCAAGTCCCTCGCTTTCCTCTGCGGACGGGGAGTAGAGGGCACGCAGCTCACTAAAGGTACGCGTGGCATTCACTTGCCCCAGCTGGTAGAGTGCGGCCGCTTGCAGGGTGGTATCCTCATCCAGCAAAGCCTGGGAGAAAGCCTCCCTGGCTTTGGCGGGGTCATTGTTGCGCATGTGGCTGATACCCTGAGTGTAAGCTTTTGCTGATTCTGGCTGCGGAGCAGCCTGTGTGCAGGGTGTAAGGCTACCCAGTATCAGCAGCCCGATGAGGGTTTTGCTGCGCCGCCATTCGGTGCTGCTCAGCATGGTGAGCGCCAGCAGGATGAGTGCTGCTGTGGCAAAGGGCATGAAGAGGTCGTTGGGAACCTTGTTGATGGAGAATGCTTCCTCGTGCTTATCAATTTTACGCACCGCTGCCTGGGTGAAAGCGGTGAGGTTTGCGTTGGAATCCATCACGAAGTAATCGCCGCCTGTGGCCTCGGCAAAACGGCGCAGGGATTCCGTGTTAAGCTTGCTGATGACGTGCTTGCCGCTGGCATCCTGCCAGAGCCCGTTTTCGCCGTTCGGATCGGGAATGGGACCACCAGCGGCCGTGCCGATACCCACGGTGATGACGAGCAGTTTGTTTTCTCTGGCTTCCTCAGCCACTTCCGGTGAGGAATTGACGGTGTCTTCGCCATCACTCAGGATAACGAGGGCATTGGTGCTGCCTTTCGGAGTGCTGCGCTTGAAATCTTGCATGGCTTTGCGGAGCACAAGACCGAAATTGGTGCCGCCTACACCGGCCCAGCTGCGGTTCACCTGCTCCAGGGCATCGCGCAGGGCTGTGTGGTCGTAGGTGAGCGGAACCACTAAATCAGCTTCGCCGGAAAAGACGATGAGGCCGATTTTGTCCCCCGGCAGGGCTGCAATCAGCTCATAGGCCGCGGCGCGGGCTTCGGCCAGTCGGGAGGGCTTCACGTCCTCTGTCTCCATAGAGCGGGAAATATCCAGCGCAATGAGCAGGTTGCGCCCGGTGGTGGTGGCACCGCCCTCGCGGTAGCCATTGATGGGGCGGGCCAGAGCCACGATAGTGCAGGCGAGGGCCAGCAGGGAGAATGTGGCGGGCAGGGCCGTGCGCCAGAGCGGACGACGGGTGACCAGTTCACGGTGCTGGGCCGATACCAGCCTGCGCCAGCCTTGCCCGGTGCTGCGCCATGCCAGCACAACCAACCCTGCCAGCACAGGGATGATGAGGAGGAACCACAGGACACTGGGATGCAGGAAACTCATGGGGCGGGTTTGGGGCGTGCGAAGTTGAGGGCTATGCCCAGGGTGAGGAACAGTGCCGCTGCGGCCAGCGGCCAGGTGAAGAGTTCATCAAAGCTGATGAGGGTGCGGCGCTTGGCTTCCGTCTTTTCCAGCTTATCGATGTTCTCAAAGGCTTTCTGCAGGCGAGCCCCGCTGCTGGCGCGGTAGAACTGGCCGCCGGTGATGCGGGCTATCTCGCGCAGTGTCTTTTCATCGAAGGTATCGATGTTGGCCGTGTAGCGGGAGAGGCGCTCATCCTTGCCGATGGCGATGGTGAAAATCTTGATGCCCAGCTCGGCGGCCTGTTTCGCGGCATCCACCGGGGAGATGCTGCCGCGGTTGCTCATGCCGTCTGTCACCAGGATGATGACCTTGCTCTTGGTTTCCTTGCGCTCATCGAGTCGCAGGGCTGCAGAGGCAATGGCGGTACCGATGGCGGTGCCATCTTCCGCAATGTAACCGGGACGGCGGTCATCGGCCAGGTAGAACTCCCGGATGATGTAGCGCACGATGCCGTGGTCGAGCGTGAGCGGGCTGCAGAGCTTGGCCTTGCCGGCAAAAGCCACCAGACCAATGCGGTCATTCGGGCGGCCGGTGATGAATTCGCTGATGACGTATTTGGCCGCTGTGAGGCGGTCGATGGCGGCGCGCTGGGTGCGCCCCAGACTGTCCCTGGCGGTGAAGAGCATATCCCGGCTGGCCATGGAGCCGGAAAGATCGCAGGCAATCATGATATCGATGCCGCTCACGCTTTCTTCCGTGTGCTGGTTTTTCCACTGCGGGCGGGCCAGGGCAATGATGAGTGCTGCCATGGCAAGAGCCATGCAGATGGGGCCGATGCGTCCGGCCAGGGTGGCGGGGCGGCGCAGCTGGGCAGCGGCGAAGCGCACAGTAGGGTGCACCAGACTGGCGGTGGTACCCTGGCGGCGGCGCAGGAAGAGGAAGAGCAGGATGAGCGGCAGCGCCCAGAGCCAGGCAGGCTGGGCAAAAGTGAATTCACGCGTGGCTTCCACCACGGCATCGGCTGGGGCATTGGCCAGTATCATGCGGGCACCTCCTCCTTTTGCTGTTGCTGCTGGGCAGCTTCAATGCGGTTCACCAGCTCGCGGGCTGTTTCCACCAGGGTGTGGGCGCGGGTGGCATCGTGCGTGGTTTCTCCGGCGTATTTGAATTCAGCCAGATGCTCCAGCAGTTCACGGGTAGCATACTGGCAGCTTGCGGGTACATGCGCCAGTGAATCCATGCGTTGGGAGAATTCCTCGTGCGTTTCGTACAGGGCGGGGTCCTGGGTCTGCCCGGCCAGGTAGGCGCGCAGAATCAGGGAAAGACGCAAGGCACATTCGCGCATGGGCGGCAGCTGGGCATCCAGTTCAGCCAGGGCTGCCAGAGCTTCCTGCTGCGGCGTGGGGCCGGTGACTGCCTGCTTTCTGCTGCGGCGGTACCACCACCAGGCCGCCAGTACGGCCAGCGGAATCACCACTGCGCTGACCCATGCCAGCGGCAGCCAGAAACTATTCACCATGAACTGGTCGGCAGGGATATCCTGCTCCAGTACCGGAATAGCCTTTAAGATATCGTTGCCCATGGGGTTAGTGTGCGAAAAGCCGGCTGCGGCGGTTGAACATTTTGCGCAGGGCGGGAATGAAATCCTGCGTGGTGAGCAAATCAAGAGAATCAATTCCGAGCTGGTTGAACACGCGCATCCATTCCACGCGGTGGGCCTGCATGGCTTTTGCGTGTGCCTGGCGCAGTGCCTGGCTGCTCAGGTCGCCCTCGAAGAGTTCTCCGGTTTCCGGGTCGCGGAAGCAGATGCGCCCGGCGGGTGGCAGCTCCACCTCGGCGGGGTCGTTCACGCGCACGGGGATGAGCTCATGCCGGAAATTGAGCTTGCCAATGGCCTGCTTATCGGGAGAAGCCAGGAAATCGCTCATCAGGAACACCATGGCGCTTTTGCGCTGGGTGCGCAGAATCTCTGCAGCTACTTCCTCCACGGTGTCATCTGCCCAGGCACCGGGGGCGCTCAGAATTTCGCGCACTACGCGCTGACACTGCTTCATGCCCTTGGCGGGCGGCAGATAGAAATGCGGTCTGTGCCCGAAGAGCAGCAGCCCTACCTTATCGCCATTCAGAGCGGCGCTGTAAGCCAGCACGGCTGCAATCTGCGCGGCGTATTCGCGCTTGGTATCGGCAATGCCGGCACTGGCGTAATCCATACTGCCGCTCACATCCACCGCCAGCAGCAGCACCTGCTCGCGTTCTTCATGGAAAGTGCGTACATAGGGCGTGCCGGTGCGGGCGGTTACTTTCCAGTCAATGAAACGGGGCTCATCACCTGCGCGGTATTCCCGGAAATCATCGAAATCAAGCCCCTGACCACGGAAGCCGGAACGGTACTGCCCGGCAAAGGTGGCGGTGGACATGCGGCGCGCCTGCAGTTCGATGCGGCGCACCTTTTCCATGATTTCCTGTGTTTTATCCATGGCGGTTTACGGCACGGGAACTTTCGAGAGGATACTGTCGATGACGTTGTCGCTGGTCTTGTTGGCGGCTTCGGCCTCGTAGGAGAGCAGGATGCGGTGGCGCAGGATATCATGCGCCAGGTCCTTCACATCCTGCGGGGTCACATAGCCGCGCTGGCGGGTGAAAGCCAGGGCCTTGGCTGCCAGGGCGATATTGATGGTGGCGCGGGGGGAAGCTCCTGCTCGCACCATGCCTTCCAGGCGCGGGTCTACCTTTTCCGGGCTGCGCGTGGCGCGTACCAGATCCACAATGTAGCGCTGCACAGCGGGGTCAATGAAAATCTGGTCCATGAGCGCGCGGGATTCATCAATCTCTTCCACCGTGACCACCGGGCTGGTGTGCGGGGCGGCAGAGGTGCTGCTCATCATCTCCAGCACCTTCAGCTCTTCATCGCGGCTGGGATAATCCACCACCACCTTGAACAGGAAGCGGTCAAGCTGGGCTTCAGGAAGCTGGTAGGTGCCTTCCTGCTCAATGGGGTTCTGCGTGGCGAGCACCAGGAAGGGATTGGGCAGGGGGTAACTGCATTCACCCAGGGTCACCTGCCGCTCCTGCATGGCTTCCAGCAGGGCGCTCTGCACCTTGGCCGGGGCGCGGTTGATTTCGTCTGCCAGTATCAGGTTGGCAAACACCGGGCCTTTCTTGGCGCTGAACTGGCGCTCCTCCGGGTTGTAAATCATGGTGCCCAGCAGGTCGGCGGGCAGCAGGTCCGGCGTAAACTGAATGCGGGAAAACGCCGCCTGCATGGTGCCGGCCAGGGCTTTTACAGAAAGGGTTTTGGCAAGACCCGGCACACCTTCCAGCAGCACATGGCCCTTGCAGAGCAGGCTCAGAATCAGTCGGTTCACGAGCTTCTGCTGGCCAACTACCACCTTGGCCATCTCCTGTTTCACTGCGCTTACCCACGCGGATTTCTGCGCAATCTGTTCATTGAATTCCTGTGTGTTCATGGTCGTGGTTTGCGGACAAGTCTACCACCTGTGCGCGGTTAATCAAGTAAGTACAATGTCAGTTGACACAGATGCGCCTCCGCTTGTTCAATTCTGCGCTGCATTGTTGGGTGGGGGTGCAACAGGACGGCGCACCCTGGAGGTGGGTGCGCCGTTGCTGAAGCTGAATGTGAGGAATATGTGCTGTCAGGCAGTGGGGGCATCGGGGCCTTCGCCATATTTATTGGCTTCACCAGTGGGCTGGCAGCAGTAGATAATGCAGACAATCCAGCCGATAATCGGCAAAAGCCACCACAGGAGATTCCAGGCACTGCGCCCGATATCGTGCATGCGGCGTACAAAGACAGCCAGACCGGGCAGCAGTGTAGCCAGATTATAGATATCGCTGAAAGGAGTGTTGTCGTTTAAGACTGCTTCCACACCTGATACCACGAAATCGCAGGTAAGGGGAATAAGGCTGACAAGGAAGGTTGCCAGTATCCAGAACCAGTATTCGGAGCGGCAGGCGCGGCCACTGAATTTGGCATAGCGTATCAGGCAGGCGGTGAATGCGTTGATGAGATTATACCGGATAGCGGGTGCCGGAGTATCAGCAGGTACAGGGGGAGTCGTCATATCAGGTACGACTCTACACGTATGTGCACAGGCTGTCAATAGCTGAAGAAAATATAGAGTAGAATTCTTGCCAACTGTTCGCGGATTTGGTAGTATAGCACCATGCAGAACATCATCAGCACTGGTCAGCCGGTTACCCAGCGGCTCACGCACGAATGGTATGGTACCCCGGTGAATGCTCCGGTGGAATTCAGCTTCACCATTGAGGAAGAATATCTGGTATTCCGCGCGGCGCAGGCGGCACCTGTCACGATTCACCCCGAAGCCCGGCCGGGGGAATTCACCGAAGAGCTGTGGATGTATGACACCGCCGAATTCTTTGTGGCCGATGCCGAGGGGAAGCAGTATCTGGAGTTCAACCTCTGCCCGAACGGTGCCTGGTGGGCATGCACCTTCACGGAGCCGCGCGTGCGCGATGCCACAGCCGGTATCCCGGTGGGGGTGCGTACCCGGGGCGAGGTGACCCCCGCGGGCTGGAGCTGCTGCGCCATGCTGCCGCTGGCGTACTTCCGTAGCCTGGGGATTGATGTTTACGACTGCCGTCTGGCGGCCACCTGCATCCTTAACAGCCCGGATTACCTCTTCCTTACCACCTCCGACGACCAGAGAGGCGAGCCCGATTTCCACCGCCCGTGGAGCTGGGCCATTGCCCGGGTGGAGCCATAATTCATGAAAGCTGCGGATAAAACGAATGTAATGCGGCTCCTGGAGCAGAAAAAGGTGCCGTACCAGCATTTTACCTATGAATCTGCCGGGGCCATTACCGGGCTCGAGGTCGCTGAGAAGCTGGGGCAGGACCCCGCGCAGGTCTTCAAGACCCTGGTGACTACCGGGCGCAGTGGGGCTCACTATGTGTTCGTGATTCCCGTGGGGGCAGGGCTGGAGCTCAAGAAAGCCGCAAGGGCCGTGGGCGAGAAGTCGCTCGAAATGCTCAAGCAGAAAGATTTGCTGCCGCTCACGGGCTATGTGCACGGCGGATGCTCCCCCATTGGTATGAAAAAGCCCTTCCGCACCACGATTGATACCAGTGCACAGAAATTCGACTCCATCATTTTCTCCGGCGGGCGCATCGGCCTGCAGGTGCAGCTCTCCCTGGCTGACCTCGCCCGCCTCGTGCGCTTCCAGTATGCGGATGTGACTACCGGGTTGATTCATAATTGAGGTGTAAAATGTCGATTTATTCCCGATATCAGGCAAAACGGGAACAAAAGTTGACATTTTTGCAGAAAAGTCTTGCCAAGTGAAGGAATTAGCGGTATCCTTTGCGCCGCGCGGGTTTATTCAAAATCCGGTCGTTGGTCCTCCCTTTCCGCCAGGAAGCAGAGCCCGCAAGGAGGGAAACCCGGCCACACCTACACACTAATATGTCTGACGAAATCATTCAGGAGCAGGGGCCCATCAAGCTGGCCCATTTCGAGATTCCCAACACGCTTAAGCGCATTGCTGACCCGGAGGATCCCAACCACGTGACCTTTATCGCCGAGCCCATCGAGACCGGCTTTGGTCACACTCTCGGTAACTCGCTTCGCCGCGTGCTGCTCAGCTCCCTGGAGGGTGCTGCCATCACCAGCGTACGAATCGCCGGTGCTCAGCACGAATTCACTTCTCTGCCCGGCGTGGTGGAAGACGTGACCGAAATCATCCTCAACCTCAAGAAGGTGAAGTTCAAGCACCACGGCAAGGAACCCCGCACCCTTTCCCTTCGCGTGACGAAGCAGGGCGTGGTGACCGCCGGTGACATCCAGGAGGATCACATCTACTCCGTGGTGAACAAGGATCAGGTTATCTGCCACCTTGACCAGAGCACCATCTTCGACTGCGACTTCGAGGTGAACGTGGGCCGTGGCTTCCACACCGCCGACGACAACAACGACAAGGACCGCCCCATCGGCGTGATTCCGATTGACTCCATCTTCTCCCCGGTGACCCGCGTGAAGTACGCTGTGGACAACGCCCGTGTGGGTCAGATGACTGAGTTCGACAAGCTCGTGCTCGATATCTGGACCGACGGCCGCGTGAGCCCCGCCGATGCCATGCTTCAGGCCGCCAGCATCATGCGCCACCACCTGGACGTGTTCGTGGACGCCGACAGCCGCCGCGTTGAGTTCGACAAGGCCAACGGTGGCGAGCAGGACGCCAACACCGCCCAGCTCCGCAAGCTCCTCAACATGAGCGTGAACGAAATCGAACTCTCTGTCCGCGCCGCCAACTGCCTGAACAACGCCAACATCACCACCGTTGGTCAGCTGGCCATGAAGACCGAGAGCGAAATGCTCAAGTACCGCAACTTCGGTAAGAAGTCCCTCAACGAGATTAAGGACAAGCTCGTGCAGCACGGTCTGTCCCTGGGTATGCAGTTCGATGCCAAGCTCCTCGCTTCCCCCGCTCCGGCCTCCCGCCTGCGCGACAATGGCGATGAAACCCGCGGCACCGACCTTCAGGCCCTCATCTCCCAGAACATCGATGCCTTCGAGGACGATGATGATGAGTAAAGATTCCAAATAACAATACATATTAACCCACTAAACACACCATAAAAAGACTATGAGACACGGCGTCAAGAAAGCCAAGCTTCAGCGTACCGCTTCCCACCGCAAGGCCCTGCTTGCCAACCAGGCTTGCAGCCTGATCAGCCACGGCCGCATCACCACCACTCTGGCCAAGGCCAAGGCCCTGCGCCCCTACGTGGAGAAGCTCATCACCCTCGGTAAGA
>JAFXDR010000076.1 GCA_017521145.1 Akkermansia sp. | reverse complement strand
GGGAGGTGATTTGAACACCCGACCAAAGGCTTATGAGTCCTCTGCTCTACCACTGAGCTACCCTGCCAACTGTGTTTACCTGCCACCGGAGCGGCTGGTGACGGGAGTATACACGCCGCCCCGGACTTTGGCAAGTCTAAAATTTTATTTTTTTATTTTTTCGGGCGGCGTATGCGCTGCACACGCTCCAGCACAGCCTCAGGGTTGGCAAAGGCAGCCTCGAATTTCTGCTTATCAGCAGCAGGCAGAGCAGGATCGGCAGCCATGGCTTCGCGGCCGGCAGCAATGGCAGCTTTCACATCCTCTACATTCTGAGCCGCCATGAGCAACACCTGGAACTTCACCTGCAACATGCCGGGCTTGTTTTCCGGCTCAGCGGTTTCCAATGCCTTGTTCACTGCTGCCACCGCTTCCTGCGGAGTAGAAGCTGCAGCAATGGCCTCGGCCAGAGCTGCGCGCTGGTCCTGCAGGCGTTTCGCGCGCGCGAGTCCCGTAGTATCCTGCGGGTCGAGCGCTATGATGCGCTGGCGCAGTGTGGCAGCACCCTGCTGCATCCCCTCGGGAAGTGATTTATATACCTGCAGCAGCGTGGCGAGCTGCTCTGCCCCCTGCTGAGTATCAGCTTTCCGGAGCAGAGAGGCGGTTGCCAGTGCTGCATCCAGCGTCTCGGCAGTCGCTGCCACCGAGGGTTTGAACCCGCTGAAACCACCCACAACATCGCCCTGGGGGGTCAGCACCATGATGGTGGGGAAGCCCTGTACCCCGTACTGCTCGCAGAGCTTCTCATTGCGGGCGCGCAGCGCGGCATCGAACTTCGGGTTCTGGGGCACATCCACCTCCATGAGCACGAACTTATCCCTGGCATAAGCCTCGAAAGCCGGGGTATCAAGCACCTGCTTGCGCAAGCGGATGCACCAGCCGCACCAGTCGGAACCGGTGAAATCCACCAGAACGGCCTTATTCTCAGCCGCAGCCTTAGCCTTGGCCGCCTCCAGATCCGTCATCCACTCCGCAGCCCAGGCCGGAGCCAGAACCGCCAGCAGCATTGCAACACACAAGGGTTTCTTGAACATGCTCTCATTCTACATGACCCATGAGCCCCGCCGCAAGCATAAATTGATACTTGTTACGCCCCATGGAGCGGATAAATCCCCCCCGCCGGGGTACTCTATCTGCTTGAAATGCGGGGTATCCGGTAATTTTTTTGTAAAATTCGTTGCACATTAGTCTTGCATTTTGGGTCGAGTTGTGGCATATATCTGCAAGTTTACACTGACCATGCCTAAAGACACATCTATCAAGAAGATTCTCGTCATTGGCTCGGGCCCCATTGTTATCGGTCAGGGGTGTGAGTTTGACTACTCCGGAACACAGGCTTGCAAAGCCCTGAAGCAGGAAGGTTATGAAGTGGTGTTGGTGAACTCCAACCCGGCCACCATCATGACTGACCCGGAGACAGCTCCCCGCACTTACGTGGAACCGATTACGCCCGAATATGTAGAAAAAATCATTGCCCGTGAGCGCCCGGATGCCATGCTGCCCACCCTGGGTGGCCAGACAGCTCTGAACTGCGCCATGGCCCTGCACAAGGCCGGCACACTGGAGAAGTACGGCGTGCGTATGATCGGCGCAGATGCCGAGGCAATCGACAAGGGCGAAGACCGCCAGAGCTTCAAGGATGCCATGATGCGCATCGGGCTTGACCTGCCCGCCAGCGGTGTGGCTCACAACATGACCGAAGCCTGGGATATTGCCAAGAATGTGGTAGGTAACTACCCCATGATTATCCGCCCCGCCTTCACCCTGGGTGGCACCGGCGGCGGCGTGGCTTACAATAAGAGCGAATTTGAGGAAATCGTAGCCCGCGGTCTGGATCTTTCCCCGGTGCACGAGGTGCTCATCGAGGAAAGCCTGCTGGGTTGGAAAGAAATCGAAATGGAAGTGATGCGCGACTGCGCCGATAACTGCATCGCCATCTGCTCCATCGAAAACCTGGATCCCATGGGTATCCACACCGGCGACTCCATCACCGTGGCACCGGCCATGACCCTCACAGCCCGCGAATACGCCATTGTGCGCGATGCCTCGTTCGCCATTATCCGCGAAATCGGCGTGAAGAGCGGCGGCAGTAACATCCAGTTCGCCATGTGCCCGCGCACCGGGCGTCTGGTGGTCATTGAGATGAACCCGCGCGTGAGCCGTTCCTCTGCCCTGGCCTCCAAGGCAACCGGCTTCCCCATCGCCAAGTTTGCTGCGAAGCTCGCCATCGGCTACACGCTTGATGAGCTGCGCAACGATATCACCAAGGTGACCCCCGCCTCTTTCGAACCCACCATTGACTACGTGGTGGTGAAAGTGCCGCGCTTCACCTTCGAGAAGTTCAAGAAGGCCGATGAGCGCCTGACCACCGCCATGAAGAGCGTGGGTGAGGTGATGAGCATTGGCCGCACTTTCAAGGAATCCCTGCAGAAGGCCCTGCGCTCGCTGGAGACCGGCCGCTGGGGCTTCGGTTTCGACCTGAAGGACCCGAAGAACCCCACCCGCGATGAAATTGCCGCCAAGCTGGCCGTGCCGAATGCCGACCGCATCTTCTGGATTCAGACCGCCTACGTGAACGGCTGGACCCTGGAGGAAATCCAGGATCTCACCGATATCGACCCCTGGTTCCTCGACCAGCTCAAGCAGCTGGCTGATGCCGGCATGAAGCTCAAGGAGCTCGACCTGCTGGAAGCCAAGAAGATGGGCTTCTCTGACCGCCAGATTGCCCTGGCCCGCGGCTGCACGGAGGACGAAGTGCGCGCTGCCCGCAAGGCTCAGGGAGTGGTGCCCTGCTACCGCCTGGTAGACAGCTGCTCCGCTGAGTTCGAAGCCATCACGCCCTACTTCTACTCTTCCTACGGCGAAGAAAACGAAGCCCGCAAGACGGATAAGAAGAAAATCATGATTCTGGGTGGCGGTCCGAACCGCATCGGCCAGGGTATCGAGTTCGACTACTGCTGCTCGCACGCTTCTTTCGCACTCAAGGAACTGGGCTACGAGACCATCATGGTCAACTCCAACCCGGAAACCGTCTCCACCGACTTCGACACCTCCGACAAGCTCTACTTCGAACCCCTCACCCTGGAAGATGTGCTCAACATCTGCGACCAGGAGCAGCCGGATGGTGTCATCGTGCAGTTTGGCGGCCAGACCCCGCTGAACCTTGCCGCCGCCCTGCAGGAACGCGGTGTGCCCATCATCGGCACCAGCCCGCGCAGCATCGAACTGGCCGAAGACCGTAAGTATTTCTCTGCCCTGCTCGATGAAATCGGTCTCAAGCAGGCCGAGGCCGGTACCGCCACCAATGAGGACGAAGCCGTGGCCGTGGCAAGCCGCATCGGTTACCCGGTGCTGGTGCGCCCCTCGTTCGTGCTGGGTGGCCGCGCCATGATGATTGTGTACGATGAGAAGGAGCTGCGCACCTACATGCGCGAAGCTGTGGATGCATCCCCCGAGCGCCCGGTGCTGGTGGACCGCTTCCTGGAGCACGCCATGGAGATTGACGTGGACGTGATTGCCGATGGCGAGACCAGCGTGGTGGGCGCTATCATGCAGCACGTGGAACCCGCCGGCATTCACTCCGGCGACTCCGCCTGCATGATTCCCCCGAACCGCGTTTCCGTGGGCATGCACAAGGAAATGATGCGCGCCGCCAAGGAACTGGCCGCCAAGCTCAACGTGAAGGGGCTCATGAACTGCCAGTTCGCCATCAAGGATGAAGAGTTGTACGTCATTGAAGTGAACCCGCGCGCATCCCGCACCGTGCCTTTCGTTTCCAAATCCATCGGCGTGCCGCTGGCCAAGCTGGCCGCCAAGGTGATGAGCGGCTGCACGCTCAAGGAACTGGGCTTCACCAAGGAAGTGGTGCCGCCGTACTACACCGTGAAAGAAGCCGTGTTCCCCTGGAACCGCTTCCCGGGTATCGACGTGGTGCTGGGCCCGGAAATGCACTCCACCGGTGAGGTGATGGGTATTGATGCCGACCCGGAGGTAGCCTACCTGAAGAGCCAGGTTTCGGCCTTCAACGCCCTGCCCAAGGAGGGTCTCGTGTTCATCTCCGTGAGCGACCGCGACAAACACCTCGTGACCGATATTGCCCGGAATCTCGAAAAGGCCGGCTACGATATCTGCGCCACCAAGGGTACCATGATTCACCTGCTCCAGAGCGGCATTGAGTGCGAACGCGCCTACAAGGTGCACGAGCGCCGCCGCCCGGACATTGTGGACCGCATCAAGAACGGCGATATCGTGTTCGTTATCAATACCCCCGGCTCCCACGACGCCCGCGAGGACGAAGTGGCTATCCGCGCCGCTGCCGTGAGCAGCAATATCTCCTACACCACGGACCTTTCCAGCGCCCGTGCCTGCGCCGCAGCCATGCTGCACGCCAAGAACAAGGAGACCCACGTGCGCACCCTCCAGGAATACCACGCCGAGGCCATGGCTGAATACCAGGCCTGATACGACACTCCACCATCTGCAAACAAATCCGCCCGCGTTCCTTGCCTGGAACGCGGGCGAAACGTTTCGGGAATGATTAGTGATTAATGATTAATGATTAGTGATTAATGATTAATGGGAATGAAGATTCACACATTCAAAATCAAAAATTCTACATTCAAAATTCCCCTATTTACTCTTCCGTAATCACCAGGCGGCGCTCGCGGCGGCAGGCAAAGCGGCCACCGGGAAGATTCACACGGGCGGCAGGAGCCTGGGCCGGCAGAATAGCCAGCACGGTCAGCACCAGTTCCTCGCTGATATCGGCCACGCCGTTCTGCTGCAGGTAGCGGCGCACCACGGCTTTCTGCAAAGCCAGCGGCTGCTCCCACACAAAGGGCAGGTAGAGCCGCCCCTGGGGATCGCACGAAGGCAGCGCTGCAAGCGCAGCTTCCAGCGCCTCCAGTGTCTCTCCCTGCAGGCGGGCGCTGCGGTTCAGAATGGGGGTCACATCGCGCCCCAGGGCTTTGTTCAGCGTGGGGATCACCTCCAGACGCAGGGAATTACGCGCCACATCGGGCACGGCGTTGGTTGAATCATCGCGCCAGGGCTGGCCAATCTGCTGCAGCCAGGCGGTGATTTCCTCGCGGCGGCAGCTGAGCAGCGGGCGAATCCAGGTAGTGCTGCCTGTCTGGTGCACCGGCTGCATACCGCGCAGCCCGGCAGAGCCGCGCGCCAGGCGGAACAGCACGGTTTCAGCCTGGTCATCGGCATGGTGGGCCAGCGCCACGGTGCAGCCCTGGCAGCGGCGGGCTGCCGCCGCCAGCAACCAGCGGCGGGCGTGGCGCCCGGCGGTTTCGAGCGATACACCCTGCTCTGCCGAAAGCGTGGGCACATCTATCTTCTGCAGTTCAAAAGGCACATCGAGCTGCTCGCACAGCTCTGCGCAGAAAGCGGCATCGGCATCTGCCTCTGCAGAGCGGATACCATGGTGCACATGCAGAGCATGCACATGGCAACCCTGCTGCACCAGCAGGCGCAGCAGGGCCACAGAATCGCGGCCACCGCTCAGGCCCAGCACCACCGGTTTCTGCAGATACGGCAGGCACTCCGGCTCCAGGGCAAGCGGGGCTTCGGGCTGGTTATTCTTCGTCGTCATCCCGGGCAGGCTTGCGGCTCTTCTTGCCCTTCTTGTTCTTCTTGCCTTCCTTTTCGGCTTTCCTGGCCAGATCCGGGGCAAACTTCCTGAAGAGCTTGGCGGCATCCGGGTCTTCCTCGTCCACCTCAACAGCCTTCACAGCACCGCTGGCATAAGCCACCAGCACCTTGCCACCATGGCGTTCCGCGGCGGGTATCACCATCTTCCGGAAGCTCTCCACATCCTTCACGCTCTCACCCTTGATGGGGTTGCCATCGGAAAGCCAGGGCAGGTTGTCCAGGTTCTGCTTGGCGG
>JAFXDR010000075.1 GCA_017521145.1 Akkermansia sp. | reverse complement strand
TATTGTGAAAACAGGCTTCGCCTGCTGTGAAAAAACGGCCTGACGGCCGTTCTGTGAAAAATGAAAACACCCCGCTGCGCGGGGTGTGATTTTAATACCAGCCGCTGCGCGGCCTGGACCGTTCAGCGACGCCGATGTTCACAATCTCGATGCCGTTTTTCTTTTTCCCTTTTGTCGCGCTTGTATTCCCTGCGGCGGTTTTCCCGGCGTTGTTCCATCTTGCGGTCGTGCCGGGCGTTGCTTACTTCGCGGGCGGTGTTGAGGATGGCATCCAGCGATTCAAAGCTTTCTGCCACGGCGATTCCTCCTGTGGCTGAGAGGATGTAGATGAGAATGAGACTGAATTTCTTCTTCATGCAGAAAAGGACTGCGTTTGCAGTCCTTTTTGCGTAGAAACGGTTGGGTCTGGAGCGTTTTTACAGCCCTGTGCGCATGCCCAGGGTGGTGAGCAGGGCGGTGAAGCGGGCGTAGTCGCTTTCCCGGTCGGCAGAGACGAGGGCATATTGGTATTCACCCATGCGGGCATCTTCTTCGGCGGCGTTGTGCAGACGCAGGAGGATGACTTCCTCGGCATCAGTCTGGCGGCCGCGCAGGCGGGCTTCCAGCTCGGCAGAGGGTACATGGATGTACACATCGGCATAGGCGCGGCGGATGATGGCATCATTGCAGGCACGGATGGAGGCTGCGCCTTGCACGTCAATATCCATGACCACATTTTTGCCCGCTTGCAGGAGGTCGATGATATCGCTCTTGAGGGTGCCGTAGCTGTTGCCGTGCACGGTGGCGTGTTCCAGAAATTCGCCGGCGGCTACTTTGGCGGCAAAGGTTTCCGGGCTGAGGAAGTGGTAGTCGACTCCGTCCTGTTCGCCGGGGCGGGGCTGGCGGGTGGTGCAGGAGATGGAGTAGGCGGTGAGACCGTCTTTTTCTGCGCGGCGGCAGAGGGTTGTTTTGCCACTGCCAGAAGGGCCGGAGACGATGAGTAGAGTGCCAAGCATGGGAATTGACGATTGACTATTGACGATTGATGGGGGAATAGGAGTTATTCGATGTTCTGGACCTGTTCGCGGATTTTTTCGAGTTCGGTTTTGGCGTTGACGACGAGCTGTGCGAGTTCGGCATCATTGGCTTTGGAACCGGTGGTGTTGAGTTCGCGGAAGATTTCCTGGCAGAGAAAATCGAGGGTGCGGCCTACGGGTTCTGCTTTGTCGCAGATTTTTTCGAATTGATTGAGGTGGGATTCGAGGCGGGTCATTTCTTCAGAAACGTCGCACTTGTCGGCAAAGAGGGCAATTTCTTTGATGATGCGTTCGTCATCCAGCGGCAGGGGGAGTCCGCTATCTGCCAGGCGCTTGAGCAGTACTTCCTTGTGGCGGGCAGCCACGCCGGAGGCGCGGGCCATGAGCTGTTCGCGGAATTGGCGCAGGGTGGCAATGCGGGCGAGGAGGTCGCGCTTCATGTTGGCACCTTCCTGGGCGCGCAGGGTGATGAAGGCGGCTAGAGCTTCGCGCACGGCGGGTTCTGCGGCTGCCTGGATGCTTTCGAGCGGGAGGTCGCTTTCCGTTTCTTCGCTGATGATGCCGAGACGCATCAGGGAGTCGAGCGAGGTGTCAACCTTTTGTCCCAGGGCCTTTTCTGCTTCTGCCAGAGTGGCGGTCAGGGCGGCCAGTTTGTCGCGGTTGAGGGTGAGCGCACCAGCGGCTCCGGGTACTTGCTGCAGGCTGAGGGTGACATTGACCCTGCCGCGGGAGACGGCGGCAGCTACGGTGTCGCGTATGGCGGTTTCGAGCGATGCCCAGGCGCGGGGCAGGGCGACGGCGATTTCGGTCTGTTTGCGGTTGACTCCGCTGATTTCAACCCGGATGGTGGAGCCACCCAGGGGAGCCGTGGCGGCTCCGAATCCGGTCATGCTGTTCATAATGTGTTGTTGCCGATGATGTTGAGAAGATGGGAATCGAGGCAGAGGGCTTCGTTCACGTTGAAATTGAGGTCGGTGCGCAGGGATTCGAGGGCACGCATACGCAGCAGCAGATCGGCCACAGGACGGGCGGCGGCCAGGCTGGCAATTTCCGGGGCAAGGGGGTGCACATCCGGCGCGTGCGAGGCGAGCAGCACGGCTTGCCCGAGACAGAGGGAGAGCAGTTCGAGCATCTGTTCGCGCTCGGCCAGGTATTCCGTTTCGATGAGAGCGGCGGTGGCATCTTTTTGCCGGGCTTCCCAGTCGCGGATGTCTGTGCCTTCGGCTATGGCTTTGGCTTCGGCTTTGATGGCGGCGGTGAGGCGTTTGGTGATTTGTTCCTTGCGTTCGGCCAGCAGTGCCTGGAAGTCGGCGCGCAGAGCCAGGGCTGCTACATCGGAGCCGATGAGGGGCAGGGCGGCGGTCACCGCCGGGAGAAAGGCCTGCTGGGCTTCTGAAAGGTGCAGGGCGTTGCCTGCTTCGTGCAGTGGCACGCGTACGCAGCGGGAGAGAATGGTGGTGAGCAGGCGGCTGGGTTGTTCGGTGATGAGGATGATGACGGTCTGAGGCGGGGGCTCTTCCAGCGTCTTTAGGAAGGCATTGGCGGCTTCCTCCATCATGCGGTCGGCTTCGAGAATGATGACCAGCTTGGTTTCTCCTTCAGCGGCGCGCAGGGCGAGGAAGGGTTCTACGTTGCGGATGTCTTCAATGAGTATCTTGCGGCTCTTGGAGCCGGGGCGCAGCACGCGGCACATGGGGTGGCGCAGGGATTCCAGGGCCGAGGCCCGGGCGCCGTTCAGCTCTTCTGCCATGGCCAGTGCCAGCTGCTGGGTACCAGCGGCCGGGGTGCCGGTGATAAGCAGGGCGTGCGGCAGGCGTCCGCTCTTGCGGGCGTGTTGCAGAAGCTGCCGTGCCTGGTTCAGCGAGAATGACATACGGGTGTGACGATTGGCAATTTTATTTTTCCGGGTAGGAGCCCAGCACCTTGAAGACCGGGCATTCGGCCTTGAGCTCGGCCAGGCAGCTGCGCAGCGGTTCTTCGGTTTCGTGGCCATCCACATCAATGTAGAAGAGGTATTCCCAGGCAGTGTCGCGGGTAGGGCGGGAGTCGAGGCAGAAGATGTTGATGCCATGGGTGCGGAAATGCTCCAGCACATCCACGAGACCGCCGGGTTTGTGCGGCACGGTGAAGCAGATGGTGGTGCGGTCCTGGCCGCTGGGGCGGGTGCTCTGTGCGCCGATGACCACGAAGCGGGTGGTGTTGGTGGCTACATCCTGCACCTGCTCGGCCAGAATGTTCAGCCCGTGCAGTTTTGCTGCCAGCGGGCTGCCGAGTGCTGCGGCGCCCTCGTCCGCGTGTTCTACTGCCATGCGGGCGGCGGCTGTGCTGCTGGCGGTGGGAATCTGGTCTGCCTGCGGGTAGTTCTGGTGCAGCCAGCTGCTGCATTGCCCCAGTACCTGCGGGTGGGAATAAATGGTGCGGATTTCAGCGGCCGGAATGTTGGCCATGAGGCAGTTCTGCACGCTCTGGTGCACCTGGGCACAGATGCGCAGGTGGGTGTGGGCAAAGAAGTCCATGGCCTGCACCACATTGCCGTGGGTGCTGTTTTCCAGGGGAATGACGCCGTAGTTCACCTCGTTGCGTTCCACTGCTGCAAAGATGTGGGCAAAGGAGGAGTAGGGCACGAGCTCCACGCTGTCGCCAAAGCGGCTGAGGGCGGCCTGGTGGCTCCAGGTGCCTTCCGGGCCAAGGTAGCCGATGCGCATGTTGCCTTCCAGGTGGAAGGAACAGCTTACAATCTGCCGCCAGATACTTAAGAGACTCTTTTCCGGCAGTACGCCCTCATTGAGCCTGAGCAGTTTTTCGATGAGTGCGCTTTCCCGCTCCGGCACAAAGGTGGGGGCTCCTGCGCTGCGCTTGGTTTCACCTACCTGGTGCACCAGTGCGGCGCGCTGCTTGAGCAGCTCCACCAGTTGCGCATCGATGCTGTCGATTCCTTGTCTCAGCTCATCTAAATTCATACTCGCGGCGGTATTCTATCACAGGGAGCGCAGGCATTCAATCCTGATTTTGTTCATTGGCAGAGAAAGCACAATCAAATGCGAAAAAGCGTGTAATGTGGCATCTGGGGACTTGCAACGCCGGATTTATTATGGTAAAGTAAAACAGTTACCGTAATAATCATGCTGGAAGCACGCAATATTTGTCTGGAGGTTGATAATGATGGGGAGAGCCTGTTTCTGCTCAGCGATGTGAATTTCTGCATTCCACGCGGGCATTTCACGGCTATTGTGGGCCCTTCCGGTTGCGGTAAGACCACCTTGCTGAAAGCCATTGCCGGTATCAAGGAGACGACCTCCGGCACCTTCTTCTGGGAGGGGCGCGATCTGGCGGAGGATGGTGATTTTGAACCGTATGAAATCGGCTATGTGCCGCAGTTCAGTATTGCTTATGAAGAACTGACGGTGGATGAAAATGTGGAGAGCTCGGCCCGCCTGCGGGTGGATGCTGATGAGGACGAACTGGATGAGATTATCGAGAATGCCTTGCAGGAAACGGGTCTGAGTGAGATTGCGGACCGCCCGGTGAAGTTGCTTTCCGGTGGTCAGAAGCGCCGCCTGGCACTGGCTATGGAGCTGGTGAGCAGCCCGCGCATCCTGCTGTGCGATGAGGTGACGAGTGGCCTGGATCCCCGCTCGGAGCGTGAAATTGTGCAGCTGCTGCACCAGCTGAGCATGAAGGATGGCCGAATTGTGATTTCGGTGACCCACAGTCTTGCCCAGATGGAGCTTTACGACAGCATCATTGTGATGGTGCGTGGTAATCTGGCCTACCATGGCTCGCCGGAAACGATGGTGCATTACTTTGGCGAGCAGGATTTCGAGAATGTCTACCCGAAGCTTGCCATGCGAGAGCCCGATGAGTGGCGCCAGAGCTGGCTGAAACACCGTGTGGATTATTACCAGCGCCTGGAGCGCAAACACCTGGCTAAATTCTCTGCAGCCGGGTTGCAGCCGCCTTCGCCGCATCCGCGTGGAGATGAGGAGGACGAAGTGCCCCAGCCTTCTTTCTTTGCCCAGTTCAGCACCTTGCTGAAACGCCGTTTTACGA
Source organism: Akkermansia sp. (assembly GCA_017521145.1). Classification (GTDB taxonomy): domain Bacteria; phylum Verrucomicrobiota; class Verrucomicrobiia; order Verrucomicrobiales; family Akkermansiaceae; genus Akkermansia. The sequence continues at coordinate 4,671 of JAFXDR010000075.1, read as the reverse complement.
TTTTGTTCCGCGACCGCATGCAGCTCTGGCTGCAGGTGGCCATGATTGTGGTGTTCCCGATTCTGGTGGCCTTGTTCTCCAGCAAGGGGCAGGAGCAGCTGCTGCAGCTGACGGACAGCATGGGCGCTGACCTGGCGGCAGAAGTGCAGGCGCAGCAGGAACAGGCCGAGGTGCGTGCCCGCGTGGGGTCGGCGGTTTCGGGTATCATCATGTTCCAGGTGATTCTGCTGGGGCTCATGGGTTCCAATAACTCCTCTCGCGAGGTGGCAGGTGAGCGCCTCATCATGGAGAAGGAAAAGTTTGCCGGTACCAGTCCTGCGGCCTATCTGGCATCCAAGATTGTGTTCCTGAGCGTGCTGGTGCTTATCCAGAGCTTGTGGATGTTCGCATTTGTGCAGTATTGCTGGCCCTTGCGTGGTGATATCATCAACCACCTGGTATTCCTGCTGTTAGCCAATGCTGCCATGACTACCATGTGCCTGGGCATTTCGGCCAACTGCAAGACCCCGGACCAGTCATCGCTGCTGAGTATCTACCTGGTGGGCTTCCAGCTGCCGCTTTCGGGTGCCGTGCTGGCGCTGCCGGATTTTGTGGAAACCTTTACGCAACCCTTTATTTCCGCCTATTGGGCATGGAGCGGCAGTGTGAACGGTGGCCTGGATTCGGAGGTTCTCAAGGCGGTGAACAGCATTGTGCAGACCTCATTTGCGGACCGCATCCCGTGTTTTGCCGTGCTGCTGGGGCATGTGATAGTGGGTATCATCCTCACCTATATCGGTGTGCGCCGCACGCGCTGGGAATAACATTTTACTTACTGATTCATTATGGCAAGAAAAAGACGCTCTTCCAAAAATAAGAAATCGCAGCTGCCGCTTGTGCTGGGTGGTGGCGGTGCCGTGCTGGCGCTGGCCATTGGTGCTGCCGTGGTCATGAAGCCTTCTGAAGAACAGAAGGAAACGGCAGATTCGCGGTTCAACATTGCAGATTACCGCCAGGATGCCTCTCGTCTCACAGGCAACACCTATCGCCTGACCGCCCGTGTGGAGAATATCGAAACGCTGGGTAATGACCGTCTTGTGGCCGTCTCTCTGCCCAATAACAAGCAGGAGCGCCTGCCGCTGCTGGTGCGCAGCGGCGTGACCGGGCGGGTCAATCTGACCCGTGGTGATACCTTTGCCTTCCATGTGGCTTGCCGCAACGGCCAGGATGCCGAGGGCCGTGAGGTGAAAGGTGTTATGATTGTAGAAAAAGTGGAAACTGATTAAGACCCATGAAAGCAATTTCCTACATTTCCTTATTACCGTTGGTGTGCGGTACTTTTGTGCTGAGCCAGGCATCTGCACAGGGACTGGGGGCAGCCCGCAAAGGCGGCTTCTCTGCGGCAGATGTGCAGCGCCAGGCTGGCAGTGCCCAGCAGCCCATGATGCAGATGAACCAGCCGCAGACCGGCCAGATGGAGCACGTGCCGAATATCGGTAAATCCCATGTGGATCCCAACAGCGGCGAGACACCGAACCCCCAGGTGCTGGGCATGGAGATGCCGCTGCTCGACCCCTCGGGCGACACCATGAGCTACAACGGCGCCAAGTTCGATGTGGGCAATAATGCCGTGGTGCGCGCCCGCTTCGAAAAATACCTGCTCCAGAACCCGGATGACAGCTCGGAGGCCAGGCGCTACCGCAAGAAGATGCGCTCCATTATCAAGCTCACCCAGAAATCTGCCCGTTCCCGCCGCGAGGTAGGCAGCCAGACCCTGGTCGAGATTGCCAACGGCTTGTATGAGATGAATGAATACATTGGCGATGGAGGGCAGTCTGGTGCACTGGCCAGCGCCATGGCCAGCGCCATTGCCGCCCAGTATGCCAATCGTGCCCGCAATCGCAAGAATGAGAAGATGCAGGAAGAGATTGACAAACTGGTGCAGAAGACCAACATTCTGACATCCCGCAACACGAACAAGGTGCAGAGGGGCAACAATACTGTCGGCGCCAAGAATTCCGGCGGCGGTGCGCCTGCGGTTTCCAATACCTTCACTATTGCCCATAATACCAAGAAAATCGGCACACTGGAGGCTGCCGGTATCAAGAATGCCGCGGAGAATGTGGCGGCGCTCGAACTGGCCAAGATTAACTTCCAGAGTACGATTGTTTCCATGCTCATGCAGCGCCGTTACAATCATGCCATGATTGGTGCTCATACCTACCGCCATATCTTCAGCGATGGCGATACCACGCTCAAGCTGGACAGTGAATCCCAGGCGGCGCAGATGTTCGAGGGCGGTGTGGGTCTGCCCCCCACCATCGGCACCATGGCCACCATGGCTTCCAATATGCGGCGTGATGTGGATCAGAACATGGAAGCCGTGGCCAATATGCTGGCTCAGAACAAGCTGGGCGAGGCCACGAACAACCTGATTCAGGCCGTGGCTGTGGGTGAGTATATGGAGAGTGTGCAGACTTTCCCGGTGGAGGGTCGCCGCCGCATTTCCGAATACTGGACCCTGCGCAAGCAGGCTCTCCCGGCCTTGAATGCCCGCGATTACGGCAGACTGGAAGAGATTGCCTCAAAAATGAAGGCCCTGGATCCGGATTTCGATGACTCCATGCTCACCAGCTACTGTGCCGGTCGCAAGGCTCAGAGTGACATGCACCTGCGCAATGCTGCCAAGGCGCTCAAGGCCGGCGATGATGCCACCTTTAATGCAGAGATTATGGAGGCCGGCAAAATCTGGCCGAAGAACCCGAACATTGCCAAGGGCCGTGCAGAACTGGAGAAGATTGACAACCAGGATCCCGTGCGCGATGAATTCCGCACCCTGATTGGCCGCAAGGAGTACCGCACCATTTACAACGAGCAGGATAAGTTCGAGGTGGTGGCTATAGACCCCGAGCTCAAGGAGCAGTATAAGGAGGCTATCACCCTCATCGGTACGATTGATGGCATGCTCACCCAGCTGGATGTAGCTGCTCAGCAGGATGTGGTGATGGGTCCCTGCATGGCATACGAAATGCTGCTTGAGCGTGGAGAGCAGGATGCCCGCTATAAGGAGGATCCGAAGTACCGCGATGCGCTGAACCGCTATGCCCAGGGGGCTCATGAGTTTACCCAGGCTCTGGAGAAAGCGAAGCGCAGTGAGGCTGCTCGTGAATATGGTTCAGCGCTTTCGAACTACTACCGTGCCCAGTGCCTTTATCCGCGCTCCACAATGGCAGGCGAGGGAGCTAAGCGCGTGACGGAGATTATCCTCAAGGCGAAGTTCTGATAACGCATTACGTATAAGAAATTCAACACCCGCGTGGCTCTGCCACGCGGGGTTTTTATAGGTCACAGCCATGCCAGGAGTCACCACACGCTTTGCCCCCAGTCCCAGTGGCCCGCTGCACGTGGGGCATCTGCTGGCGGCGCTGCAGGCCCGGCGGCTGGCCGATGCTCATGGCGGCCGCTGCCTGCTGCGGGTGGAGGATATTGACCAGCGGGCGCAGCATCCGGAGTACCTGGAGCTCATGTATGAGGACCTGGCATGGCTGGGGCTATGCTTTGATGGCGAGGTGATGGTACAGACCCGGCGCTTCGATGAATACCGCCGGGTATTGGCACAACTACGGGCCATGGGGCTGCTGTATCCCTGTTTCTGCACGCGTTCGGAAATCAGGGTTCAGCTGGCCGAGATGGGGCGGGCTCCGCATGCGACTCTGGGCTATCTGTACCCCGGCACCTGCCGTAAGCTGCCGCCGGATGTGGTGGCGGAGAAATTGCAGGCCGGTGCGCCGCACAGCTGGCGGCTGGATATGCGCCGCGTGCAGGATTTGATTGGCTGCCCCACCTGGCACGATATGCACCGGGGTACCCAGCGCTGTGTGCCCACGGAATACGGGGATGTGGTGCTGGCTCGCAAGGACTTTCCGGCCAGTTACCACCTGGCCGTGGTGGTGGATGATGCCGCCCAGGGGGTGACCCATGTGACCCGGGGAGCAGATTTGTTTGAATCAACCCATATTCACCGCGCTCTGCAAGGGGTGCTGGGTCTTCCGGTACCGCAGTATTGCCACCATGCCCTGCTGCGAGACAACGCGGGTAAGCGTCTGGCCAAGCGCGATGGCGCGCGTTCCATTGCCTCGCTCCGCGCGGCGGGCTATACCCCTCAGCTGGTGATGGATTCGTTGTTTACCGCATTGCAACGTGGCGGAATCTGGCAGGTGTAGTGTATTATTCCCGCAGGGAAGTACAATGGATAAAGTTCGATGCACAATCAAAAAATTCCCTGCGGCGTTGCTGTCGCGGTATGACGGGCGAGCCAGAGGCTCGCGGCACTTTTAAATTGCCCGTTGTACATTGTAATTTGTGCTTCCCGATTGCACTTTCTACGCGTGATAACAGAATAGAAACTTGCCACGCGCGCGATAAAAGAGTAGAATGCAGCGTCTTTTCCATGCGGTACTACATTCTCAGACGCCTCATGATGATGCCCATCACGTTGATTGGCATCACCTTTCTGGTGTTCTTCCTGACCCGCATGGTGCCGGGCGGCCCGGTGGAGCGAATGCTGCAGGAACAGGCTATCGGCGCGCTCACGGGTGAGAAAACCGTGGGGCAGGCGTCCTCCCGCCTGGGGAATGATGATATGGAACGCCTGGAGGAACTTTTCAATCTGCAGGAGCCCACGTGGAAGGC
>JAFXDR010000074.1 GCA_017521145.1 Akkermansia sp. | reverse complement strand
TACGGACAAGACTCCGTTCTACGCCGAAATGGGTGGTCAGATGAGCGATGGCGGCACTCTCTCCGTGGGGGGCGACAGTTGCCCGGTCATCGGGGTGCAGCAGATTGGCAAGGCCCGCGCACACCTGATCTCCACGGCTGATGGCGTGACCCCCGCGGTGGGCGACACCGTGGAGCTGCAGCTGGATGTGGAGCGCCGCCGCGCGCTGGAATCGCACCACAGCGCCACGCACCTGCTGCACAAGGCACTGCGCACGCTGGTGAGCGAGGATATCGCCCAGCAGGGCTCCCTGGTGGATGCCGACCGCCTGCGTTTCGACGTGAACAGCGGCGCTATCTCCAAGGCTGACCTGCGCCGCGTGGAGGTGCTGGTGAACCAGTGGATTAACGAGGACCTGCCCGTGGTCTGCAATGAGTACCCGATGACTGAAATCAAGAAGCACCCGGAAATCTGCCAGTTCTTCGGCGATAAGTACGGTGAAGTGGTGCGTCTGGTGCAGATGGGCGGCGAGGCCGGTGCGTTCAATGGCGTATCCATGGAGCTTTGCGGTGGCACTCATGCCGCCAGCACGAAGCAGCTGGGCTTCTTCAAGATTAAGAGCGAAGGCGCTATCGCCAGCGGTGTGCGCCGTATCGAGGCTGCGACCGGTGCTGCCGGTTACGAAGTGGTGCGCGATATGGTGGCGGCCCGTATTCCCGAGGGGAAGGAGATGCTCGATAAGCTGACCGAGGCCAACGGCAGACTGACCGACCTGGGCCAGCCCGTTGTCCCTGTGCCTTCCAATGATGCCAAGCCTGCCCAGAAGCTGCGCGAGGCGAAGGATATCGAGACTATCAATTCCCTGCTGGATGACTACAACGCCTACTGCGACAAGCTGAAGGAAGCCGCTATCGAGGCTGAGAAACAGCTCAGGAAAGCCCAGGTGGCTGCCGCTGCCGGTGCGGCTGATGCACTGCTGGCTGAGAAGCTGACCGGAGGTAATGTGGTGGTTTGTGCCGAGGGTGGCAACGAGCTGCTTACTGAGCTTTTCAACGGTCTGCGCAAGCGCCACTATGCTGCGGCTGCTTTCCTGGTGGCCGATGATGGCTCAAGCCTTTCCCTGGGGGCCTACTGTGGCGATGCCGCGCAGGCTGCCGGGTTGAAAGCCGGTGATCTGATTCGCACTCTGGCTCCCATTGTGGGCGGCAAGGGCGGCGGTAAGGCTGATATGGCACGTGGTTCCGGCAAGGAACGCGCTGCCAAGGATGCACTGCTGGCCAAGGCTGCGGAAACTCTCTCATAACAATAACTTATCAAACCAATAGAAACGAAACAATATGTCTACTCCCCAACCTCCGGTCTACCCGGATGAACCCAAGATTCCCGTGCTGCCCAACCTGTTGACAGCCGGCAACCTGCTGTGCGGTTTCTTTGCTATTCTCACGATTTTCGAGGGTATGAAGTTCCCGTCCGGCACAGAGGAAGCATTCCTGCATTACCAGCATGCCACCTACCTCATCTTTGCCGCCTGCATCTTTGACCTGCTCGATGGCCGTGTGGCCCGCATGTGCAAGAGTGATGGTCCCTTCGGCCGGGAGTTTGACTCCATTGCCGATGTGGTCTCCTTCGGTATTGCCCCGGCTATGCTGCTGGCTCAGGCCGTGCTGTTCAACCTGGAGATTCCCTATCTGGGCTGGGCTATTGCGGTGCTTTACCTGCTGTGCGCTGCGCTGCGCCTGGCTCGTTTCAACTGCATGGCTGCTGCCCCCAAGAAGCCGAATCAGAGCATGGACTTCGTGGGCCTGCCGGTTCCCATGGCTGCCGGTGCGGTGGTGAGCACCATGTATCTGGTGATTGACCTTACCTCTAACCGCAACCTCATCATTCCCCCGGTGTGGCAGTATATCATGGCTGCCGTCATGGCCGTGGTGGCCATCCTGATGATGAGCCGGGTCATCTACCCCAGCTTCAAGCACGTGAATTTCGAGAAGAAAGGCACAGCCATGGCCATTCTCATGGCGGTGGTCGTGGTCTGCGCGTTCATCTTCTTCCCGTGGATTGCTCCGGCTTTCGTCTTTGTGTGCTATCTGGGCTATGGTCTGGTGGTGCGTCCCTTCCTGACCCGCCGCATGCGCCGCGCCCTGGAGGCCGCCGATGATGACGAGCCCCAGGAATAAAACTCCCGCCCATACGAACAGTTATGCCGTCTGCACGCATCCAGTGGATTGATTTCTGCCGCGTGTGGACGGCGTTCTTTGTGATTCTGCGCCATGTGGACCGCCCCTATGGCAGCTTCAATTACATCATCGACCTGTTCAACTACCGCAGCCTGATTTTCTTTTTCTTCCTGGCGGCGGGGTATTTCACACACAAGGCGGCAGCCGGGCAGTGGCTGGACTGGCGCCGCGTGCGCACCCTGCTGGTGCCCTTTGTGTTCTGGACTGCGGTGGCTTCTATCCTGCTGCTGCAGCCCATGATTCACTGGGGGCAGACTCTGGCCGGGGATTTCAGCTGGTTCAAGTGGTCACTGATTCCCAAGGAAATGGGGCTGCTTAACTGGTGCTACTGGGATTTTGACAATGTGCCGCTCTGGTTCCTGCGCACGCTGATTCTGCTGGCTCTTTTCAGTCCGCTGCTGCAGCGGCTGCCGGGCAAGGTGCTGCTGGTGCTGGTGCTGCTGTGCTTTGCGGGCAGTGATGTATTCTGCGCGCGCGATGCCGAGACCGCTGCCAGCCACAAATCCTGGCGTGTAGGCTGGCTGCCTTTCCGTTTGTATGAAAGCATTCTGGCACTGGGCTTCTATTCTCTGGGGTTGTGGATTCGCCGCTATGCCGATTTTGAGCGTTTTACGGCCTTTGTGCGCAGCTATGCATGGGCTCCGGTGCTGGCGGCACTGCTGCTGCTGCCTGCGGTGTATGCCTTTGGTTTCTACCCGCCGGTGCAGAGCAGTGCGCTGGTGCTGCTGGGGGTGAGCTGCACCATGGGAATCGGTGCGCTGTGCGAGCAGTACCTGCCGCGCTTCACCCGCGCTGTGGTGTGGCTGGCCCCGGCTTCATTCTTCATTTATGTGACCCACTATATTGTGCTGCATGCGCTTCGGCTGGTACTGACCGGCTCGTATGGCGGCAAGTTCACACAGAATCAGTGCCTGTATATGCCACTGGTGATTCTGGCGATATGCAGCGCGTTGTTCTTCCTGCTGCGCCGCTTCTTCCCAAGAGCCATGCGCCTGCTGGCCCTCACCAGGTGATTTTGCTCATTCACAATCTTTCATCAACAAACTGCCCCGGCTGAGATAAACAGCCGGGGCAGTTTGTTTGTGAGGGGGAAGGGCAGGTTTTACTTTTTCTTGCCGTCATCGTTAATCCAGATTTTCATAATCTGGTCTACGGTGACTCCCAGATTGGATTCCGGGTTCAGGCGCTTCATCTCATTGGCATGCTGGCGCATCTGGGTCTTGTTGGCATCTGCATTGCTGCGGCGCAGTGTGCCGATGATGATGGCATGCATCACCTGCTTCTGCTCAGGGGTGTATGCGTCATCTTTCATCATGTCCTGCATGGCTTTGACGGTGGGGCCTTCGCCGAGTTGCAAGCCGCCATCGGTATCCTTTCCGCAGTATTTCTGCGCCAGAGCCCAGCCATCGAAGTGCAGGCGGCGAACCATGCCAGACTGGTCGCTGGGGTCGGCTTCCTTGACCATGCCCCGGGCATTATTCGGCCACTCGATATTGTCGAATGTGCAGGCTTCTGCTATGAGTTTTGCTTTCTCAACCCCACTGGCAGCGTCAGCTTTTTTCATGATTTCCTCCTGCTTGCGCTTGGCGTCCATCTTGGCTTTGAGATCGGCAGCTATTTCTGCCATCGTGCCGCGGAGCAGAACGGGTCCCTGCACGCGCCCGTACAGGTAACCTTCCTTATCATACAGGAGCAGGCAGGGGTATGTTTCCATGGAGCGAGCAAGCGGTTCAGCCAGGGAACCCCATACCTCGCGCTGGGCAGAGCGCTCTGCCTCAGTGGCATACTGGTAGAAGGGGGTCAGGATGAGCGCGGCGTTGCCGGCAGCCTGCTGTACTTCCGGTGCTTCAATGACTTTTTTGCAGAGCGGTTCGCTGAAGCGGTCCCAGCCCTTGCCATAGACCACCAGAATGTAACCGTCATCGGTGACAGCCTCGGCGGCTTCAGTCTGGGTCTTATATTGCTTGGCCGCCTGTGCCGGCATGGGAGCCAGCAGCCCTGCGGCGAGAAGAAGGAGATAAAGCGTTTTCTTCATGAGTTGCTTAAAGGAAAGGGGTGATTATGCAGCATCGCGACCGTAGACATAGATGCCGTTGAGGTGGAAGTACTCCGGCCCGCCTTTGCGGAGAATGCGGACGTGACGGCCCAGGCGTTCCTGGAAATCAAGCCTGATGACGCGCTGTTTGCATTCGCCCAGTTCTTTGATGGTGCTCCAGCTCTCGCCATCGTCTGATATCTGCACCACCATGTTGTTCAGGCGCTGGTGGTTGCCCCCATTGGTAACAATCACAACACCGTTGACATAGCCGGGTTTGGGCATCATGACGCTTGCCCAGGCGTTTTCGTCCTTGTCTGTGTGGAAACGACCACCGCTGGGGCGAATCACCCCCCAGTGCGAAACGGGCGAGTCGTGATTACATGTGGAGCTGGTGGCCAGCAGGCCATCTGCAGAGAGCAGTTTGCCAGGCATCTCCGGCAATTCGGGCATATCAGCGGGTGTTTCTACCTGATCGGCACTGTTGGCTCCCAGTCGCTGGAATGTGGCGATATCCTTGGACTTTGCCGCAGACATCATCAGCTGTCCGGTAACCTTTGTATTATCGCCCCCACCCATGGCACCTGTGCCGGTCTTGGCGATTTCCTTGGAAAGCGTTGCGATGGTGCTGGCATGTGTTCCACCCAGTCCCTTGGCCATTTCTTCGCCCCAGCCGATGACAACCGGCAGGTAGTCACTCTTGGAGGCCAGGTTATTCATCATCAGGTTGAACACCGGGAGGGCCAGCTTGGGATCAGGCGGCGGGATTTCCTTGCCATCGGGCGGGTCCTGATATTGCAGAAGTTCAATCTGCCGACGCCCGAATTTTTCGATGCGCCAGCGCTCCGGACCCATCTGGGCAACGTTGTTCCAGAAGACGTGGTAGCGGGTCATCAGCTCCGCCACGGGCAGCTTGGCTGCTTTCATTTTGGGGTATACCCAATGGGCGAGGAATTCGGAGATAACCTCCGGGTAGCGCGGGGCTACGGTATAGCAGAGGTTGTCCTGCATCTCGCAGAGGAGCTTCATGTCGTCCCCCTTATTGGCCGTGAGGTAGTTATTATATTCCTGCCACACGCCGATGTTGATGGGCTGTGCGGTGGTGGCATCTTTGAAATAGTTAATCGCAAGCTTATCTTTCTTGGTGGATGCTGCATGGTGCGCCAGCACTCGGTAGGTGTTGGAGGCGTGAGTGTCTGCATCCAGCTTGGTGTAGAGCTCGGAACCCAGGTGCAGGGAGGAGAATGCGCTCCACATGTTGAGCACGGGCTGCCAGTGCAGGCCGCGTTCCCAGCTCACGGAGTTGCCGGGTACCCACTTGCCGTTTACCCAGAGCACGTAGGCGCAGTGGCCGGGCTCGCCGCAGGTGAGGGAGGGTACACCGTTGGCCAGGGCGGCGAATGCACCAAAGTGGGAGATACCACCGCATACGCAGCCTACGTAGAGGGATTTGGTAAAGTGGTTGCCGCCGTACAGATGCTCCCAGGGCATATAGTATGCTGAGCCGTGAATGCTGTCGCCATACAGGTTGTAGAGGCGGTAGCCCAGGCGGTGCGGGCTGCCCATGTAGCGTTC
>JAFXDR010000073.1 GCA_017521145.1 Akkermansia sp. | reverse complement strand
GAGAAGCGCCCCGGCTGCTTCCTGGCTCGTTCTACTCCTTCTGACGTGGCCCGCGTAGAGGAACGCACATTCATCTGCTCTGAGAAGCAGGAGGACGCTGGTCCTACCAACAACTGGAAGTCCCCGGCTGAGATGCGCGCCATTCTCAACCCCTTCCTCGATGGTTCCATGAAGGGCCGTACCATGTACGTGATTCCTTTCTGCATGGGCCCGCTGGATTCCCCCCTGGCCAAGATCGGTATCGAAATCACCGACTCCGCCTACGTGGTGACCAACATGCGCATCATGACCATCATGGGTGAGAAGGTGCTCAAGCGCCTCGAGGATGAAGTGAACGGCGGTGGTAATCCCAAGCGCGACGGCTACGGCGACTTCGTGCCCTGCCTCCACACCGTGGGTGCTCCCCTTGAGCCCGGTCAGGAAGACGTGACCTGGCCCTGCAACAACGAAGAGAAGTACATCTGCCACTTCCCCGAGACCGGCGAAATCATCTCCTACGGTTCCGGTTACGGTGGTAACGCTCTGCTCGGCAAGAAGTGCCTTGCTCTGCGTATCGCTACCGGCATCGCCCGCAAGAACGGCTGGATGGCTGAGCACATGCTCATCCTCGGCATCACCGATCCCCAGGGCCGCAAGTCCTATGTGACCGGCGCATTCCCCTCCGCCTGCGGTAAGACCAACCTGGCCATGGTTGTGCCCCCGCCCGCTCTGGCCGAGAAGGGCTGGAAGACCAGCATCATCGGCGACGATATCGCCTGGATCTGGCCCCACGAGGACGGCACCTTCCACGCCATCAACCCCGAGAACGGTTACTTCGGTGTGGCTCCCGGCACCTCCTACAAGTCCAACCCCATCGCCATGGACACCATCAAGGAGAACATCATCTTCACCAACGTGGGTCTGACCGATGACGGTGACGTATGGTGGGAAGGTATGGACGGCGAGGCTCCTGCTCACGCTATCGACTGGCAGGGCAACGACTGGACTCCCGATTGCGGCCGCAAGTGCGCTCACCCGAACAGCCGCTTCACCGCTCCGGCTTCCCAGTGCCCCACGCTCGATCCCGAATACTACAACCCCGAGGGTGTGTCCATCAGCGCATTCCTCTTCGGTGGCCGCCGCGCTACCACCATGCCGCTCGTATTCCAGTCCAAGGATTGGAACCACGGCGTGTACGTGGGTGCTACCATGGGCTCTGAGATGACCGCCGCTGCCTTCGGCCAGATTGGCCAGGTGCGTCGCGACCCGATGGCCATGAAGCCCTTCATTGGTTACAATGTGGGTGACTACTGGCAGCACTGGCTGGATATGGGCACCAAGACCTGCGCTTGCAAGCTGCCCAAAATCTTCAACGTGAACTGGTTCCGCAAGGATGCCGAGGGTAACTTCGTATGGCCCGGCTTCGGTGATAACATGCGCGTGCTCGACTGGGTGCTTCGCCGCTGCCGCGGTGAGGTGGACGGCGTGGAGACCGCTCTGGGTATCTCCCCCACCTTCGAGGAACTCGACACCGACGGCCTCAAGGGCTACGACAAGGCTGCATTCGAGACCAACATGACCATCTCCGCTTCCGAGTGGAAGGCTGAGCTCGAATCCCAGACTGAGCTGTTCAACACGGTTGGCGACAAGCTGCCCGCCGAGCTTGAGGCCCAGCGCCAGGCTATGCTCGCTAAGTTCAACTAAAGCGACCAGCTGCTGATTAAGCAACAAGTTTCTGCCGCCTTTCTGAAAAGAGAGGCGGCGGATTGCTTATTTTGAACAGGCAGAAGAGCCGTAACATCGTACTATCTGTTATGGGTGATAAGAAAGTAAGCGACCCGGCATGGTGGCGACTGGGGTGGATTCCGTATGTGGTTCTGATTCTGGTAGCCGCCGCAGCTGATTTGTGTTTCCCCGTGATGCAGCCGGAGGGGATGCAGCATCCCGGCATCGGGGCTGGTATCGGTGTGCTCTTGTTCATGAGTGCCGTGCTGCTGTTACGCCGGGATTTTACGCGGCGTGAACAGGTGTTTCTCATTCTCCTGGCTGTTGTGGGTATGCTTGGCCTGCTGGTCAGTGGTTCGCATGCCGGGTGGATTGTGTCGCTTACTCTGCCGTTCTTTGTGATTATGTTTGGCCCGGGCAGAGAAATTCCGGTAGAGCCCGGAGTGGAGTACCGCAACTGGTGGAGCTTCTGGCGCGAGCAGCGCCACCATGTGAAAGGTGGTTTCTGGCGGCGTGTCCTACCCACTTTCATCAGTGTGGGGGCAGGGGCTATCTGTTTTATTGCCTTCCTCTGTATCTTTGCCAGTGGTAATCCCGTGGTGCAGATTGTTTGGGATGCCATCACCACCTGGTGGAACCGCATAATGGAGTGCCTGCAAATCAGCATGAACTTCTGGGGGCATGTGCTCGTCTGGGTGGCTGGTGTTCTGGGCTTCGGTCTGTTCACGGTGCAGCGACCGCCCAGCGATGTAACCCGGATTCCCGACGAGCCTGACAATGCCGTTCCCGCCGGGCGCAGTATGCTGCCGCACCTGCCGCTCATGATTCTGCTTGGGGTGAACCTGGCTTTTCTTGTAGCCACAGGCACGGATATTGCCTTTCTGTGGTTCCAGCGTGTGCCGGAGGGTGTTTCGCAGACGGAATACCTGTACGAGGGAGCGGATTCCATCATATGGGCCTCAGTGCTGGCTGCTGTGCTGCTGGTGTATTTCTTCCGCCGCAAGGGCAGTGTGCGCCGCACCGTGGTGGCCCGTGGGCTTGGCTACCTGCTGGCCGCGCAGACCATGCTCCTGGTAATCAGTGTGTATGTGCGCCTGTATAACCAGATTATGGCGTATGCCTTTACACCCCGTCGCATTCTCGCGGCGGAATTCCTGCTGCTCGGGGTGGCAGGACTCGTCATTCTGCTGTGCTATATGAGCTGCAGCGGCGGGTTCCTGCGCTATGCCCGCCTCTGTATCGGTGTGCTGGGACTCATGGGGCTCTGCTTCACCATCAGCAAGCCATCCTCCCTTTCCGGCGATTTGAATCTGCGCTACGCTGCGGCTCACCCGGAGTGGAAGTTCTCGATCAGTGATTTCAGAAGAGGCTGCTTCGAGGTACAGGATAATCTGGCCTTTGCACTTTATGTGTATGAAAAGCAGAAAGCTGCCGATGCAGGCTCCCATGATATGGAGCTGACAGAGGAATGTTGCCGACTGCAGCACCAGTTCTGGAATAAGCTTAAAATAGCGGCTCTGGCATTAGAGCGCCGCAAGGATTCGTGGATTCTCTTTACCCTCCGGGATTACTGGGATTGCCGCGCTGCAGAGTTCATTCTGGGGCGTCCGCTTGGCACCCCCACCGTAGAGCCTGTGCATTGAGTATGGTTGTTACTCGTATAGATTCCGCGCAGCATCCGCTTGCAGATGAGTGGTGGGCGCTGTATGAAAGTGCCTTTCCTGCCACGGAGCGCCGCGGGGCGGCACAGCATGCCGCCGCGCTGCAGGAAACTTCATTCCATTGCCTGCATCTGGCAGATGCCGCTGGTTTTGTGGGGTTACTGAGTTATTGGCAGTGGGATTCCCTGGTGTATGTGGAGCATCTGGCTATCAATCCGGAACGCCGGGGGCAGGGACTGGGCCATGCGGTTCTGGAACTGCTGCCAGCTCCTGCCATCCTTGAAATTGAACCTGTGGTGGATGAGCCCACGTTGCGCCGCCTTGCTTTTTACGAATCCTGCGGCTTTGTGCGCCTGCCGCAGCCGCATATCCAGCTGGCCTACCAGGCGGGCCTGCCGGCCGTTCCACTCTGGCTGCTCAGCCGTCCCGTGTTAAGTGAGGCAGAGGTGGCGGCGTTTGAGCAACTCTACCATGAGTATCCCATGCAGTACAGTGATGCCGGGGAATCAGCCATTCCGGCGCCAGCGGTCGATAAAGTTGAAAACTCCGGCCAGTAGCGTGCCGGAGATGCTGTGCCACACGCAGCAGATGGCCGAGGCCACCGCTGCTTCCGGCATGGCCGGGAAGTGACGCCCGGCCAGCACGGTGGCCAGTCCGGCATTCTGCATGCCTACTTCGATGCTGAGTGTGCGGCGCTTGGCCCGGGGCATGCGGGTGATTCGCCCGACACCGTAGCCGAACGCATAACCCAGCGCATTGTGCAGGAAAACGGTAAGGAAGATGAGTGCGCCGCTGGTGAAGAAACTGCCGCCTTTGGCGGCGGTGACTCCGCCCACGATACAGGCCAGACCGATGACGGAGAGCCCGGGCATCATCTTGCATACTTCGGTATAACCGGGGTGTTTTCCCCATTTGCCATTGCAGAACGCGCCGATGGCCACTGGCAGGATGGTCACAAAGAGAATACTGCGGAACATGCCTGCGGCATCCACATCAATGCTCTCGCCGGCAAGCCAGAGCATGAGCAGGGGTGTCATCAGCGGGGCAAGCAGGGTGGAAACCGTGGTCATGCCCACGGAGTAGGGTACATCTCCCTTGCAGAGAAAACTCATGATGTTGCTGGAAACGCCGCCCGGGCAGCAGCCCACCAGAATGAGCCCTGCTGCAATACCTCGTGGCAGGTCGCAACAATGCACAAGCCCCCATGCCACCAATGGCATGATGCTGAATTGCGCCACCGCGCCAATGAGGATATCCAGTGGCTGGGCAGCCAGAATCCGGAAATCTGCCGGACGCAGGGTCATGCCCATGGTCAGCATGATAAACCCGAGCACCAGGGCCTGCACATCGCCATGCACCCAGCTGAAAAGCCCGGGCATGACAAAGGCTGCCGCTGCAGCGGCTATGACAAAGGGGGAGGTATACCGGGATAACCACGCACTGATGCTCTGCAGAAAAAACAACATGGCAGGAGCAGATTGTACGCCGCTTTCCGCAAATTGCAAGGAGGAACGCGTAGAAAGCGTGTCACCCCCATATATTTTCCTTGCCAAAGCACAGGGGCGGGCGTAGAATAACCCGCGGTGTGCGCTGCGTACCAAGGCGCATGCACTGTGTACCAATTTCAACCACTTCATAGAACAATGATGGATTTCATTTCAGATTGCGCAGAGTCTCTGTCTCCGTCCCTTACACTGGCTGTGACCAATAAGGCCAAGGAGATGAAAGCCCGCGGTGAGCAGGTTTTCGGCCTGGCCGGCGGCGAGCCCGATAAGGACACCCCCGAGAACATCAAGAAGGCCGCTATCGAAGCCCTCAATAACGGTGCTACCAAGTACACCCCCTCCGTGGGCCTTCCCCAGCTCCGTCAGGCTATTTCCGATAAACTCAAGCGCGACAATGGTCTGAACTACGGCATTGACCAGATTTGCGTGTGCAGTGGTGCCAAGCCTGCTGTGTACACCGCTCTGCGCGCCACTATTTCCGCTGGTGATGAGGTGATTATCCCCTCTCCCTACTGGGTGAGCTACCCCTCCATGGTGGAGCTCTGCGGCGGTACTCCCGTGTATGTGGAGACGAAGGCTGAAAACGGCTGGAAGATTACCCCCGAGGAGTTCGAGAACGCCATGACTCCCCGCACCAAGATGATCATCCTGACCACGCCGCACAACCCGACCGGTACCGTCTACACCGAGGACGAACTGCGCGCTCTGGGCCAGATTGCCGTGGATGAGGATATCCTCATCATTGCCGACGAAATCTACGAGCACCTCGTATACGGCGACTCCAAGCATGTTTCCATGGCTTCCCTGAGCGAGGAAATCTACAACCTCACCATCACCATCAACGGTTTCTCCAAGGGCTACGCCATGACCGGCTGGCGCCTCGGCTACTCCGCTGCCCCGGCCCACATTGCCAAGTATATCAAGCTCATCCAGGACCACACCGCCTCCAATGCCACGACTTTCTGCCAGTACGGCGCTATCGAGGCTCTTTCCGGTGACCAGAGCTTCATTGCTGACCTGCGCGAGGAATACGACTTCCGTCGCCAGTACGTGTACAGCCGCCTGAGCGCCATGCCCAAAATCAAGGTGGTGGAGCCCAAGGGTGCCTTCTACTTCTTCATTGATACCACCGAACTCGGCATGGGTTCCCTCGACCTGTGCGAGAAACTGCTCGACCGCTACAAGGTGGCCGCAGTGCCCGGTATCGCTTTCGGTAACGATAATGCCATCCGCATTTCCTACTGCACTTCTCTGGATGTGCTCAAGGAGGGGCTTGACCGCCTTGAGGACTTCTGCAAGAAGCACTGAGAGCTGTACAATCTGTAACAAATCCGGCGCAGGAGCCTCCTGCGCCGTTTTTCTTTGATGCCATGAAACGCTGCCAGTGGGTGAATGAGCGCAACCCGATCTATGTGAGATACCACGATGAGGAGTGGGGTGTGCCCTCGCACGATGACCGGTACCTGTATGAAATGCTGGTGCTGGAGTGTTTTGTGGCGGGGCTTTCGTGGGAATGTGTGCTGAACAAGCGGGAGTCTTTCCGCTCTGTCTTTGCCGGATTCAATGCAGCCGTTGTTGCTGCGTATGCTGAGGCTGAAATTGAGGCTATGTTGGCCAATCCCGGCTTGATCCGCCACAGGAAGAAGCTTGAGGCTGCTATTACGAATACCCGTGTGTTTCTGCGAATTCAGGAAGAGTTCGGTTCCTTTGCCGCCTACGCCTGGGGATTCGCCGGGGGCAGGGTAGTGCACGAACCCTGGCAGCTGCGCACTTCCTCGCCCTTATCCGATGCCTTATCCCGCGACCTGAAGCGCCGTGGGATGCGCTTTGTGGGAAGCGTTACCATCTATTCGTGGCTGCAGGCCGTGGGAATCATCTGCGGCCACGGCTGCGAATGCGCTAAAGCTTGATGAATACGCGCTTCCGGTACAGGAAATAGCAGAACCACCAGGCTAGCAGCAGTGCTGCGGCTGCGTTGGCCACCCGCTGCCACTCCGGTCTCAGAAACAGGTTCCATGTGCCGCTGAGGGCGCGGGCTGAAAGGGCCTGCAGATCTACAACGTGGACGAGTAGATACACGGCCAGTGCATTGAGTCCGACCACCCGGAAAGGTAAGCACCATTTCTGGAGGCCCGCCACATCGATGACCAGGTGCAGGAGCGCCATGAGTGCCGCTCCGATTCCGGCGCAGCAGAGCACGAAGGAGGGTGTCCAGATTCCCTTGATGATGGGAATGGGCAGGAAATAGCCCACCGCGAAGAGTACAGCACCGATGCTCAGCATGGTGAGCGCCCGCAGCACAGCGTTTTCCATGTTCAGGAAAAGCCGCCCGGCGCTATAGCCCATGAGACAGAGCGCGGTGGCTGAAAGAATGCAGAAGGGACCTTCCGGGTCGAAGCTGCCGCTGTGCAGCACACCGGGGCAAAGCAGGGCATCCACCCTGGCATTGAAACACCCGCGGGGGGTGAAATCGCCGCAGCAGTATTGGCTTATACCTACTCCGGCCAGTATCAGAGCTGCCATCACCATATTCGGCACCACGCGGCCGCGGCAGAGCAGCGTGAAACTACCCGCCAGTGCTCCCGAGAGCCCGATGAGCCCCAGTACCGAAGCAAAGCGCATGTGCTGCAAATCCCAGCTGACGATGCCGTTGACAAAGAAGCCCAGCAGTACCAGTACGATGGCCCGCACCCATATCTTGACCAGCAGTCGCAGGGGTGAGCTGTCCATGCGCCGCAGATGCGAAAAACACATCGCCATGCCCGAGATGAAGACAAAAAGCGGGAATACACAATCGTAGAGCCTCAGCCCTTCCCACGGCGCATGCCCCAGTTGTTCGCGTGCAATTTTCCAGAATCCATTCCCGCTATACAGCGGGTAAAGTGAATATACCAGAGCATCTATCCCCAGTATTATCAACATGTCCAGCCCTCGCAGGGCATCGAGTGAAGTCAGGCGCGCAGCGGGTGTCTCCATGTGCTGCATTCTACCAGATTTAACTCTTTTTGACAAGATGCTAAAAATATTTTTAGAAAAGTTCTAAAAAAGCTTGAACAGAATGGTCACTTTGTGTATCATACCGCCAACAACCAATAAAAACATATTATGTTAGTAGGAAAGCAAGCTCCCGTATTCAAGGCAACTGCAGTGGTAGATGGCGAAATCGTGAATGATTTCAGTCTGGCAGACTACATCGACAAGAAGTATGTACTGTTCTTCTTCTACCCGAAGGATTTTACTTTTGTGTGTCCCACTGAGCTGCTGGGCTTCCAGGCAGCACTGCCGGAATTCACCAGACGCAACACCGTAGTGGTCGGTTGCTCCACCGATACTGAGTACAGCCACTGGGCCTGGTGCCAGAAGCCGCAGTGCGAAGGTGGCATCAGCGGCGTGACCTATCCGCTCGTGGCCGATACCAACAAGACCATTTCTGATGCTTTCGAGGTGCTGGCCGGTGAACGCTATGTGGATGCCGATGGCCGTTTGCAGGTAAAAGGTGAACTGGTAGCTTACCGTGGACTCTTCCTCATCGACAAGCAGGGCATTGTGCGCCACCAGCTGGTGAATGACATGCCGCTGGGACGCTCGGTGGATGAAGCACTCCGCATCGTGGATGCCCTGCAGCACTTTGAGCAGTACGGCGAAGTCTGCCCCCTGGGCTGGCATCCCGGCCAGGCCGCCATGCAGCCAAGTCACGAAGGAGTGGCTGAGTATCTGCAAAATATTTAATGTATAAGGGGCTGAGTTTTCTCAGCCCCTTATTTTCATTTAATCCAGGTAGAGCTCAATTATATCCTGATTAAATTTGTACGCGCCCGGACTGGCAAGTCCGATAAAAGGGATAAGGAGAACATACCCCGCTACCATATCTATGGCACCAACCGGAGAAAGCGTACGAGAAAGGACTATATTGGTATATTTTGACCCGCGTTCTGCAGAAATAACCGTACTGTTCTGAATAGGAACATCTGCCAGAACACTCCCCTTACCAACTGGCTCACCATTCACGCAAATGACTGCATCCGGGTCATTAACCGTGATTTGTATACTCTGCGTATGAGAACCAAGGAAAGAGCAGCTGGCGAGAGCCAGGGTGCAGCTTAGTGCGACTATTCGCTTTGTTATGGCAGAAAAGGTCATTTAATAAACGTCTTTCTGATAACGTTTGGCCGCCTTCATATCGGCGAGGTAGGCAACGGCCTCTTCCTCAGAGCGGTTGCCATATTTGGAAATAATGGCGAGCAGAGCCTTCTCCACATCCTTGGCCATACGGTTGGCATCGCCGCACATGTAGAAAGCAGCGCCCTTTTCAAGCCACTGCCAGACCTCTTCGCCAGCCTGTTCCATGAGGTTCTGCACGTAAATCTTGTAGGACTGGTCGCGGCTCCATGCCACGGAAAGCTTGAGCTTGCCGCTCTCCACGAGCGGGGCGGTTTCATCCTCATAGCAATTGTCGGTAGCCTGGTAGGGGTTGCCGAAGAACAGCCACATGGGGCCGGCTGCATTATCAGCCACGCGCTGCTGCCAGAAGGCGCGGAACGGGGCAATGCCGGTGCCGGGGCCAACCATGATGATGGGGGTGTTGCCATCCTCGGGGAGGCGGAAGTTCTTGTTGCAATGCACAAACACCTTCACCTTGTCACCAGGCTGGATGCGGTCTGCCATGAACGTGGAGCACACACCGCCGCGCTTGCGGTCATTGGTCGTGTAGCGCACAGCACCCACACAGAGGGAAACCTGACCGGGTACGGCATCCGGGCTGGAGGCAATGGAGTACAGACGCGGAGAAATCTTGCCCAGAATGCTTACAAAAGCAGTGGCATCCGGGAAAGTGGCCTTGCAGGTGGGGCAGGTGGCGAGGTCGAGCACATCGCGCCCCCAGCAGAAATCCTTGAGCGCATCCTTATCTGCCAGAATGGCGGCAAGCTTCTCACTGTTGGCTACAGCGTTCCACTTGGTGAGCATGCCTTTCTTCAGGTTCGTGATGTCGTAGGAAGAAATAAGTGCCTCGCGCAGCGGTGCGGTATCACCAGCAGGGGTGGGAACTTCAGCGGCGGGATCCAGACCGAGAGCGGCAATCAGCGCATCGACCAGGGCGGGATCGTTGCAGGGAATGACCCCCAGGGCATCACCAGTGGTGTAGGTCAGGCCGGAACCCTCCAGGGAGTAGTCCACATGGATGGTTTCCTTGGCGCTGCCAGGCTTGGTAACAGAGCGGACTCCCAGCACTGTGGCCGGGAACGGATTCTTCATGCTGTATGGTTCCATTGTCGTAAAAAAACGGATGTTCTACTGCACCGTATTCTGCCTGATAAAGCTTGCCGTGTCAAGGAAATTCACTGCGTTTCAGGGTCTGAATCAGCGCTCCTGCACAAAAGAATTGCGCCCGGCTGCGGGGAGCCGGGCGCAATGCAATTGCTCATCTGAAAGAAGATGTTACAGGCGGACTGCAGCGGAGCTCCAGGTAAGGCCGGCACCAAAGGTGACAAGCAGCACAATGTCACCCTTCTTGGCGCGGCCGGAACGCACCACTTCATCCAGTGCAATGGCCACGGCAGCGGCGGAGGTATTGCCGTATTTGTGTACATTCACAAACACGCGCTCGGTGGGAATACCCAGGCGCTGCGCCACTGCATTGATGATGCGGAGATTGGCCTGGTGGGGAATCACTACATCCACATCCTCGGGCTTGATGCCGGTACGGTTGATAAGGGACAGGGCACTATCCTTCATGTGAGCCACGGCATAGCGGAATACCTCGTTGCCGCGCATGGCAAGCGTATAGAGCTTCTCTTGAATGTTTTCCTCCGTGGTCGGGATGGCAGAGCCACCGCCGGGAACCATGAGCAGGTCGGTCAGGGTGCCGTCGGAACCGATATCGGAGGCAAGCACGGCGCTATCGCCCTCAATTCCTGTGCCGGTACGCAGGATGGCGGCACCGGAGCCATCACCGAAAAGTACACAGGTGGAGCGGTCTTCCCAGTTCACAATGTGGCTGAGCTTTTCGGCGGCAATGATAAGGGCTGTCTTGGCCTGGCCGCAACCGATGTACTGCACGGCCGTCTTCAGCGCATAGAGGAAACCGGAGCAGGCCGCAGAAATATCGAATGCAGCGGCATTGACAGCCCCCAGGTTAGCCTGCACATAGCAGGCGGTGGAGGGGGTAAAGGTATCAGGTGTGACCGTGGCCACAATAATGAGGTCAATCTCTTCGGCCGTGATGCCTGCGGCCTCCATGGCGCGCTTAGCTGCCTGAGTGGCCATATCGCTGGTCTTTTCGCCAGGGGCGGCAATGCGGCGCTCCTCGATGCCTGTTCGGGTTACAATCCACTCATTGGAAGTATCGACCATCTTTTCCAGGTCTTCATTGGTCAGACGGCGTTCCGGAACATACGACCCCGTGCCGATAAGGGCAACGGGCAGGCGTTTAAAGGGTTTTGTAAGGTCGTTCATAGCAACGTCAAATCGCTTCTCGATGCTGGTATTCTACTATTTTTTCCGCGAATAGCGAGTTTTTTTTGCATTCATGGCAAAAAAAATAGAGTAGACTCTATCTTACCAGTTATCCTGCTGAAAAAATCGGTAAGCAGAATTGCGCCTCAGATAGCGGAGGTTCAGATAGCGGGTCTGGAGCAAGGCTGAGTTTCGATGCCCCATTTCTTCCTGCAGAAGGGTGAGATTGTGGAAGCGTTTCAGGTGCATACTGGCAAAGGTGTGACGCAGGGCATCGTTCTGCCAGTTGGTCAACCCTGCCATTGTACGAAGACTCTGCCATTTATGCTCCCAGTTGATGGGCGCGATAAAGTGATCCGACGGCTCTTTCCTCAGACGCAGAACAGCTGCACCTCCCCGCAGAGGAACAGCTCTGGCACCACCCGTCTTACTGTTGATTCCTTCCACGTAGACGAGTCCTTCCTCAGGGTCTATATCGGACCAGCGGAGCCTCCTCACTTCTGTAGGGCGGATACCACACCAGAGCATCAAGCGCAGAGGAGCATCCATGCTGGTGAGTTTTGGCTCCTTTGTGGCGTTCAATAAGGCTCTTATCTGTTGCAAAGTAAGGATTTCAATGCGTTTTTCCTGTACCTGGGGACGCAGAATTGCCTTTGCCGGATTGGTGGAACACCAGCCTTGCCGTATACCGCAGTTAAAAATGCTGTGAAGTACCGATTGAGCTTTCCGGTAGGCATGTGCGCTGTGCCCGAAGCACTGCTCCAGCATGAGGCGGCACAGTGGGATCTTGATGCTGCGTAAAGGCATGTCCGGCATTTGTGGAAAGTTACACATCCGGTTGATGTAGGAACGCAAATCTGCCTTGGTACTGGGACGCCGGTGAGCCCTTGAAAGTAAACTGAATTCGGCCGCGTAGCGGAAGGTGACACTCTCTTCGGTTTCCTCCAGCGCCTTGGCAAAGGCTTCCACGACTCTCCGGAGCCGGTCAAAGAATTCCTCATTCTTCAACTGAGTGTCAATTCCATACTTTTGGGCTAATTGTACGATGAGATGCGCCGTTTCTCCCTGAGGGAGCGCAGGACGCCCGCTGCCGGTGGATAGGATTCTACGTTGCATATTGTCTATTTTACAAAGAAAAACGCACAAATGCACTCATGGAGCTTTCCATGCTGGCGGGCGGTCATGGACACAAATAACGCTTGCCATGGGGGCAGGCCTGTGCTAATATCGCGCCCGTACGTTTTCCCATCCACATGAATAAGGAATATCGCATCGTCATTGGTTCAGACCACAAGGGCGTGGATCTGAAGGAAGCAGCCATCGAGCTCCTGGAAAGCTGGGGCTACCAGGTGGAGGACGTGGGTCCCGCCACTAAGGAATCCTGCAACTACGCTGAATATGCCAACAAAGTGTGCAAGCGCATTGTGGATGACCGCGCCGACCGCGGTGTTCTGATTTGTTTCTCCGGTCTGGGTATGAGCATTGCCGCCAACCGCTGGCGTGGCGTACGCGCCACTCTTGCCCGCACTCCCCAGGAAGCAGCCTTTGCCCGCCACCACAACAATTCCAATGTGCTCTGCATGGCTTCTGCTTTCCTTTCCCCGGAATCTATGGAAGAAGTGCTGCGTATCTGGCTTGATTCCGAGTACGAGGGAGGCCGCCACGTGAACCGCCTGCTGGTGGGTTCCGGCTCTCCGCTTTCGGTGAGTGACCCCGAACTGGCCGGCTATATTGAAGAAGAGCGCTGCCGCCAGAACAACAATATTGAGCTGATTGCCTCCGAGAACTTTGCCTCTCCCGCCGTGATGGAAGCCCAGGGTTCCTGCCTTACCAACAAGTATGCTGAGGGCTACCCCTCCAAGCGCTGGTACGGCGGTTGTGAGGTGGTGGATAAGGTGGAGCAGCTGGCTATTGACCGCGCCAAGGCTCTCTTTGGCTGCGATGCCGTGAACGTTCAGGCTCATTCCGGTTCTTCTGCCAACCAGTCTGTCTACCACGCCTGCATCAACCCCGGCGATACCATCCTGACTATGGACCTCGCCTGCGGTGGTCACCTTTCCCACGGCTTCTTTGCCAACTTCTCCGGCAAGACCTACAAGGTGGTGCACTACGGTGTGGATCCGGAAACGGAGATGATTGACTACGATGCCCTGGAAGCCAAGGCGAAGGAAGTGAAGCCTGCCCTCATTCTGGCTGGCGCTTCTGCCTACTCCCGCACCATTGATTTTGCCCGTATCCGCAAGATTTGCGATGAGGTCGGAGCCATCATGTTTGTAGACATGGCTCACATTGCCGGTCTGGTGGCGGGCGGTGTGCATCCGTCCCCCGTGCCTTATGCCGACTTTGTATCCACCACCACACACAAGAGCCTGCGTGGTCCGCGTGGTGGCCTGGTGATGTGCAAGGAACAGTGGGCCAAGAAGCTCGACAGCGCCACGTTCCCCGGCCTGCAGGGCGGTCCGCTCATGCATGTTATTGCGGCCAAGGCTGCCTGTCTTGGTGAGGCGCTCAAGCCTGAGTTCCGCGAATATGCCCAGCAGATTGTGAAGAACGCCAAGGCGATGGCCGATAAGCTCAGCCAGCTCGGGTTCCGCATTGTGGCCGGTGGTACGGATAACCACTGTTTCCTGGTGGACCTCAGCAGCAAGGGACTGAATGGTGCTGAAGCTCAGGTTGCGCTGGATAAGGTGGGTATCACCGTGAACAAGAACGCTATTCCCTACGATAAGGGTTCCACTTTCAAACCCAGTGGTATCCGCATCGGTACGCCCGCTGTGACGACCCGCGGCATGAAGGAGGACGATGTACGCAAGGTTGCCGAATACATTGGCCGTTGCCTTGCCATTCTGGCGGCTCAGAAAGTTTGCGAGACTCCCGGGGCTTATGATGAGCTCCGCGCAGAGGTTTCTGCTTTCAACAAGAGCTTCCCTCTGCCGTAAGGTAATCACCACGCTGCAATTTATACAGAAAGGGCTCCGGCAACGGAGTCCTTTCTTGCTTAATAAGTAATGGAAAACTTGCTGCACGACAGGATTTACGCTTGCCAAGCGGGGGCGTAAATGGCAGAATACGCGCATGGGTCGCTACGGTAAAATCCTCACCATTTCATTGCTGGCTCTTGCCGCAGCGTTTACTGCCTGCCAGCAGCAGGGGCAGAATTCCTACCTGCGTACGCCCCGGGCTGTTCGTTTTAAGGCTGTGTCCACTCCGCTTGTGCAGCGCAGCATTGCCCGTCTGGCGCGCGAGGTGAACATCAAGGTGCGCATCATGCCCTCCAATTCGCGCCAGCGCCGCGGCTCCCGTCGTCTCAACCCTGCCTTTATCACTATTCACAGCACGGCCAATCACTCACCATCATCTACGGCCATGCAGCATTCCCGCGCACTGTGTCGCGGCGCTTTCACGAACCGCAGCTGGCATTTTACGGTGGACCAGTTCATGTGTGTGCAGAATCTGCCGCTCCGTGAATCCGGCTGGCATGCCGGCACCCCGGCGGGAAATCACAATTCCATTGGCATTGAGATGTGCGAATGTGAAAACAGGGGGCACAACCACTTCCGCACCTGGGATCGCGCTGCCAAGCTCACCGCTGTGCTCATGAAGCGCTACGGCATTAATCTGCGCCGTGTGGTGCCCCACTACCACTGGACCCGCAAGAATTGTCCGGCCCCGCTGCTGACCAATGGCCGTCCCGGGCCGAAGTGGGCATGGTTCCACAGCCGTGTGGACTATTATTACCGCTGCATTAACCAGGGTAAATCCAACCGCTGATGAATACCGGGCTGCAGCCTGATACCGCATTGAACCAGCTGGGATTTGTTTCCCGGCGCGAAGCGCAGGCTCTTGAAGCTGCCGGAATCCGCACCGTGGGGCAACTGCTGCGCCGCCTGCCACGGCGCTACGAAGACCGGCGGAGCTCAGCCCCACTGCACATGCTGCAGAACGATGAAACCGTCTGCGTACGCGTGCATGTGTACAGCTGCGGCTGGCGTTTCTCCTACAGACGCTATTTTGAGGCCAGCGTGGGTGAGGAAAATGACCCGCACGGCACGCGTCTGTACCTGCGGTGGTTCAATATGCCTTACGTCGCAAAACTTCTGGCCACGGGCATGAACCTTTCCATCTATGGCAAGGTGAAGCTGTATGGAGGGAAGCTGACCATGGCCAATCCGGATTTCGAAATCATGGACGATGAGGATGCCGGCCGTCGTCTGGTGGAGGCCGCTATGGGCGGCACACTGATGCCGCCAGTCGAGGGGAAGGGGATTACTCCCGTTCATACCGGGCGGATTGTCCCTATCTATAAGGGAGTGGGCGGATTAGCCGCCCGCAGCTACCGCCATATTGTCTGGCAGGTGTTGCAACAGCTCAATCGGGAGTTACCTGCACCGGGATACGATGTAGCGCCTGCCTATCCCTACTGGCAGGCGGTGCGTGATGTCCATTTCCCGGCAGAACAGGAGCACCACCAGAAGGCCCGGCTGCGTTTTGCCCTCGCAGAGTGCTTTGAACAGCAGTTCCGCGTGGCCTGGCGGCGCATGCGGGTGCAGGGTACCCCGGGGCAGGTGACGGCCAGCTGCACGGCTTATATGGAGGAATTGCTCCAGAGCCTCCCGTTCCGCCTGACGAACGCGCAGTTGCGCTGTATTGATGAAATCAGGCATGATATGGCATGCCCCCGGCAGATGAACCGCCTTTTGCAGGGTGATGTAGGCAGTGGCAAAACCCTGGTGGCACTCTGCGCCATGCTGATGGCTGTGGGCAGCGGCAAGGTTGCGGCCATGCTGGCTCCTACCCAGATTCTGGCAGAGCAGCACTACCGCAATTTCTGCAAGTTGCTGGCGCATACAGATGTGAACGTATCGCTTCGCACCTCTGACCATAGCGATGATTCCGGTCTGATTCCCGATGCCGGGGTGGCGGATGATTCTCCCCGGATTATTGTAGGCACGCATGCCTTGCTCTACAAGAAACACCGCCCGCATAACCTGGGGCTGGCTGTGATTGATGAGCAGCACAAATTCGGTGTGGAGCAACGCGAGCGCTTTATTGCCAGTGGGGAGAACCCGGATGTGCTGGTCATGACTGCGACACCCATTCCCCGTACGCTTACGCTTACACTTTATGGCGATCTGGAAGTCTCTATCATTGATGAGATGCCGGCCAACCGCGGCGAGATTCTGACCGTTCTGCGTAATCCGGCTAACATGAAGCGCATCATAGCCTTTATGACGGAGCAGATGGATGCCGGGCGGCAGATATACATTGTCTCCCCCCTGGTAGAGGAGAGCGATACCCGCAGACAAGCCAGCGCAACAAGTGAATTGACCCGCTGGCAGGAGATTTTCCCGCAGCGCCGCATCGGTTTATTGCATGGGCGTCTTGGAGCCGATGAGAAAGAGGCAGTCATGCTGGATTTCCGCCAGGGCGATACGGATATCCTGGTGGCCACAACCGTGGTGGAAGTCGGCGTGGATGTGCCGAATGCCAATATCATGATTATCAACGATGCGGACACCTTCGGGCTTTCTCAGCTTCACCAACTGCGCGGACGTATCGGCCGCGGCGAGCATAAGAGCTACTGTATCCTGCTCAGCAAGGCAAAGAATGGTGAGTCGGGCAGAGAAAAGCTGGATGTACTCTGCCGCACCCTGAATGGCTTTGAAATCGCCGAGGAGGATTTCCGGCTACGCGGGCCGGGCGATGTTTTGGGAACAGCGCAGAGCGGGCTGGGTGCCATTGAATTTCCTGAATGGCTGGCCGATATGCGCCTGATTCACCGGGCGAATCGCGATGCCAGGGCAATTCTGCAGACTGACCCGGCTCTGACCATGCCGGAGCACGCTTATCTCAGGCAATTGGTGAGGTATGATGAAGATGGGGGTGTGACCTGCTGAGTTGCATCAGCGCAGCCATGCCAGGAATTCCTTGTTCCCCTCCATGCCCGTGATAGGGGAATCTGCCACACCGCACCACTCGCGGTGCAGTTCATTTACCACAAAATCATGGATTTTATCCACTGCGCGCTGGTGCAGAGCAGGGTCGCGCACAATGCCGCCGGGCCCGATATCCTCCGGTTGCAATTCAAATTGCGGTTTGATGAGTACCAGCAAATCGCCGCCATCCTCCAGACAGTCGTATGCGGCGGGCAGAATCTTGGTGAGCGAGATGAACGACACATCGCTCACAATAAGCTGCACCTTTTCCCCCAGGTCGGCAGGGGTCATGTAGCGGGCGTTGAATTGCTCTTTCACGATGACCCTCGGGTCATTGCGGAGCTTCCAGACCAGTTGGTTGGTGCCGACATCCACTGCATGCACACGAAGTGCTCCATTCTGGAGCAGACAATCGGTAAATCCTCCGGTAGAGGAGCCGATGTCAAGGCAGATTTTGCCTTCTGCCTTGACCGGGAATGCCTTGAGCGCACCTTCCAGTTTCAGTCCGCCGCGGCTGACGTACCGGGGTTTATTCTTCACGGTAATGGGCAGGGAATCATCCACCTTGGTGCCGGGTTTAGTGATAACCTGTCCCTTGACGCTTACCTCACCCGCCAGGATGAGGCGTTGCGCCTGCTCGCGTGAATCACACAGCCCCTGCTGTGCCACCAGTACGTCTAGCCGCTGCTTGGGCATTTAATAGTAGTAGTTTCTGATTTTCTTGCTGCGCAGCCCACGGTTCTGCCCAGGCATGGTCGGGTAGGCCTTCTTCTTCGGGTTGACCTGCTGCGGGGTACGCCAGTTCGGCTGGGCGGGCGGTGCGCTTACGGCAGGCTGCTGCTGCGATACTGTAGAGCTGTAACTGGGGCGGTTTGCCGTGTAAGACGCCGGCTGCACGACTGTGGGTGCCGGGGCAGGGGCTGCAACGGGAGCCGGAGCAGATTTAGTAATGACAGTAGCCCGGCTGGCAACCGGCGCAGGCTGATTCACTGCTACCGGAGCAGGAGCAGGGGCTGCAACAGGGGCAGGCTGAATAACGGGGGCAGGAGCAGGGGCTGCAATTACCGGCTGGTTCTGGCTGACAACTGCGCGTTCGGGCTCAGGTGCCGGTTTCGGTGCAGGAGCGGTCACAGCCTGAGCCTGAACCGGGGTGGGTGCAGGCTGAACTACTACTGCTGCCGGGGCAGGGGTGGGAGCTGGTGCCGGAGCAGCCACGGGAGCCGATACAGGAGAGGGCTTGGCGACAGGAACAGACACTACAGGCTGATTTTTCGTAATGATACGGGCGTAACCAGTGACGACATCGCCAGGTTCGGTGCAGGAGCAGAGTACCAGGCCTGCTGCGATTAGGTAGAGATTGCGTTTCATTTGTGTTTTATGTTGTTGTTCAGAGTGTTGTATGAGTTGTAGCCCAGCTGCTCAGGCCGTAGACTACTGTGATGATGGTCATGAAAATAAAAACAGAATCACTGGCAAGCCGCCCTTTATATTCCTGAGGTGTCGGTAATAAGGCGCGAATCGTGACAAAAATGCCGGCTATCCACAGAAAGAAATTGAAATTCTGCCATCCCGGAGTATGGAATGTGGCGGCGTATTCCGGCCCGGCTACCTGTAATATGTGGTAGCTCAATGCAGGAAGCATCACCATAATCGCAAATTCCGGCCTCAGTTTCTTATTGGTATAAACCCGGAACCATACCACGGTCCACAGCGCCAGCGCCAGTACTCCGGCAATCACCATACGCCACATGCCATCTGCCAGGCTGGGCAGGGCGTTTAATGCGACCGTCAGCGGCGCTGCGGCGTAGATGAAATGGAGCCGCTTCATGTTCAGTCTACCCAGTTCCAGGTAACGGGTACTTCAATATCCGGATGCAGGCTGCGCATGGCAGGACTGCCCATCACGCAGTTGAGCAGCGCTTCCTTATGCGGATTATCTGCCGGCAGTGGAACACTGATTTCTGTTTCAATACGGGCAATGCGCCGCGGATTGGCGCTCATCACCTTTCCAACCGTGATGGTGGTGCCGCTCAGATCCAGATGGTTATCTTCCGCGTATATACCCATGATGGTTTCCATGCACGCGGCCATGGCGCAGCACATCAAATCTGTGGGCGAGAAAGATTCGCCTTTGCCTCGATTATCGACTGGCGCATCTGTAGCTGCCTGAGCACCGGAGGGACCGTGTTCCAGATTGCAGTGCAAGCCCCCGGCATATTTGATTGTGCATTGAACCATAGGTCAACATACTACTCCAGGTGGTGGAGCAGAGTCAAGAGAGAATCTCGCCAACAAATGGAAAATTATATAAAATTGCAACTACGCATAATATGCGTAATGCGAAATTTATAGCTAGTATGTGGCAGCAGACAAGAATCCACTTGAAATGGTGAGAAAAGCTGCTAAAATGGCACGCGCTTATGAGTATGGTGACAGTTGAGCATCTGCATAAAGTTTTTGGGCGCTTCACCGCGGTCAAAGACGCGACATTTTCGATTGAAAAAGGAGAAATCGTGGGTTTTCTGGGGCCGAACGGCGCCGGTAAGACAACGACGATGAAAATGCTGACCGGATATCTGCCGCCAACCGCGGGTACAGCAAGCATTGCCGGACACGACATTATCGACCAGCCGTTGGAAGCGCGACGCCATCTGGGCTACATGCCTGAGAATGTGCCGTTGTACGAAGATATGCGTGTGCTGCAATATCTGGAGTACCGCGCGCGCCTCAAAGGAATCTGCGGCAAATCTGTTCGCCAGCAAGTAGGCTGGGTGGTAGATCGCTGCGGTCTGGAACCTAAGCGAAAGAATCTCATCCGCACACTTTCCAAGGGGTATCGCCAGCGTGTCGGCCTGGCCGATGCCTTGCTGGGCGACCCGGATTTGCTGATTCTGGACGAGCCGACAAACGGCCTGGATCCGAACCAGATTCGCCAGATCCGTGAATTAATCCGCTCCCTTGCCGAAGATCATACCGTAATTCTCTCCACGCATATTCTCAGTGAGGTGGAAATGATCTGCAACAAGGTCATTATCATCGACCAAGGCCAGATAAAAGCCAACGACACCCCCACGAATCTCACCCGCGGCTTGCGTGCAGCTGGCCGGGTCTCCATCGAATTCAAGGGGGATCTGGATGTAGTTGTCAAAGAACTGGAAGCTTATGAACCTGTTAAGAAAGTGATAGTTGAAGAGCCCCTGCCCGGCGGCTGGCACCACGTGATTGTCCGGGCTGAACCCGGCACAGATACCCGCGAAAAAGCCGCTGCAATCATAGCCGCTCACCAATTCCCCATGCGCCATATCTACCGCCATATTCCGAGCCTGGAGGATGTGTTCGTTGAAATGACCCGAAAAGATTAACCTATTGATATACAATGGCTGAAAACGCTAACACAAGCATTACTCGTACACGCAGCTGGTTCTATACACTGCGCACCATCTTTCTGCGCGAATTCAGAAGTTTCCTGGGTACTCCCTTCGGCTGGGTCATCCTTGGCTGCGCCATCGCCATGCAGGGCTTCTGGCTTCAGACAGCCCTGCAGATTATGACTAAGGCCACGGGCGAAAGCATCATGTTTTATATGCTGGATAACGTGAACTTCTGGTTCTTCTTTATCTTCATCTTCCCGCTTATCACCATGCGTTCTCTGGCAGAGGAAGAAAGCCACGGCACCATGGAAGGGTTGCTGACAGCCCCCGTAACAACCACTCAGATTGTTCTGGGAAAATACTTTGCATCCCTGCTCTTTTACATCATTCTCTGGCTGCCCATGCTGCTTTACCCGGCCATGAGTGACCTGGGTAACCTCTATACCAGCATCCGTTACGACGTGGTGCCGGAAGGGCGCATTGATTACACCCCGGCAGACTGGTACGGCCCGCTGAGCATTCTCTTTATCTCCGGGGTATTCTTCATTGCGCTGGGTATCCTGTGCTCTGCTTTGACCCGCAGCCAGATTATTGCCGGCATCGTGTGCACCTGCGCCATTATCATATACTACTTCATGGGCCGCGTGCCTGAGCTCTGGGGGGAATTTCCCGCAGCGCCGGCTTTCCATTACATGTCCATATCAGAACAGATTGGCTCCTTTACCCGTGGCTTGCTTGATACGCGTCCTGTGGTTCTCTATGTATCGCTGGCCGTGCTCATGCTTGCTGTGACCACACGAATTGTTGATTACCGACGCTGGCACCGTTGACACAACCTTTATCCATTTTCCTCACATGAAGAAACAGACCTATACAGGCCACCCGGACGCCCGCAAGCAGAAATACAATCCGCTTGCATGGCTGAATCTTGCTCTCCTGGCCATCATTGTAATTGCCTGCAACTACATTGGCTGCCATGAATACGCCCGCCGGGATCTTTCCCAGGATTTGCGCTATACCATTTCTGACCGCACGGTCAATGTGTTGAGCAGTGATCGCATCCAGAAGCGGGAAACACCGGTTCGCATCATTTTTGCCTTCAAACGCTCCACTCCGAACTACGCCCGCATGTATTCCCTGCTTGAGGAATACGAACGCGTAGGCAAAGGCAGAATAGAAGTTGAACGCTTCGACCCCATCCGCCAGCCCAACCGTGCGCGCGAGATTTCTCAGATATACGGGGTTGAGTTCAAGCAGGACCTTTGCATTATTGATGCCCGCAAGGATCCTAATACACCTATCAAGACCTTCGAAGAGCGTCACAGCGACCGTCAGCATGTCCGCATCCGCCCAGGCACTTCATTCGTCAAGTATGAAATCATGCCCGATGAGAGTCGCCGCGCGGTGGCTCTGATGATGGATGAGGTTGTGTGCGGCGCCATTACCGAAGCTGTGGAGGGAGAAATGCGCCACATGTATGTGGTGGAAGGCAAAGGCGGAGTCTCAAGAGATGAACAGTCTCTGCTTGAATCCATCGGCAATATCACCAATGCTCTGAATATCCAGCTTTCCTGGGTTGATATTGCTAATGTAGAAAAACTTCCTCAGGATGCCGAAGGCCTTATCATCATTTCTCCGCAAAGTGATTTTACCGATAAGGAAATGGATGTATTGCGCGAATTCTGGGAACGCGATGGACGCAATGCGTTCTTTGTGGCGCTTGATCCCACAGTGAATGCAAAACTTCCTCGCCTGTACCGGTTCCTGCGAGAACAGGGTATCCGGCCCAATGGCGACCGCATTCTTCTTCGTGACCGCAAACGCGCCTATTACGATATCAGCGCGGT
>JAFXDR010000072.1 GCA_017521145.1 Akkermansia sp. | reverse complement strand
GGGTTGATGAGCTTGGCTTCGCGCTTGTACTTGGTCCACTTCTCAGCAATGGGGCCATCCGGAATGCAGGAATCCGGCATGTAGTCGCTTACGGGAAACTTAATATCTTTCATATGATGCTATGAATGGGAAAAGGTTACTTGAGAATGCCGCAGAGAACGGCCACCGGAATGGAGATGAAAGCGCCGCAGACCACCAGGCCGAAGAGCACGGCAATGATGTTGTAGAGCGGGCGCACCTTGCGGGTGGAAAGGCCCAGGGTCTGGAACACAGACTGCAGACCGTGGCGCACATGCATGAACAGGCAGCAGATAGCCACAATGTAGAACACCGAGCACCACACATTGGAGAAAGCGGCGACGATGTGACCATAGCAATCGGAGGGGTCACCGTTCACCGTGAGCTGCCACAGGTGGAACAGCAGGAAGCAGAAAATCATGATACCGGTGAGCACCATGGTACGGGAGGAAAGCGTAGCCTTCAGCGTACCTTCCTTCTGGTACTGCGTGCGGGCGTTCACGTTCTCAATCTTCAGAGCCAGAGTCAGCACCACGTGGATGAGGAGAATGGCGGCAAGACCGAGACGAATAGCCCAGAGCAGCCAGGCGGGCATGGTGTGCAGGCCGGTGGCGTAGGCATCGATCCAGGAGGGCACGCCGTTGCCGGGATCACCACCGTAGATGGTCATGTTGCCGGCCAGATGCCCCACGAGGAACAGGAGGAGACACGCACCTGTCAGGGCCACAAGAATCTTGCGGCCAATCGAGGACGTGACAAACTTACATGCTGTCGTGATAATGTCGTTCATATGCGCAATAACGTCTTTGCGGGAATACTCTACCGCAAATCCCCCCAGAAAGCAAGCCTCAAAG
This sequence comes from Akkermansia sp., assembly GCA_017521145.1. Lineage (GTDB taxonomy): Bacteria > Verrucomicrobiota > Verrucomicrobiia > Verrucomicrobiales > Akkermansiaceae > Akkermansia. The sequence continues at coordinate 9,411 of JAFXDR010000072.1, read as the reverse complement.
CCCGCCACAGGGCTAAATTCTTACCGCAGCACCAGCAAAATGGCAAACACGGCCAGCAGGATGGCAAAGAGCGCATCAATCCCCGTGGTGTGGCGCAGGTAGAAATGGCGCACAGGCGACCACTGCAGCAGAGCGCTCCACAGCCACCAGCCCAGCAGGCCGGAGCCGGTCAGCACCAGCACCAGTGCCGGGGCATACCAGGCGCAGGACGCGCCGAATTGCTCCAGCGGGCCAATGGATAAACCGCAGATGAAAAGCGTGCATTTCGGGTTCAGGATATTGCACAGAAACCCCTGCCAGAACAACACATGCAAGGGTTCATGCGCCGTGGTTTCCAGCTTATCGCCAGCCACAGCCACCCGCTTGCGCGGAAAAATCCTCCAGGCCAGGTACAGCAGCCACACCGCCGCTGCATACAACACCCACTGACTCCAGGGCTGCGCCATCAGCCAGCCGCCCACCCAGGCCACCAGCGCCGCCTGAATCAGAAACCCCGCAGCTATACCAGTGCCCACGGCACTGCCGGCGCGGAATCCCTGCGCCAGCGCGGTGCGGAACACAAAGAACACATCCGGCCCCGGGCTCAGCTGCGATACCAGCAGCAGCCCACCCAGCATCACCAGGCTGCAAAGCGCTTCCAGCATCATAACTGCACCTCCGGCAGCGGCAGCACCACATTGGACTGCATGGGCGATTTGCGCTGCAGCACCCGCTCCGAAAGCGGGGTGGCGCTTTCATACGCCGCACGGAACATCTCCATCTTGGCATCCACATTGTCCGCATGGTGCAGGATGAGCGCCTCCGGCACCTTGGGCAGCACCGGGGAGCCGTACTCCAGCAGCCCGTGGTGAGAAGCCACCAGATGCAGCAGATGCAGCCGCACCTGCTCCGAAGCCGGGGTAATCCCCTTCCACTCCGCGCGGCGCTCCGGGGTCATCATATCGCGCCAAAGCTTGTTGATGATTTCGATTCCCATGGGAATATGGCTGAGCAGCTCTCCGGATTCCGTGTAAGGCATCTCCAGGCTGTGCTCCTCGTAGTCATTCTCCACAATCTTACCACAGTCGTGCAGCAGAGCCCCGGCCATCACCAGGTCCCGGTTCAGGCGGTCAGGGTACACCGAACACAAGGCAGCGGCCACACGCATCACGCTGGCGATATGCTCCACCAGTCCCCCGCGGCGGGCGTGGTGAAAATTGCGGGCGGCAGCCGCGCGGCGGAAGCGGGTTTCCTGCTGTTCCAGGAATAAGCGGCACACCCCTGCCAGGCGGGGGTCGCGTATTTCCTCCACAAAAGCGCAGATACACTCCCAGTCCTGCTGCTGGCGGGCTACCTGCTCAGGGCTGCCGGTCAGCACCTGCTGTTCCTCTTCGGGCGTGAGCGGGCGCACCCGGGCATCCCCCAGCTCCATTCCATACTGCCCGGATTGCCACATGCCGGTCACAGCCACGCCGCTGGGTACCGTCATCAAATCAAAATCCATGTACCAGGGCGAGGTCTCCCAGATTTTAAGCGAAATCGTGCCGGCAGCATCTGCCAGCACGATTTCTAAAAAAGGTTTCCCTGTCTTGGTGGTCCGGGTGGTTTTCTGGGTCAGCTGAGCCAGCAAAGTACCCTGCACCGCGGCTGCTGCAGCCTCGGCATTCAACTCTGTAGTGCTACCGAACTGCATATCCGTCTCGGGTTTATGGATTAAGCAGCGGGCTGCTCCGCCGGGGCCGGAGCGGGGGCAGGCTGTTCAGCGGGAGCCGCATCCACAGCAGGAGTAGGCAGAGCCACAGGGCCCTCCCCCTCAGCAGCGGGGGTCTGCTCCACCGGAGCAGGAGCCGGAGCCAGATTCTCCAGGTTTTCCACGGGGGCGGCGGGCTGCTCAGGAGCAGCGGCAGGAGCGGTTGTCTCTGCCACCGGAGCTTCCACCTGCTTTACGTTCAAATCAGACTTGCTGTTCTGGAAACGGGCATTCATGAGCACGGCCAGTACAAAGCAAAGCCCCATAAACAGAGTGCCGAAAAGCACCGTGCCCTTCTTGAGCACATCTGTGGTCTGGGCACCGAATGCCTGGTCAGTCATCTGAGCACCGAAAGCAGCACCCAGGCCTTCCTGCTTCGGGCGCTGCATGAGCACGACCAGAAGAAGCAAGGCGCAGACAATCAGCAGAATAGCAAAAACAATGTAGATAGCGGCGTTAAGCATGGCGGGGATTATATCGTAATTGAAAGGATTTGTAAAGGAATCAGGCAATGATTTCGTTCAATTCATTGCAGATGACACGCTTGGGCGTAATCGGCTTATCATCCCAGGCAAAGCTCATCACGATGATGCGCTCTCCCTTGCCGATGAGGTGAGCTGCCGCACCGTTCACAATAATCTGCCCGGTACCGGGAGGCCCCACGAGCACATAAGTCTCAAAGCGGTTACCACTGGTGACAGAGGCGACCAGCACCTTTTCGCCCGGCCACAGCCCGGCGGCTTCCACCAGATCCTGCGGAATCTCAATGCTGCCCTCATACTCCACGTCGCCACGGGTGACCATGGCGCGGTGAATCTTGGATTTAAGCTGACAAACTAGCATGACTCTGAATGCGGATGACCGCCAATGAAACTACTTTTTCCCCAAAAGGTCAAGCACAATCAGGGAAAAGCAGGTATTTTTTACGTCAGAAGCCGCGCACAGACCGCACAGGGCGGCTTGCAGCCACGCGCAGGGCAGAATTGGCGCCCCCAAAGCACCATCTGCAGGTGCAGCTTGCCCCAGAGCTCACGGGCAAAGCATTTTTTCAAATCAGCCTCCACCGCCTCCACCGTCCTGCCCCGGGAAAGCCCCCAGCGGCGAGCCAGGCGGAAAATATGCGTATCGACCGGGAAAGCGGGGTAGCCGAAGGCCTGGTTCATCACCACACTGGCGGTCTTGTGCCCCACCCCGGGCAGAGCCTCCAATTCCTCGAACGTACCGGGCACCTCGCCTCCGTACTTCTCTACCAGAATGCGGGCGGTCTCCACCAGGCGGCGGGCTTTCATCTCCGTGAGCCCGCATGTGGCAATAAGCGGCTGCACCTGCTGCCACTCCAGAGCTGCCATGCTGGCGGCATCCGGTGCCAGGGCAAACAGCGCCGGAGTCACCAGATTCACCCGCGCATCCGTGCAGCGGGCCGAAAGCATGACTGCCACCAGCAGCGTAAAGGCATCGCGGTGGTGGAGCGGCACCTCGGGTTCCGGGATGCCGCGCTCCAGTTCCTCCAGCACGATGCGGGCTCGTTCCGCGCGTTTCACAGCGGTATATCAGCGGCGGTTCATATCACCCAGCGGGCCCAGCACAGCCTCACCTTCCTTGCGGGTGGTGTTATTCCAGGGCTTCACCGCCTCAGATGAACCACGGGGGCCCACCACCTCACGGTTGCTCGGCGGCACCGGGGGCATGGGAGGCTGGCAGGAAGTCATCACCACCGCAGCAAGCGGTGCCAGTAGAAGTAATTTCTTCATCATTTTCGTATTCGTTGCTAACATGTTAAAAACCGCCTGCCCTAACCGGGCAGGCGGCAAAATATTCATTCTGAGCCTGCACGGCAGCGCATCAGTTACCCAGCGGCTTCACGCGGAAAGCGCGGTCACCCAGCTCGGGACGCACCCCGGGAGTCAGCTCCTTGGGTTCGTACTCAGCCACAACCATACCGTTGGAGACAGTCACAATGCGCACCGGGGCAATCACCACATCGCCGCGCTTCACCAGCACGGGGGTGGCATCGCCGGGCACCAGACCACTGTCCGGGCCTGCATTGAACACCACAAACTTCCAGCGGGCATCCACAGCCAGCAGCGGATATTCGTCGTCGTTCTTGTTGTAGTCAGTGAAGAACTTATCGTTGATAGCGGTCAGGCGGTTAAGTTCCACCTCCTTGGCAGCCAGTTCCTCGGTAGCCTTCTTGCACTTGGCATCAGCCTCGCTGAGCTCCTCATTGAGCTTACCAGCGCGCTCTTCCTGTGCCTTGACCACAGATTTGATACTCTCGAGCACCTCACCGAAATCGGCGCTGGCATCCACCTGCAGAGCATCGCTGGAGGTAATTTTGGCCATTGCCTTGTTGAAAGACTCCTTCAGAGCTTCCACCTTCACCTGCATCGCCTTCACCTCTGCGCGAACACCATCCAGAGAAGACTTGTGATCCTCCAGCTTAGCCTGGATTTCATCACGCTTCACTACACTGTCGCGCATCTCAATACGGGCGGCCTCGGCAGCTTTCACGGCAGCAGCACGCTCGGCAGACACGGTACCGCGCTCGGCATCCAGGTCCTGATTCAGCTTGCGCAGGCCCGTGGCGCTGCTGGCATCCACCTGCTGGCCACCACCGTGGGTAGCAATCACTACATCCATCACCTTCTGCTGGTCTGCAGAGTACATGATGGCGGCACCACTGCACAGAAGCACCAGAACAGAAGCAAGAAGTTGAGAGATTTTCATATTTAAAAGTTGTGTATACGGGTTCTGAATTACTTGTTATCGGTTACCACGGTATCACCGGGACGCACGCGGTCACCGGGGCGCATGGTGCTGTAAATGACATCGCAGCTGGACTTGTTGCTTTCCACCAGAGTCACAGCGAGCTCGCAAACCTTAGTTTCCCCGCGCATGACCACAAGGCGGGAACCAATCACGATACCCTTATCAATACCGGCATCCAGGATGACATAGTCCCAGGTGTTGTCCACAGAAGCAACGGTGCACTTGAGGTCATCGGGAGAAATACGAGCCATACGCTGAGCCGCCAGCTTCTTAGCCGCCTCAATCTTCTCCTGCGTGAGCTTGGCTGCAGCCTCAAGATTTTCCGTAGAGGCCAGCGTAGCATTCACCTTTGCCTCAAGAGCATCGTTTTCGGACACCATCTCAGCGATGCGCTGGCCTACGAGATCGAGGCTTTCCTCCTCATCCATAGCCTCCACGCCGGCATGCTCGGCAGCGCCCTTCTGGAAGTTCTGGAACTTATCCTTATAGCTCTTGAAATCCGCCTTGGCGGTGTCCAGATCAGCATTGGCCTTGGTGATTTCCTGATCAAAGGGAGCATCCTCTGCCTCAAGAGCAGCACGCTCCTCATTATTCTTGTCAGTCAGCTGCTTGAAATATGCCTGGCGCAGCTCGGCATAACGCTTGATAGCCTTATCCTTCTCAATATCAACGGCCTTCTTCTTAGCCATCTCAAACTGAGACTGATAAGCAGCTACCTCGCCTTCCGGCCCGGTGAGAGCTTCATTATTTTTGAAGAAAAGAAAACATGCCCCCAGGAAGAGCACGACGGCGGCGATGATGATGTATTTCCACATGGTGTAAGTTAAAAAATTTGCAGCTGTTCGCTAATATATCTATACCAGAACGCCACCAATTGCAATCAAAAAAATCTTATAGCGGCATTTTTTTTGCACATTCCGGCACTGCAAATGAAAAAGCCGCCTCCCGGCGTACCGGAAAGCGGCTTGAAATCGTATTTTCAGGCGGGAATTACTCCTGCTCAGCAGCAGCTTCCTTAGCCTTGCGGTCGCGGGCAGCGGCGCGCATGGACATCTTCACGCGGCCCTTGTCATCAATACCGATGCACTTGGCAGTCACGATATCGCCCACCTTCACCACATCCTCAGTCTTCTGAGTGCGGCCTTCGGCCAGCTCAGAAATGTGGATGAGGCCGTCCTTGCCGGGCAGCACTTCCATGAAGGCACCGAATTCCTTGGTGGAAACAATCTTGCCTTCGTAGGTTTCACCCACCTCAATCTCCTTGAACATGCGGTCGATGAGGTAGAGGGCGCGCTCCACACCTTCCTGGCGGCTGCCATAGATGCGCACGGTACCATCCTCCTCAATGTTGATATCGGTGCCGGTCTCAGCCTGCAGAGCCTTGATATTCTTGCCACCGGGGCCGATAAGCTCGCCGATGCGGTCCTGCGGAATGCTGGTGGACTCGATGCGCGGGGCATTCGGGCTCATGGCCTGCGGGCCGGGGATGCAGGCATTCATGGTATCGAGCACATCCAGGCGACCCTTGCGGGCCAGGTGGATGGCGTCTTCCAGAATGTAGAGCGGAATGCCGGGCAGCTTGAGGTCCAGCTGGTAACCGGTCACACCCACGGAAGAACCGCAGAGCTTGAAGTCCATATCGCCGTAGAAGTCCTCGGAACCGATGATATCAAGCAGCGTCTTGTAGCGCTTGGGCTCGCGGTCACCTTCGTTCTCGAACTCCGTCACCAGACCCACGGAAATACCGGAGACCGGGCGCTTCAGCGGCACACCGGCAGCCAGCAGGGACATGGTACCGGCGCACACGGAAGCCATGGAGGTGGAACCGTTGGATTCCATGATTTCGGAAGATACGCGGATAGCGTAGGGGAAGTCGTTCTCATCCGGAATCACCGGGGCAATGGAACGCTCCGCCAGAGCACCGTGGCCGATCTCGCGGCGGTTCTGACCACCGAAACGGCCGGTTTCACCCACAGAGAACGGGGGGAAGTTGTAGTGCAGGATGAAGCGTTTCTCATCCACAGAACCGGTGTAGTTATCGAGGTACTGCTTCTCCTCCACCGGGGCCAGCGTGGCAAGGCACACAGACTTGGTCTCACCGCGGGCAAAGAGGGCGGAGCCATGCACCACCGGGGGCAGCACGTTCACCTCAGCCTGCAGCGGGCGCAGCTGCTTGATGGCGCGGCCATCGGCGCGCTTATCCTGCTCCATGATGGAGATACGGAAAGCCTTCTTCTGGATGTACTCGAACACCTGCTCCACGTCGAAGTCAGTAGCCTCGGGATAGGCAGCCTTGATAGCCGCCTCCACCTCATCACGCAGGGCACCGGTCTGCTTCTGGCGCTGAATCTTGTTGGGGGCATAGATAGCATCCTCGATGCGGTCGCCGGCCACCTGATAGCCGATTTCCAGCAGCTCAGGCTTGGCCACGGTCAGCTCATACTCGCGCTTGGGCTTGCCGCAGATACCGCGCAGCTCTTCCTGGGCGGCGCAAATCTTAGCCACATTCTCCTGGGCGAAATGCAGAGCAGCAATGAAATCTTCTTCCGGGAGCTCGTTGGCAGAACCTTCAATCATGATGACCTGGTCCTTGGAACCGGCATACACCAGGTCAAGGTCGGACTCCTGGCGCTGGGAATTGGTGGGGTTAATCACGAACTCGCCATCGATACGGCCCACGCGCACAGCACCCACGGGCTCAGCAAAGGGAAGATCAGAAATCACACAGGCAGCGGAAGCGCCATTGATGCTCAGGATATCCGGCTCATTCTCACCATCGGCAGCCATCAGCAGGGAAATCACCTGCGTATCATAGAAATAGCCCTTGGGGAACATGGGGCGCAGCGGGCGGTCCGTCATGCGGCAGGTCAGGATTTCCTTCTCCGTGGGGCGGCCTTCGCGCTTGAAGTAACCACCGGGGAACATACCCGCGGCAGCGGCTTTCTCCTTATATTCCACCGAGAGGGGGAAGAAGGTCTGGCCTTCCTTGATCTTGGTAGCGCTCACAACGGTGACCAGCACCACGGTATCACCACAACGGACAGTAACGGCACCATCGGCCAGAAGGGCAAGCTTGCCCGTTTCAATGGTGATGGGGTTTGTGCCAACGGCACAAGTAACGGAATGTATACTCATTTTTATTTTCTTTCTCTTCTGAATGCCGGTTCCAATCTGCACCGCCGGAGGCCGGTACCGGCCGCTGCCTCCCTTGGTTCCGTGGAGCAGAATCACGTGCTTCCTGCCCCACACCGGCGCGCCACCCCTGCCCATGCAGCGACAGCGAGCCGCGGTCATTTTACACATCGGCACCCCACAGCGCAAGCAAATAATTCACTTTGAAGCGTTTTAGCTTCACAGCTGCACTTTTTTTGTGTACAATGCCAGGCAGATGACACCCGATAAAGAACCCGGCACACAGAAACTCCGCGATATGGCAGAGGCTGAACGCCCCCGCGAAAAACTACTCCTCAAGGGGCGCAGCGCGCTGACAGATGAGGAACTTATCGCCATTTTCCTGCGTGTGGGCATGAAGGGCTGCAATGTGCTGGAGCTTGCCGCCAGACTCAAACGCGCAGCAGGTTCGCTCACCGCCCTGGGGCGCATGGAGGCGCGCGAAATCAGCAGGTGCTGCAAGGGCATCGGCATGGCTAAAGCAGCCACCCTGGCCGCGGTGTTCGAGCTGGGGCACCGTGCCGTCAAGGAAAACATGGCGCGGGTGGATATGGGCTCCCCCGCCGCCGTCTATGAGTATATGGCCGGCAACCTGCGCTACGAGCAGCAGGAAAACTTCGTGGTGCTCATGCTCGATACCCGCCGCCACCTCATCCGCAGCAGCACCATCTCCAAAGGAACCCTCAACCGCACCATGGTACACCCGCGCGATGTCTTCCGCGAAGCCATCGTGGCCAATGCCTGCTCGGTCATCCTGGTGCATAACCACCCCAGCGGCGACCCCACCCCCAGCAAACCCGACCGCGAGCTCACCCGCGCCATGGTAGCCGCCGGCAGCGCCGTGCATATCCCCGTGCACGACCACATCATCATCGGTGCCGGGCTGCCGCCCTACTACAGTTTCAAGGAACACGGCCTGATTCACACATGAAAGACTACCATACCCACCAGCCCAGCCCGCACGGCGGCTACATCTGCGCCGTCAATCGCAGCGATTGGGCTCGCATTGCCTCTGCAGAAGGCATGACCCCCTGCTTCGGTATTCACCCCTGGCATGCCCACGAAGCCGATCCCGACGAGCTCGCGTTCGAGCTCGATGACTGGCTGACCCGCTACCCCGGAGCCGGAGTGGGCGAAACCGGGCTCGATGCCTCCCCCCGGCACGCCGCAACGCTGGAAGCCCAGCGGCTCCTGCTGCACATCCACCTGGGGGCAGCCTTCCGGCATGAGCGTCTGGTGCAGCTGCACGGCGTGCAGGCCTGGAGTGAACTGCTCGACATTCTGCGCGAGCGCCACCGCTGCGGCACCCTGCCCCGCGTGCTGCTGCACGCCTGGAACGGCTCCCACGAAATGGCCCGTGAATTCCTGCAACTCGGCGCATTCTTCAGCGTGGGGCTCCGCGAACTCAGCCACTCCAAAGCCGCCGAGCGCTACGCCCGCATCCCGGAGGGCCGCCTCTTCCCGGAAACCGATGACCATCCGGAAAACTGGGCGCGAACCGTGGCTCTGCTCGGCCTCATCCGCGGAGGAATGATGGAATGTTGAATTTAGGATTTAGAATTTTGAATGTGTAAAATTCCCTGCGCTGCGCGCAGAAGAATCAGAATTTATCGGAGATTGCGGTCGGATGACCGCAATCGAAATTCCGCTGTGGCGGAATGAAATCGGCTCTCCAGAGCCGTCTAAATCAGCCTGTAAGGCTGTCTAAATTGCTGCCTGCCTTTCAGGCGGCAGCAGAGTTT
>JAFXDR010000071.1 GCA_017521145.1 Akkermansia sp. | reverse complement strand
TCGCCGGGTTGCACGCGCACGGAGTAGTTTACGACCTGGTCGGCCAGCTGGGTATAACGAGGGTCAAGCATATGGAGTGAATAGTGAATAATGATTAATTTATTATATGCAAGATTACTCTATAGAGGATGAGCGGAGGTTTTCGGATTTACGGCAGCGAACCAAAGAATTTGGTCTCCGTATCATCTGCATGTGGAAACAACTACCAAATACACCGGTTGCAGAAATACTGGGCAAACAATTGCTGCGAAGCGCCACATCGGTCGCGGCCAATTATCGCGCAGCCTGTATCGCCAAGAGCGAGGCAGACTTCTACCACAAAATCAAAATCTGTCAGGAAGAGGCAGATGAAAGTATTCTCTGGATTGAATATCTCATCGAAGGAGAAATACTACCCGAACATAAGCTTTCCAGCCTGTTGGACGAAGCCCGGCAGCTGGCTGCCATCATGACAGCATCCTCACTCACCATCCACAAACGACTTCACCCCATCAGATAACCGTCATTACGCACACCGCCGCAGCCCCTCACCCCATTAATCATTAATCACTAATCATTAATCATTATTCACTATTCACTCCATATGCTTGACCCTCGTTATACCCAGCTGGCCGACCAGGTCGTAAACTACTCCGTGCGCGTGCAACCCGGCGAACACGTCAACTTGCGCATGCAGGACATACCGGATGCCATGGTCGTGGAACTCATCCGCGCCGTGCGCCGCGCAGGTGGCATACCGCATGTGGACATCTCGCATGCCACCGTCTCCAAAGAACTCGCCATGGGTGCCACCGATGAGCAATATGAGCTCGTAGGGCGCTACCGCCTGCAGCGTGCAGAAGACATGCAGGTGCACATCTGCTTCTACGCCGATTACAATACCTTTGAAAGCGCCGGTGTGCCCGGCGAGCGCATGCAGATTGTGAGCCGCCACCTGAAAGCCGCAAGCGACCTCACCTGCAACCGCCGCAAATGGACCGTGCTGGCCTGGCCCACCCCCGGCATGGCACAAGCCGCCGGCATGAGCACAGAGGATTTTGAGGATTTCTACTTCCGCTGCTGCCTGGCAGACTACGCCGCCATGCGCGAAGGCATGCAGCATCTCAAGCAGATGATGGAACAGACCGACCGTGTGCATATCACCGGCCCCGGAACCGATCTGAGCTTCTCCATCAAAGGGATTGCGGCCATTCCCTGCTGCGGCGACTGCAATGTACCCGATGGCGAGGTCTACACCGCCCCGGTCAAAGACAGTATCAACGGCACCATTACCTACAACGCCCCCAGCATCTACCACGGTATCCCCTTCGATGGCGTACGATTCCGCTTCGAAAACGGCAAGATTGTGGAAGCCCACTGCAACGGCAACGAAGCCGCACTCAACAAAATTCTTGATACCGATGATGGCGCCCGCTACATCGGCGAATTTGCCCTGGGACTCAACCCGCACATCCTGCAGCCCATGCGCGATATCCTCTTCGATGAAAAAATTGCCGGATCCTTCCACCTCACCCCCGGCCAGGCATACGAGGAAGCCCCCAACGGCAACAACTCCGCTGTGCACTGGGATCTCGTCTGCATCCAGCGCCCTGAATACGGCGGCGGTGAAATCTGGTTCGATGACACCCTCATCCGCAAGGATGGCCGCTTCCTCGACCCGAAGCTGAGCATCTTCAATCCAAGTGAAAAAGTGAATAATGAAGAATGAAAAGTATGAATGCTTTTCCCTCACTCTTCACTATTCACTCTTCACTCAAAATGTTTCGTCTCCGCTTCTGGTTTCTCCTGCTGATAGCCCTGCTCTGCTGGCTAGGCGTCAAATTCTACGGCGAATGGAGCGCAGAGCAGCTGGAATGCAACCGCATCCAGCTGCCACAGGAAGCCCTGCGCGGCGCAGGGCCGCTGCGCATTGCCTTCTTCTCCGACCTCCACAACAATCCTCAGCTTTTCGAAAAAGCCATTGAGCACATTGCCGCCGCCAAGCCCGACCTCATCCTCTTCGGCGGCGATTTGGTCACAGCAGAAGAACGCTTCCGGCGCACCAAATGGGCGGTCAATGGCTTCAGAAAACTCCGCAGCATAGCCCCCACCTACGCCATTCTGGGTAATCACGACTACGAAAAGCAGGAACAGGTAGAGCGAGTGCTGGCTACGGCAGGCATTTCCCTGCTGCGCAACCAGGCTATCGACTGGACCACCCCCACTGGCAGTACCCTGCGCATCATCGGCCTGGGAGACTGGAACGAGGCCGATGAAGCCCCCGCCACCTGCATGCGCCCCGCCGGGCAGGAGCCACACCCCGTGCTCCTCCTCTCCCACGACCCCGAAAGCCGCTGGCACCTCCGCCGCTACGATTGGGACCTCATGCTCTCCGGCCACACCCACGGCGGGCAGATTGGCAACCCTTTCACCGGGCAATGCATCTCCTTCCGCTCCTCCACCCCCGCCGGTCTCTTCGATTTCGAAAGCCAGCGCCGCATCATTGTCACCCGCGGTGTCGGCGCCATCTTCAACATGCGCTT
>JAFXDR010000005.1 GCA_017521145.1 Akkermansia sp. | reverse complement strand
GCCTCTGTCTATGCCCGCGTGAAAGGCATCTCCGGCGCCAAGGTGCCGCAGACCGACTGCGCGAAGAACTACGAGCTCTACAAGGCCTACTACGACAAGGCTCTCACCCAGGGTCTGGTGCTTTCCGCCCACGACCTCTCGGAAGGTGGTCTGGCCGTAGCCGCAGCAGAGATGGCCTTCTCCGGCATCGGCGGCATGCAGATTGACCTGGATGCCCTGCCCACCACGGGCGGCTGGCAGAACAATGCCGTGCCCTGCTTCTCCGAAAGCACCGGCCGCTTCCTCGTGGAAGTGGATGAGGACATGGCCGCCGAATTCGAAGCCGCCATGGCCGGGTTCCCCTGCGCCCGCATCGGCTCCGCCACCACCGATGGTCAGCTCACTATCACCGCCAAGGACAGCACCGTGCTGCAGGCTGAGATTGCCGAGCTGAAGAGCATCTGGAAAAACGGTCTGACACCTTTCTATTAATACTTCGTACTTCCAACCTCGTACTTCGTACTTTTTACCATGCCTCACGCATTACTCCTCAAATACCCCGGCACCAACTGCGACGTGGAAACCGCCCGCGCGCTCAACGCCGCCGGCTTCTCCACCCAGGTGCAGCCCATCGCCACTGCCACCCCGGCACACGTGGCCAAGGCCCAGCTCGTCGTCTTCTCCGGCGGCTTCTCCTATGGTGACTACGTGATGAGCGGCCGCCTGGCCCAGCTGGAAACCGAGCGTTTCCTGGGCGATGCCCTGCAGAAGCACCACGACAACGGCGGCTTCCTCTTCGGCATCTGCAACGGCTTCCAGATTCTCACGAAGCTGGGCATCCTGCCCAAGGCCTCCCTTATCTGGAACAAGAGCGAGCGTTTCGAATGCATGTGGGACAAGCTGGTGAAGGTGGCCCCGAACTGCCCCTACACCACCTACCTGCCCGAGAATTTCGAGCTTCCCTCTGCCCACGCTGAAGGCCGCCTTGTGTGCGACCCCGGCGATGCCCAGAAATACCTCGATTCCGGTTGCGTAGCCCTGCAGTATGCCGATAACCACAACGGTTCCGAGCTCCGCATTGCCGGCCTCATGGACCCCACCGGCCGCGCCATGGGTCTCATGCCCCACCCGGAACGCTTCCTGAAGCCCCGCCACCACTACGACCCCGATTGGTCCGGCGACCCCGACTGGGGCTGGGGCTACTACTTCTTCAAGGGCGCATACGACGCACTGAAGTGATTAATGACTAATGATTAGTGATTAATGATTAATTGAGATTTTTTCCACCGCGATTCACCAGAATCGCGGTGTTTTTTTTGTGAGGTTGACAAAAGAAAAGCAGCAAGATAGACTGGAAGCATCGCAGTGCAACCCACATTTTCGTTGAGCCTGGCCGGGGGACGGCTGGGAGTGGTACCGGCAGGGGCATTTCCCCGGCTGGAGCGGGCGTTTGCACGCAGTGCCGGGGCGGGTATGCTGGATTTGCTGCGCCACGGCCTGCCGCTGGGAGCAGGGGCGTTTCCGGCCTGGTTGAGGGAGCGCGCTCAGGAGCTCTGCATGCAGCATTTGCGGCGTCTCCGGCGCGGAGATGATACCGCGCCACAGCTCTCTCCGCAGCAGGCAGCAGCCTGGCTGGAGGGCATGCCGCCGGTCTATGGAGGGGCTGTCACAGCAGGCATGCTCTGTGAGTGGTTTGACTCGCTGGGACCGGCGCTGGCCTGGCAGGCGGAGCGCGAGCTCACCACCCCCGAAAAGTGGCTGGAAGGGCTGGGCGAGGGCTGGCAGCAGCTGGGCATGCTCTGTTGCCACCTGGCCGAAAATGGAGGTGAGGGGGCTGAAACGCATCCTTTTGCGTTCCTGACCACCTTCATTCACCGCGCCGGGCAGGACGGCAAACCGCGTCACGCGCCGCTGGCGCTGGCCCGGCAGATGTATGCCGATGATATTCCCACGCTGACTGCCCTGCTGCGGCCGCTGCAGCAAGCAGCCGCGGGCAATGCCTTCCTGCACGAGCTCATCAATAGCGGCGGCATCTATAAACCCAGCGCATGGGAGCCGCGCCAGGCCTGTGCTTTTCTGGAAAGCCTGCCCCTGCTGGAGCAGGCGGGCATCGAAACCCGCATGGTGAACCTGTGGCAAAGCCGCCCGCCCCGCGTAGAACTGGAAGTGCAGCTCCAGCCCGCCGGCAGCAATACCCAGAAACCCGACCGTGCCCCGGCGCTCAACATCTCCACCCTGCTGCGCTTCAGCCCACGGGTGGTGCTGGGCAACTATGCCCTCACCGAAGCGGAGCTCGAAGAACTGCTGGCCGGGGAGGACGGGCTCATCCGCTTCCGAGGCGAATGGGTGCGGCTGGACCGCGAAAAGCTTGAAAAACTACTCAACAGCTGGCGGCAGGCCACCCGCATGGCCGCCGGGGGCATCCCCCTGCTGGCGGGGCTGCGCTGGCTGCTGGGCAAGCACAGCAACGCCCTGCCCGATATTCCCCCGCCGGATGAGGACGGCATGCGCGCCATTGCCTCCCCCGCCCTGCAGGAAGCCCTGCAGCGGCTCTGCCTCAGCCCTCAGGAGCCACAGCTGCCCGCCCCGCTCGGCAGCCTCCTGCGCCCCTACCAGAAAGAAGGCGTGCGTTTCCTGCTGGGGGTGACCGAGGCGGGCTTCGGTGCCTGCCTGGCCGATGATATGGGCCTCGGCAAAACCCTGCAAGTCATTGCGTGGCTGGCGCATCTGCACGCCACCGGGGGCCTGGAGGAACGCGCTGCACTCATCGTGGCACCGGCCTCACTCATCGCCAACTGGCAGGAAGAACTGCGCAAGTTTGCCCCACAGCTCAACACCATGGTGCTGCACCCGGACATGCTGAGCCGCCAGGATGCCGCCTACCTGCAGAAGAATCCCGCCTGGCTGCTGCGCCGGGCGCATGTGGCGCTCACCACATACGGTATGGCCACCCGCTGTGCAGAACTACTGGCGGCAGAGCCCCTGCCCGCCCTGGTGCTGGATGAGGCGCAGGCCATCAAGAATGCCGGCTCGCAGCGTACGCGCAGCATCATGCAGCTCTGTTCCCCGCGCCGCGTGGCACTCACCGGCACCCCGGTGGAAAACTCGCTGGGCGAACTCCGCAGCCTGTTCCACTTCCTGACCCCCGGCCTGCTGGGCAGTGAAAAGGAATTCAACACCCTGGTGCAGAAAATGGGCACGGATTACACCCCGCTGCGCAAGCTGGTGCGTCCCTTCATGCTGCGCCGCCTCAAGACCGACCCCGCCCTGCTGCCGGAGCTGCCCCCCAAGACCGAACAGCCGGCCTACTGCCTGCTCACCCCGGAACAGACACGACTCTATGCCCGCGAAGTGGAGAAACTGCAAAGCATCATCCACGAACCCGACCCGCAGACCCGCCTCACCCTGCTGCTGCCCATCCTCAGCCACCTCAAACAAATCTGCAACCACCCGGCCCAGTACCTGGGCGAAAGCTACTACGACCCCGCCAGGAGCGGCAAAATGACACGACTCGGCCACCTGGCGCGACAAATTGCCGCAGCAGGCGATGCTGCACTCATCTTCACCCAGTACCGCAGCATGATGGAACCGCTGCACGACTACCTGGCCGGCATCTTCGGGGTACCCGGACTCGTGCTGCATGGCGGCACCCCCATTGCCGAACGCCAGCGGCTTGTGCGGCAATTCCAGCACCCGGGCGGGCCACCCTTCTTCCTGCTCTCGCTCAAAGCCGCGGGCACCGGGCTCACCCTCACCCGCGCTCGCCACGTCATCCACTTCGACCGCTGGTGGAACCCCGCCGTCGAAAACCAGGCCAGCGACCGCGCCTACCGCATCGGCCAGCAGAACCCGGTCATCATCCACCCGCTCATCTGCCGCGGCACCATCGAGGAAAATATCCACAGCATGCTCACCCGCAAGCGCGACATGGCCGATAAGCTCCTCGCCGGCGGGCTGGAAAAACTCCTCTTAAATCTCAGCCCGCAGGAGCTCTGCGAGCTGGTCAGCGGAGTCAGCCATGCGCAGGCCTAACTATTCACTTTTGTGCCACAATTTGCGCTTGCCACGGGGTAGTGAAACAGGTAGACTGAATGCCATATGAGTAAAGAGATTTCCCCTGATATGGACAAGGCCATGGCGCAGCGCCAGCGCGCGCTGGATGCCGCTATGCTCCAGATCCAGAAAGATTTTGGTGAAAACGCCATCATGCGCCTTGG
This sequence comes from Akkermansia sp., assembly GCA_017521145.1. GTDB lineage: Bacteria > Verrucomicrobiota > Verrucomicrobiia > Verrucomicrobiales > Akkermansiaceae > Akkermansia. Next base: position 11,905 of record JAFXDR010000005.1, on the reverse strand, counting down.
CGACCGCAAGACGATGGAGGTGGAAACTATCCCGACCGGCAACCTGCTCATCGATCGCGCGCTGGGTGTGGGTGGTTTCCCGCGCGGGCGCATCGTGGAGGTATTCGGGCCGGAATCCTCCGGTAAGACCACGCTGACGCTCACCGTAATTGCCCAGGCCCAGAAGGCTGGTGGTCTGGCGGCGTTCATCGATGTGGAGCACGCGCTCGACCCCGCCTATGCCGCCAAGCTGGGTGTGAATCTGGATGACCTGCTGGTTTCCCAGCCGAACAGCGGCGAAGAAGCCCTGCAGATTTGCGAAGCCCTGGTGCGTTCCAATGCCATCGATGTGGTGGTGGTGGACTCCGTGGCAGCACTCGTGACCAAGCAGGAACTGGAAGGCGACATCGGCGACAGCACCGTGGGTGCCCAGGCCCGCCTGATGAGTGCCGCGCTTCGCAAGCTCACCTCGCTCATTTCCAAGGCCCGCACCATCTGCATCTTCACCAATCAGATCCGCGAGAAGATCGGCGTGATGTTCGGCAACCCGGAAACCACCCCCGGCGGCCGTGCACTGAAATTCTACGCCTCCGTGCGCTGCGATATCCGCCGCATCGGCCAGATTAAAGGCACCGATGGTTCCGTTTCCGGCAACCGCACCAAGCTCAAGGTCGTCAAAAACAAAGTGGCTCCGCCCTTCAAGGAATGCGAGTTCGACATCATGTACAACGAGGGCATTTCCAGCGTGGGCAGCCTTATCGACCTGGCCATGGAGTTCGACATTGTGCAGAAGCGCGGCTCCTGGTTCAGCTACAACGGCGGCCAGCTTGCCCAGGGGCGCGATGGCGCCAAGGATGCCCTGCGCAACAACCCTGAGCTCTACGCCGAGATTGAGGCTAAAGTGCGCGAGAAAATGGACGCCGCCGGCACCAGATAAGCCTTAGCAACCACAGGCGGTCGGCAAGCCCCGGCCGCTTTTTTTTCGCATATGCCCGCCGAAACACCAGCAATCCCCCTGCCCCCTCGCCCCGCCGCCACCCTGGCGGGGGTGGAAGAGTACGCGGCCCATTGTCTGGCACACCTGCACCTGCACGACTGGCATTTCGGCTGGGACAAGACAACGCGCCGCCTGGGCTGCTGCAAGATGCAGCAGCGGCGCATCAGTCTCTCGCGCTACTATGCCGAGACCTATGTTACCAAAGCCCCGGAGCAGCTCTGGCGCACCCTGCTGCACGAGCTGGCTCACGCCCTGGCCTGGGTGCACCACGGGGCCCGCGCCCACGGCCCGGTCTGGAAGCGCTACTGCACCGCCCTGGGAATCCACGGCGAGCGAGCCAGCGCCCGCGACATCGAGTTTGCCACCCCACGGCAGCCCCGCCCGGCACGCTTCAGCCTGTGCCACCGCGAAACCGGCGAAATCTACCGCACCTACACCCGCAAGCCCCGGCTCACCCCCGCCCGCCTGAGGCATTGCTACATTCCCGGCCGCAAGGCAGAAACCCTGGGGCAACTGACTATCAAACCCATTGAAACCTGACAATATGGCACGCTACAAATCCACCGATGAGGAATTTGATGCCCCGGCACCCCGGGAGCAGGTGGATTACCGCATGCAGCCCCCGCCCCGCCGCCGGCAGACACCCGGCCGCAGCAGCTATGAGGAGCAACCCACCCGGCAGCCGCGCCGCGCCTGGGAAGATGATGATACCCCCTACGAGCCCCTGCCGGAAAACGTGAACCCCATCCAGGAGTTCCAGAAACCGCCCCGCAAGGGAACCGGGTGTCTGCGAGCCCTGTGGCTCATGGCCACCCTGCCGCTGCGCCTCGTGTTCTGGACGCTGCGCAAGCTGCCCAGAATCGTACTCATCCCCACCAAAATCCTCCTCAGTCTGGGCTTTGTGGGTCTGATTCTGGGGGGAATCCTGGCGGTCATCTACGGCGTGAAAGCCGGGCGTTACGATTTATCACAAGTAACCCGCATGCCGGAGCGCAGCATCGTGCTGGACCGCAAGGGCAACGAAATCGGCACCCTGCACGGTGAGAACCGCCGCAGCATTTCCAACCTGCATGAAGAAGTGCCGCGCTACATGATTGATGCGCTGGTCATGCAGGAAGACCGCTCGTTCTGGACGCACGGCGGCATTGACCCGCGCGGCATTCTGCGCGCCGTGGCCCAGGTATTCAAGCACCACCGCACCACCCAGGGTGCCTCCACCCTGACCATGCAGCTGGCCAAGAATACCTACAACCACAGCAACCGCAATTTCGATGCCAAGTTCACCGAAATGGCGCTGGCCCGCCGCATTGAAGCCACTTACGACAAGGAAACCATCATCAAGTGCTACCTCAACCGCGTATTCTGGGGGCACACCTTCCTGGGGCTCAAGCAGGCCGCCTACGGCTACTTCGACAAACTGCCGCGCGACCTGACCGTGGGCGAGGCCGCCATGCTGGCAGGCATTATCTGCAGCCCGAACCAGTTCTCCCCCTACCGCAATCCCTCCTCGGCCAGGGTTCAGCGCGACAAGGTGCTCAAGCTGATGTACGAGCACGGCAAGATTACCCGCAACGAGTACGAATACGCGCTCAAGGAAGCGCTGGTGACCCGCAAGCCCGAGCGGCGCGGCAACGATAACTACGCCCTGGATCTGGTGCGCACCGAGGTGGATCACCTGCTCACCATGCTGGATTCCAAGGATGAGCGCTTGAAGGAAGAAGTGGTGGTTTCCGGCGGGTTGCGGGTACAGACCACGCTGGACATAGATTTGCAGGATGATGCCATGCGCGAGATTGACGCACGGCTCACCCACATGTTTGAAAAGCAGAAAGCCTGGCCCCACCAGACCCGCGCCCAGTTCAAAGCGTTGAAAGCCCGCACCCCCAGGGAAGAGCAGGACAAACTGCGCCCGAAATACCTGCAGGCTGCCTGCGTGGTCATTGATAACGCCACCGGTGCCCTGCTGGCCGTGGTAGGCGGTCGCGACAGCACCGAATCGCAGCTCAACCGCGCGCTGCAAAGCCGCCGCCAGGTGGGTTCCGTGTTCAAGCCACTGGTCTACACCGCCTACTTTGAACGCGGTCACGGCCCGCGCACCCTCATTTCGGACGGCCCGATTCAGCGCGGCGAGATTGCCGGGGCGAAAAACTGGCGTCCGCGCAACTCCGATGGCATTTTCGCCGGCATGAACACTGCCGCCTGGGGCTTGCTCAAGAGCCGCAACACCATGGCCGTGCGCGCCGGCAACAGCGCAGGCTTGCAGAATGTCATCAACACCGCCCTGACCGCCGGTTTCCCCCGCCAGACCCGCACCCCCGGCCCCACCATCTACCTGGGCACCTGGGAAGCCTCTCCCCTGGAAGTAGCGGGCGCTTTCACCACCTTTGCCAACGGCGGGGTACGCCCCACGCCATTCATCATCGACCACATCACCGATAAGGATGGGCGCGTGGTGTGGCGCAACACCCCCTCGGCCCGCCGCGTATGCTCCACGCGCTCGGCCAACGCAGTATCTGCTGTGCTGCAGCAGATTACCAAACCCGGCGGCACCGCCGGGCACATGCAGTCACTCGGCTTCAGGCACCCCTGCGGCGGCAAGACCGGCACCACCAACAACTACACCAATGCCTGGTTCTGCGGCTTCACCTCCGATTTGACCGCCGCCATCTGGGTGGGTTTTGACCGCCCGGCAAAAATTGCCGAAAAGGCCTACGGCGGCACCGTGGCGCTTCCGCTCTGGGTGGGCGTGATGCAGTGCGCCGCCGCCCGCGGATACCAGATGAAAGCCATCCGCACCACACCGGCCAAGGCGCGCAACACCGGCATCCGCCTCTGCCGCGTGACCGGCATGCTGGCTCACGCCGGGTGCGAGTACGAAGGCAAGGCCTACATTGAAACCATGGCCGACCTGAGCCAGCCGCGCAGCCTGTGCACAGTGCATGCCGAACTGGCCGAAGACCCGGAGGCCGACACCGCTGAAGAAGTTGCAGAAGACCCGGAAAACACGCCGGATATTGACGGACTGCCTGCTGAGCTGCTCAGGCACCTGCCGCAGGATGACGTGGCGGAGGAAGTCTAGCATATTGACTATTGGCAATTGACTATTGGAGATTGATAAGTATACTGGCGCTGTGAAGCATTTGTTCCTCATCCTCTTCCTTGCCACTGCCGCACTGGCTCAGGCCTGGCAGCAAGTGAATGAAACCGCCCCGGAACCCGCCCGCGAATTCCGCGCCGCCTGGGTGGCCACCGTGTACAACCTGGACTGGCCCAGCCGCGCCGGGCTGCCCGCCGAAGAACAGCGGGCCGAACTGCTCCACATCATCGAAATGGCGGCAAAACTGCGCCTGAATGCCATTCTGCTCCAGGTGCGGCCTAATGGCGATGCGCTCTACAAATCCAGTCTGGAACCCTGGAGCGCCTGGCTGAGCGGCCCTGGCGAAAACCCGGGCTATGACCCGCTGGAATACGCCATACGCGAAGCACACCGCCGCGGTATTGAGGTGCACGCCTGGTTCAACCCATTCCGCGCAACCATTTCCGGCAGGCCTGTCGGGCGCAGGCACATTGCCCGCCGCCAGCCGGGCTGGCTGCTGCAGGCCGGCAGCACGCAGATTCTGAACCCCGGCCGCCCGCAGACCCGCGAGTATGTGATGAGCGTCATCATGGATGTCGTGAAACGATACAACATTGACGGCGTGCACCTGGACGACTATTTCTACCCCTACCCGCCGCACCACAATGTGAACGATGGACGCACCCCCGCCCAGCGCCGCGCCGCCATTGATTCCTTTGTGCAGGAACTCTACCGCCAGGTCAAGCAGACCAAGCCGCATGTGCGCGTGGGCATCAGCCCCTTCGGCATCTGGCAACCCGGCATCCCCACCCATGTGGAAGCCCGTATCAATGCCTATGAAGACCTGGCATGCGATGCCCGCAAATGGCTGGCCAGAGGCTGGGTGGACTACCTCTCACCCCAGCTCTACTGGCGCTGCGAAGGGCCACAGAGCTTCCCCGCCCTCATGCGCTGGTGGAGCAGCATCAACCCCAGCCGCCCGGTGTGGCCGGGGCTGGCCTCCGTACGCATCGACAGCAAGGAAGACCCCGGCCGCCCGGCCAGCGAGATAGGCCGCCAGATTGGTTACTCCCGCCAGTTTGCCCGCCAGAGCTGCGGCCAGGTATACTGGAGCTGGCGCTCCCTGGGTACCAACCGGGGTGGTATCCACAAGGTGCTCCGGCGCATGTATCCCACCGTGGCGCTTCCGCCGGCCATGCCCTGGTGCGGCAGCACACGCCCTCAGCGCCCCGCCGTGCAGGTGCGCGACACCGGCAACGGCTGTACCCTCAGCTGGCAGGGAACTGCCCGCAAATGGGTCGTTCAGGTGGGCAGCAAAGGGCGCTGGTTCACCCTGGATGTGCTGCCCGGCAACTGCACCGGCACCACCCTGCCGCCACGCATAGCCAACACATTGGACCGCATTGCCATACGCCCCATTTCCGCCACCGGCATGAGTGGCACCCCCGCCGTGCTGGCCAGATAAGCTCATTTTTCGCTTAAAAAGCGGGGAAATTCGATACTTTAGGATTGCACTGCGTAGCAGGGCTGGTATAATGTTGCGCGTTATGAGTACCGACGCAACCAAAGTTGAGCTTCCGAGCTCCGTAAAACGCTATGCCCTTTACCTGATGGTAATGGCAGGCCTTGGTGGTCTTCTGTACGGTATTGATGTGGGCGTGATTGCTGCCGCTCTGCCGTATATTGAAAAGACCTCATCGTACACCCCGCAACAGCTGGCCATCGTGGTGGCCGCCGTGCTGTTCGGCTCCGTGCTTTCCTCCCTGTTCGCAGGTATGCTGGCCGAATGGCTGGGCCGTAAGAAGGTTATCATTCTTTCCGCCCTGCTCTTCACGCTGAGCATTCCGGTCATCTGCTTCTCCAATGGCGTGTTCGAGATGCTGATGGGTGGCCGTATCCTGCAGGGTGCCAGTGCCGGTCTCGTGGGTGTGGTGGTTCCCATGTACCTGGCTGAATGTCTGGATGCCAATTCCCGTGGTAAGGGTACTGGCATGTTCCAGTTCATGCTGACCGTCGGTCTCGTATTCGCGGCTGTCATTGGTCTGGTGACCACCATGTGGGTGGGTGCTGCCGATGACCCCACCGTGACCGCTGAGAGCAAGGTGATTGCCTGGCAGGTTATCTTCTGGTGCTCCGCCATTCCCGGTCTTATCCTCTTCTTCGGTGCTTTCAAGCTGAAGGAATCCCCCCGCTGGCTGTACCGCCGCGGGCAGCGCGAGCTGGCTCTCTGCTCCCTTGCCTCCAACAATGGTGATGCTGCTGCCAAGGAGATTCTGGACGAAATGATTGCTGCCGATGCCGCCGAGGAAGCCGCCAAGGCCGATATGGCCGAGGCCGCCAAGGGTGATTCCCTCCTCCAGCGCAAGTATGTGATTCCCTTCATCCTGGCTGTGGTGGTGCTGGCCTGCACGCAGGCTACCGGCATCAACTCCGTGCTGAACTACTCCGTGAAGATCTTCCAGCAGGCCGGTCTGCAGGGTGAGGTGGCCAACATGGCTGACCTGGCCATCAAGATCACCAACATGGTGATGACCATCGTGGCCGTGACCCTGGTGGACAAGAAGGGCCGCACCTTCCTGCTCAAGATGGGCACTCTGGGCATCATCGTGGGTCTGTCTGGTGTGGGCACCATGTTCCTCACCGTGGAGAACGAACGCATCGACGTGACCGCCCAGGTGGCCGCCAAGGTGCAGGACAACTCCCTCAACATTGCTGCTGCTGATGCAGTGAAAGCTGCCATCACCCCGGAAATCCTGGCCGCCCACCCCGAATTCATGCAGGGCGAATCCGTGGCTCCCGGCATGCAGCTCATCGTGACCTACACGCAGGGTCAGGACAGCATGCAGGACGTGGCCGAGGTGCGCGCCGATGGTGCTGCCGATGGCACTTCCATCGCCATTGCCAAGAGCACTGCCCTGGCTCCCACCTTCATGGATGACATCTGCTTCTGGTCCACCCCGCTGCCTGAGGGTGCCGTGAAGGAAGTGACCATCACCCGTGCTGAAATCGGCATGAAGCCCAACGCCGTGACCGGTTGGATCGTGGCTGGCTTCTTCGTGGTGTTCATCGCCTTCTACGCTGCAGGCCCCGGCGTGTGCGTGTGGCTGGCTCTCTCTGAGCTCATGCCCAACCGCATCCGCGCCAACGGCATGGCCATTGCCCTGCTCATCAACCAGGGTGTATCCACCACGATTGCAGGTACCTTCCTGCCCTGGGTGGGTTCCTCCGGCTATTCCACCGTATTCTTCTGGCTGGCTGGCTTCACCGTGATTTACTTCATCACTGCAGCCTTCTTCATGCCTGAAACCAAGGGTCGCACCCTTGAGGAAATCGAGCAGTACTTCAAGACGGGCAAGATGCCTGAGAAGAACTAAACCACCTGTTCATTCCGAAAACATTTCCGGCTTCTCCCACCGCCATGGGAGAAGCCGATTTCTTTTGCCTGGCAGGCACAATAAAAGCAGCAGCCGCTTACCGGCTGCTGCTCCCGGGAAATGGCGGGGCTGGGGTCAGCTTTTCTTCGTTGCCTTTCTCGTTCTCCTCTTTGTCACCTTCGGCTGCTTCACACGGGGGCGGCCACCGCGGCTCTCAGGCTTGGGGAACATGGCCTCACGGGTCAGCAACTCCTGCGGCAGTGGGGCCACCATGGCACCGCCCTGCTCACGCAACTGACGGGAAAACAGGCGCACGGCGCTCAGCATAATAGTGTTGCGGCTTCTCTTGAAATGCTTGGCCGTTTTTTCAATCAGGCTGATTAATTCCAGAGGACAACGGAAGGTTACGATTCTTGTACTCATATCTGTGTGGGTTGAAAATTAATGGTGATGGTGCCCGCATTGGCATTCGCCTTGCTCGTGCTCACCGCCGCAGGTGCAATCGGGCTCACCGCAGCAGCAATCGTGGCCGGGTTCATAATCGGCATCCTCAATCTCCGGAGGCAGCGGAGCATCGTCCTCCGGGTGATACGGGGGTTCCAGACGGGCAGCAAGCGAAGGAGTGGCAGCCACCTCGGCAGCAAAACGCCCGTGCATGTTGCGGGTGCGCAGATTGGCTCCGGCAGCCAGCAGCTGGTCTACGATATTTTCATACCCATAGTACGCCGCCAGATGCAGCGGGGGCTGCCCGTAGGCATTGCGGGCGTTCACATCGGCTCCGGCAGCCAGCAGCAGCGCAATGAGAGCGCTATCGGGCTCCACGCCTACGGCCGCCAAATCAGGTGCCAGATCCACCTCATCCTGCAGCAGGAGAGTGGCCGCGCGGCTCAGTGTTCCAGGGTCTTCCCCGTTCATGAGCGCATCCAGGAACTCCTGCACAGGTTCATCAAAATCATCCGGGTCGAGGTCAGCCGCCATTTCGCGCAAATCCTCGGGCATCACGCGCGGCTTCTCCTCCTCTTCCAGGGTGACACTGTTCCATTGCAAATCGCTCATGAAGCTAATATACCTCATTACAGGCCTGGTTTCCAGCACAATGTTTTTCATATACGAATTGTGTGAAATTTTATGCTTTACTTACCCCCCGAAACGTGTAGCATGTTTGTATGTCGAAACCCTCTATCGGAAGACCTGTTCGCAAATCCACCAAATCATCTGGCAAAGGCTGGATCAGCATTCTGCTGCTCATCGCCCTGGGAGGTGGTGGCTACTATGGCTACAATTTCTGGCAGGAACTTGAAATGGAGCGCCGGGGCGAAGAAGCGGCCCGGAATGCAGGACTTAATGCCGATAAGAGACTGGCTGAAGAAATGGCCAGGCTGGCTGCTGAAAAAGAAGAACAGGACCGCCTGGCTGAAGAAGAGGAACAACGCCGTCTGAAAGCTGAAGAGGAAGAAGCTCTGCGTAAGAAAAAAGAGGCAGAGAAAACCAGCGATGCTCAAAAAACTGAGGAGGGCACCTCAAAAGACACCCCCCCGGCCCCGGATGCCGAGCCAGCCATTCCGCAAATCAACGGTGAACCCTCCATCTACGACAAAGCCCCCCCCCTGCACGGAGCCAATACCAATGACTCGAGCCGGCGCAAGGCTTTCAACAAACGGCTGGACAATCTGCTCGAGAAGCATGATTTCGATGTATTTGAACGCGCCATGAGCGCCAAGGTGCAAGCCGCCATGAAGGAGTACACAGCTAATGGCAGGCTTACTTACGGCCACTACAAGAACCGCCCCAACCTGGTGCTGACTGTAGAATTATGCTATCTGATACGCTCTTGCGGTGCCGCCACAGTAGCAGAAATTGCCGCTATGAAAGGCAATGGTATTGATACGAGGGGTATCGACTTCTTTGAATGGTTACTGAGGGATAAAAGCCGCCCGCTGCATGTTTTCATGCAGAACTTTGCTTACCAGCGGGCCCTGCCCGGCAACATGGCTCACGCCTTGAAACAGCTGTACACCATCTGGGCGGAGACCGATGAGGAAGAAGACCGCAGCAAATATGCAAACCTCGCCATTGCCGCCTCCCTGATTACGCCCGATATCAGCAATGCTCCCAGTTCCTATCGTAATGAGGATGACCGGATTCTGACCATCTCTGAAGTCTGTGCCTACCTGCGGGAGAATGACAGCAAAGGAAAACTGGTGACCAACCTCAAGGAACTTACGGTTTCACAGCTTCTCCACGTAGTGGACGTGCGGCTCCCGTAAGGCGAATTTTACTGGGCGGCAAACGAAACCACATACAGCCAGGAAGGCTGGAGCGAGGCATACAGCTCTGTGGATTTGCTGATGGACAGGGTTGCCAATGATACCGACCCTTATAAGGTTTATTCATTCGAAGAAATCAAGGAGGAAGGCGGCTCATGCTATGACCGTGCATACTTCGCCTGCAATACCGCAAAATGCCGCGGAGTTCCGGCTGTGTGCATCAAAGGCGATGGTGAACAGGGTCCCCACGCCTGGATGGTTCACCTGGCAGATAAAGACACGTGGAAACAGTCCCATGCCAAGGAATACAACAGCGGACATTTCATTAATCCCTGCTCCGGACAGAGTCAGCATGAATCCATGCTGACCAACAGTGACTCCAAGACGCGAGACGACTCCCTGACAGCCGATGCCATGCTGCTGGCAGACTACCTTATCAGTGCAGGTTGCCCACGGGAAGCCCAGAATGTGGCTGCTTTCATTGCTGCCACCTACCAGCTGGATCTGGCAGCATGGGCTCACTATGTCCACATTCTGGGGCATGATACCAATCATCTCCCGGCAGAATCTGTCTGGCGTAAGATTGTGGCAGATTTAACAAAGCTGAGCAAAAAGAATTACGAATTGCTGGGGCTGGCCTCTGAGGTGGAAGACAAATACCTGCTTGCCGGCCGCAGTGCTTCCAACAAACAGAAAGCCGCACAACGCGCCATGAGCCAGCTCATCAAGAATGGAGGTGAAGTACGTACTGATTTGTTGCTCGCTGCCATTAACCGGCAGGCCAGCGCCATGATGGAAACCAACAACTATTCCGGCATGGCTGCTTTCTACCGTAAGTTGTACAAGCAGTACACCGGAAATATTGATCTCTTCTCCAAGCTGATGCAACAGAACATGGAACATCTGGGAACCGAGGCCTCTCCCCGGGTGTGGCATCTGCTGGCCCGCGACACCGAGAAACTCTTTAAGCGTAACATCAAAACAGGCAGCGAAGAGTTCTTCCGGCTCAGAAAAGAAGTCGAAATCCAGAACATGATTGCCGATGCCTGGGCCAAGACCGGCGATGAGCGTAAAGCCGCTGAACACCGTTCAGAGGCAGAGGAACGCCTGAACAAAATCAAGGAACGCATTAAAGAAGAAGCTGAGGAAAAAGCAGAAAAGGAGGACAAGGAAGACAAATAACCAATACCTCAGCGGCATCCTCTATAGAAAATCCCCCGGTTGTCAGACAACCGGGGGATTTGTTTAATGAAGGACTTGCGGAGTATCAGTACTTGTAGTCCACATAGAACTGGAACTGGGGATCATCATCCGCGCAGTTGTCGTTCTTGAACGGAATGGCGTAGTCCACAGCCAGCGGGCCCATGGGCAGCTGAATGCGCAGACCAATACCGTAGTTGGCAGCCCATTCGTTGGGAACGAAGTCGAAGCTGTCCTCATGCACAAAACCGGCATCCACGAACATGGCGAAACGCACAGATTCCACCACCGGGAAAGTAACCTCGAACTGCACGAAAGCAGAGGTGTTACCACCCATCGTTTCATCACCAGCCAAGGCAGGGTCAACCATGCCCACATCGCGGTAGCGGAAACCACGCAGGTTGGCAGGCCCACCCAGGTAGCAGCGTTCGAAAATCGGCACATCGTCGCCGGATACAGCATCGATAGTCTCGGCACCGAAGTTGATGCTGAAGATAGAATCCCAGAATGAGTTGTAATAGTAGGAACCCGTCACGCCCATGCTGTAGGTCTGCTCCGTGCTGCCGGGACCGCTGTAGCCCAGGTGCACTTCCCAGTTACCACCCTTGCGGGGAGTAATCATGGCATCGCGGGAATCATACTCGTAGCTCACGCGGAAGTGGCTGCGCACATAGTTGCCATCCTGTTCTTCAAAGAAGATGGGAGCACCGCGTTCGGCATCAATACCGTACTGTTCCAGACGGTATTCAAACTTCACAGAGGTAAGGTCGGTAAGAGCCTTACGCAGAGAGACAGCCCAGCCGAAGTTGTTCTGCTCGTAGTAGTCGCTCATGTACGAGGAGTTGGAGAAGTACAGCTCGTTACCCAGAGCAAGCTTGCGATCCAGGAACCAGGGTTCCAGCAGGTAGACAGATGCGCTGGTGTATTCCGTGCCCAGCTTGGCGCTCACCGTAAGACGCTGACCGCCACCCACGAAGGTACCGCCATTCACCAGGCCACGGATATCGAAGTT
>JAFXDR010000070.1 GCA_017521145.1 Akkermansia sp. | reverse complement strand
GTCTCGCATCAATGTACATGTCGGGACGCGCGCCTATAGCAATACGGCAGATGTCACGTGCGAAATCCCCCGAGAAGCCGTGACAGAGGCCATTGTCAATGCAGTGGTGCATCGCGACTATGCAAATAACGGCAGTGTTGAAGTCAGATTGTTCAAAGACCGGCTCGAGGTATGGAATCCCGGTAAACTGCCATACGGAGTCAGCCTGGATAAGCTCAGCAGCATGCATGCATCCATCCCCGTCAATCCCACACTGGCACACCCTGCCTACCTTGCCGGTTATATTGAAGAGATGGGAACGGGAACCTCTGACATTATAGAAAAGTGCCTGAATCATGGCCTGGAAACGCCTGAATTCATGCAGGCCGAAGAGTTCAGGGTCATCATTTGGCGTGAGCAAATAGACGATGCTTTCGGGGTAAACATGGTAAGAGAAAACGATGAAACTGCATTATATGCCTGGGAAAAACGGCAAAAGCAAATAAAGGAGCAAAAAGCTTTGTTCGCGAATAAAGGCAAGCGAACAAACAGGTCTGATGTAGCAGCCAAACAAAAGCAGGTAGTACAGTTCTGCTCTGAACCCAGGAGTAGCATGGAGATTATGGAACATATTGGCGTTACAAGGCAGACACGCACAGTTAACCTCTATATCGGCAATATGGTGAAGGCTGGGAAATTGCGGCCCCTCATTCCGGATAAACCCAACAGTCCGCATCAGCGCTACATCTCGACCGCTATCAGCATATAAATTGCTTGTACACCGGATTGAATTCGTATAACATGCAAAACAGGATGAAATTTTACATCGTAACACCCACTTATAATGCTCTTTCCTGGCTGGAACGCAACGTGCGCTCTGTGGCTGACCAGGTAGGACAGGGGGTGGAGGTTCACCACCATGTGCAGGATGGAGGTTCTGCTGATGGAACACCACAGTGGTTGAATGACTGGCAGCGCAGGCACTCAGATACGCCCGGGTATACTTTCACCTATGAAAGTGCCCGGGATGCCGGCATGTATGATGCTATCAACAAGGCATGGGATAAAATGCCCTCAGATGCCACAGTAACTGCGCACCTCAATAGTGATGAACAATACCTGCCCGGGGCGCTGAAAGGCGTTTCTGAGGCATTTGAGGCGCATTCTGCGGCAGAAATCGTGCTGGGTACCTATATCATTGTTGATGCGAACAGCCGGTATATATGCCACCGACGCCCTGTGAAACCGGCACGCTGGCGAAGTCAGACCGTGTGTGAAATCATTACGTGCTCCTGTTTTCACCGGGTAGATACATTCCTGAGGCGCGGCATTCGTTTTGATACCCGGTATCGGGCGTTGGCTGATATGTTGTTCTACAGGGAAATTGTGAACTCGGCTCCACGGTTCTGTGTGAGGCCGCAATTGATTACCAGCATGTTTACGGTGACGGGGGATAACCTGGCATGGAGTCAGGCCTCCCAAAATGAATGGGATGCAGAAATGAACCGATTGCCTTGGTATGTATCTCGGCGGCATGGTATAGCCTACCGGGTCAACAACCTGTTGCGCCGCATAGCAGACATGCTGAGCCCCGCGCCGGGAAAATATTCCATCTATATGCCTCAGAAGGACGAGCGGGATACATATTGTATTCATCGACCCACAGCACACTGGGGGATGCGGACCACTGCGGATGATGCAGAAAAATAACGAACGATATGAGGAGAAAGTTTATCACATTTGCTGATTCCCGCCTGACGGGCGCATTGACCCGGATTGCGAAGCAGGCTCACGCCATGGCGTTTTTCGATGAAATTGAAACACTGACTGAAAAAGACCTGGATGCTGCTTACATAGAAGAAAATAAGCATCTGTTGAAGCGCGGAGTCCGCGGATTCGGCTACTGGATATGGAAACCATACGTCATATGGCGGGCCCTGCAAGACATGGCCGAGGGAGACGAGATATATTATGTGGATGCCGGTTGTCACCTCAATCCCCGCGGGCGCATCCGTATGCTGGAGTATGCTGAGATACTGCGGCAGAATGAATTGGGAATACCCGGCTTTGAACTCACCCCGGACTGTTCCGTTCGTGCTTTTACGAAAATGGATTTTTTAATCCGGATGGGAGTAGCTGAACGAGAGTCCATATTATCAAGAGCTCAAATATGTGCGGGGCATGTCTTTGTCCGGAAAAATGCCGGCAGTATGGCGTTTTTAGAGGAATGGCTGGCCATTTGCCGTGATATACACCTTGTAGACGATACTCCCTCCGTACTGCCTAATTTGCCTTGTTTTGTGGAACATCGGCATGACCAGAGCGTTTTCTCCATCCTCTGCATGTTGCATGGTGCCGCCTTGCTGCCCGGCCGTGAGACATGGCCTGAGAACAACACGCGCGATTGGAGAACCATGAAGGAATACCCCATTTGGGATAAGCGGGATCTGGGCATCACTTTGCACTCACTGGAGCGCCTCTTGCGAAAATTACGAAAAGCGTGGTCAAAGATGGTGAGGTGCAGCTGTTGATAATTTATCTGCACGCCGTGACGCGCGTGTAGATTTCATTCAGCGTGGCCATCTTGGCATCCCAGGTGAAGGCCTGGCAGCGTTTCAGTGCGCCGGCAGAGAGTTGTCGGCGCTTGTTCTCATGAGTGGCAAGATAATCCAGGTGGCGGGCGTAGTCGCAGATTACCTGTTTTCGGGAATAAATGGGAATCTTGATGCCGCAGTGGTCATTGATGACATGGGAGAAGCCGCAATGATCCAAGGCAATGATGGGCAGACCATAGCGGAAGGCCTCAAATACCACGGTGGAGGTATCTTCCCGCACGCTGGTGATGCAGAATACATGGCTGCTGCTCATGATGCGGAAGGCCTCCTCGCGCGGCACAAAACCGTGGAAAGTGACCACTCCATCCAGCCCCAGGCGGTGCGCCAGCCTTTTCCATGCCTGCATGCGGGGGCCTTTGCTGAGCACGTGCAGTTCCATTTTCTCTTTGCACAGGGACAGGGCATGCAGAAGCAGGTCCAGAGCCTTACGGGGTATATGCTCGCCAGCCCAG
>JAFXDR010000069.1 GCA_017521145.1 Akkermansia sp. | reverse complement strand
GACTGGCACATTTTTTACTCGCTTTTTGGGGCTAAAAGTGGCAGAGTTATGAGGAACTGAACCTATATTGGCAACATGAGCGAACAGACACAGCCTCCGTATAAGCGTATTCTTCTGAAACTGAGTGGTGAAGCACTTCGTGCGCCCGGTAGTCGCGATAATATTTCGCCGGAGATTGTGGCCCGTATCGCCCGCGAGATTGCCGAAGCCCAGCAGAAGGGCAACCTGCAGATTGCCATTGTGGTGGGTGGCGGCAACATCTGGCGTGGTGCCAAGGCCAGCGTGAGAGGTATGGACCGTCCCACGGCTGACTATGTGGGCATGCTTGCCACGGTGATGAATGCTCTTTCCATTTGCTCCGCAGTGCAGGAGGCCGGTGTGCCTGCTCATGTGCAGAGCGCCATTGAGATGAAGAACGTGGCAGAACCCTATGTGCGCAATAAGGCCCGTATGCAGCTGCGCGCCGGTGAGGTAGTTGTATTTGCCGCCGGCACAGGTAATCCTTTCTTCAGTACCGATACCGCTGCCGCCCTTCGCGCATGCGAAATCAATGCCGAAGTGGTGATGAAAGCCACCTCTGTGGACGGCGTGTACACGGCAGACCCCAAGACCGACCCCACTGCCACGCGCTTTGACGCGATTTCCTACGAGGAATGCATTTCCCGCAACCTGAAAGTGATGGATCAGACCGCCTTCACCCTGTGCAAAGATAACGCCAAACCCATCATGGTGTTTGATATGCACCAGCCCGGCAATATCACCCGCGCGCTGCTGGGTGAGAAGATTGGCACCATCATTGGTTGAAAACAGATTTTATAACACACTAACATCATATACGACAATGGACGAAGAGACACTCTTGCTCGAAGTAGAAACGGGTATGGAAGAAGCCGTGGAGCACATGCAGACCGGTTTTGCTGGCGTGCGCACCGGCAAGGCTTCCCCCTCCCTGGTGGACAATATGGACATTTATGTGGCTTCCTACGGCTCCAGCATGAAGCTGAAGAGCCTGGCTGTGGTTTCCACGCCGGATTCCCGCTCCATCCTCATTCAGCCGTTTGATCCGGGCACTCTCAACGACATCAAGAAAGCTATTGCAGAAAGCCGTCTGGGTATTTCCCCCATCATTGACGCCCGCTCGGTGCGTCTGCCCATTCCCGAGCTGACCGGCGAGCGCCGCAAGGAGCTCTGCAAGTATGTATCCGGCCTGGGTGAAGAAACCCGCGTGCGCATCCGCGGCGTGCGTAAGACCGGTATGGACGGTATCAAGAAGCTCAAGGCCGACAATATCCTGACCGAGGACGGTGTGCGCACCGCTGAGGACAAGGTGCAGAAGCTCACTGATAAGTACGTGAAGATGGTGGGTGATCTGGTAGCCGCCAAGGAGAAGGAAATCATGACGGTGTAATTTTCGCAACCCCAAAACCTCTTATACATAACATGAGCACAAACACCACAAACGTTCTTTCTTCCGGTATCGAGATTATCGGCTCCATCCGTTTCCAGAATGATATGCACATCGATGGCCATATCGAGGGTGAAATTCAGTCCGACACCGGTAAGGTCACCATCGGCGAGATGGCCAACATCAAGGGCGACATTCACGCCGGCGAGGTGCACATCTACGGCCGTGTGGATGGCAACATTGAAAGCAACCGCTGCCACCTCAGCGCCCAGTCCAACATCACCGGCGATATCACCACCGGCGTGCTTTCCATGGACGAAGGTGCCCGCCTGAGCGGCCGCGCTCAGATTGGTTAATTTCCTTCTGCTTCATCCTTTATCTGAACCGGGTAATCCGCATGCTGGATTACCCGGTTTTCGCTTGATATGAATGAGCATAAATGCTAACATCCGGTGGTGAGAATTCTGCTGATACTCTTTTGTATACTGACGCTGTGCTGGAGCCCCTGCGCGGCACAGACAATGCATCCGGTGCGCAATATTGATGAGTTGAACGAACTGCTCGAGGATGCCGCTAATCAGATGCAGGATACCCTCTATATCCGGCTGGAAAAAAAGCTGAGCGGAAGACCGCTGAATAAAGTGCTTGCAGATAGTCTGTGTTTCAACCATATTCGCGGTTATACCTATGGGAAGAATGGCAAGAATGATTACCGCCTGCAATTGAAGTATATGGATTCCACCCGCATGCTGGCGGCATTTCGCAATCCGGAGCTGGAATCTCAGCTTTCGTCGGAGGAGTCTCGCGCATTGGCTGTGGCCCGGAGGCGCATTAAGACATTGGTAAATAAGGGGATGAGTGACCTTGAAGCTGTCAAGGCCCTTCACGATGACCTGGTGAACCGGGTTAGCTACGATAAGGAAAGCGGGCCTGACTGCACCACGATGTTCCTGACGAATAAAGGAGTGTGCGATGCTTATGCCCGCTGCATGTACCTGATGCTCAATATGCTGAAAATACCTTGCCATATTATGGTGGGGCATGGCAGGGGTGAAGCTCATGCCTGGAATCTTGTGGAATTGGAGCAGGGGGAGTGGTTCCACATTGATGCGACATGGAATGACCCATGCGTGGAGGAAGGTCCCCAGCAGCTGCGCCATACATATTTCTGCCTGAGTGATGCAGAAATTGCCAGAGACCACAAGTGGAACCGCAAGCAATTTCCTGTGACTCCCGAAGTAGAGGCATATTATTTCAAGAAAGCCGGGCTTTATTTCAAAAACTATGAACCGTTCTGGAAATCTGCCCAGAAGGCCTATGAGAAGGGAGATACCTCTTATTGTGCCTATCTGACCTGCTTTGGAAACAATAAGAAATTCGGCAATAGTTTCAAGAAATACAGTGAGAACGGTGGTCGTATTGCCCTGATAGGCTGGGCATCACCTGGTAAGAAGCGTAAGGGCCCTGTTTCTCTCTGCTTTAATAACAAGGGTGGCTATATCCCCACTCATGATATGCCGGAGCCTGATTCGGACGATGTGCTGCCGACGGAGAAGAATCCTTCCTGGCTGGATGGCAGCATATGGAAGGATATCAGCGAGTCCATTGATATGAACGCCGTTGTGAAAGAGGGGAGCCGCTTGTTGCTCAAGGGCATTAACGAAGCCGAGAATATGGCCGAAGACTTTGAAAAGACTGAGGGTGGTCTGCAGGAGAAGGGCAAAGCTGTGCTGGATGGACTGTTAAAACGCGTGACAGAGTAAGAGCTGAGAATGGCAGGTTTTCCTGCAATGCAGAAGCCCATGTGATTGCATATCACATGGGCTTCAGGTTTAATTTTATTGGCAGGAATCAATAGTGACCACCACGGGGGCCGTTGTGCCACTTCCAGGCGGTTTCCACAATCTGGGTCACGTCCTGGTACTTGGGAATCCATCCAAGGATTTCGGCGGCCTTGCGGGAATCGGCAATGAGGCGGGGCGGGTCGCCCTCGCGGCGCGGACCGTAGGTCACAGGGGCTTTCATGCCGGTTACTTTCTCGGCGGCATCGATAATCTGCTTCACGGAGAAACCATTGCCTGTACCAAGGTTGAACCAGTTGGTTTCGCCTCCCTTCATCAGATAATCCAGGGCGCGCAGGTGAGCATCGGCCAGGTCATCCACGTGGATATAGTCGCGGATGCAGGTGCCATCGGGGGTGTCGTAGTCAGTACCGAACACGGTGATACCCGGGCGCTCGCCCTTGATGGCCTGCAGAATCACCGGGATGAGGTGGGATTCCGGCTCGTGATCCTCGCCAATGGCACCATCGACCGAGGAACCGGAGGCATTGAAGTAGCGCAGGAACACGCTCTTGAGACCGTAGGCGCGGTCGCAGTCCTTGCATACCTTTTCCAGCATGTACTTGGAACCACCGTAGGGGTTGATGGGATCCTGCTTTTCGGTTTCAGGAATCGGCACCTGGGTGGGTTCACCATAGGTGGCGCAGGTGGAGGAGAACACGAAGCGTTTGCAACCGGCCAGCATCATGGCGCGCAGCAGCACCAAGGGCTTGGCGATGTTGTTCTCATAATACTTCAGCGGGTCGGTCACGGATTCTCCCACCTGGATGAAAGCGGCAAAATGCACCACGGCATCGAACTTGCCGTTCACCAGCAGGGGGTAGACCACGGCGGGGTCGCCCAGGTCTCCCTTGACCAGCGTCACTTCCTTATCTACAATAGCGGCCTGGTGGCCGTACACCATGCTGTCAAGCACGGTCACATCGGCTCCGCTCTTCACGAGCTGGCGCACGGTGTGGGAACCAATATAACCGGCACCGCCGGTAACGAGTACTTTCATAATTCTTTCTTAGTTTATAATTAGAGCATGGAGGCCAGCAGGGCTTCCAGCTTACGGATGTCTGCGGAGAACTTGCGGATGCCCTCAGCCGTCTTTTCAGTAGCCATGGCATCTTCGTTGAAGAGGAAGCGGAAGCTCTTCTCGTCTGCCGGAATGCGTTCAATATCGCTGGCGGCAGCGGCTTCAGGGGAAAGCTGGGGCTTGACCTCGGCCTCGGTGGCGGCGAGTTCGGCCAGCAGACCGGGAGAGATGGTGAGCAGGTCACAACCGGCCAGGGCCAGGATTTCGCCCGTGTTGCGGAAGCTGGCTCCCATAATCTGAACCGGGTAGCCGAACTTCTTGTAATAGTTATAGATGGTACGCACAGAGATGACGCCCGGGTCGGTCTCCGCGGTGTATTTTTCGCCAGTAGCGGCTACATACCAGTCGAGGATGCGGCCTACGAAAGGAGAAATGAGGCGCACTCCGGCTTCGGCACAAGCCACAGCCTGTACCAGACTGAACAGCAGGGTCAGATTGCAGTGAATGCCTTCCTGCTCCAGCTGGCGGGCTGCCTGAATGCCTTCCCAGGTGGCGGCAATCTTGATGAGCACGCGTTCGCGGGGAATGCCGGCGGCTTCATACAGGCCCATAATCTCGCGGGCTTTCTGCACGGTGGCCTCGGTATCGAAGGAGAGGCGGGCATCCACCTCGCTGGATACGCGGCCGGGTACGCGCTTGAGGATTTCCAGACCAAAGGCCACGATGACGCGGTCCATGAGTTCGCCAATCCTGCTGGCGGGGTCAGCCACACTGGCCTTGAAATCGGCTACCACGGCATCCAGAATCGGGCGGTATTCCGGCTTGGCTGCGGCGGCCAGGATGAGGGAGGGATTGGTGGTGGCATCCTGCGGGGCGAATTCTTCCATCTGGCGGAAATCGCCTGTATCTGCCACTACGGTGGTGTACTTCTTGAGTTGATCGAGCTGTGTTGCCATAACTTTACGCGAGTATTCTAGCAAATTGTTGTGCACACTTCAAGCAGATAAAGAATTCCCCCGCTGTGTGCCCGGCGGGGGAAGGGAAAATCAGATGAGTTCCTTGAGCCGGTTCACGGTGATTCCCGGCACGGTGATGGTGCTGCCATCCGCTTTGCGCAGAATAGGGGAACCATCGTAATCAATACCGGAAAAATACCCCGTAATGCGTTCTTTATCCGTGATTGCCACGACTGGGCGAGGTTCACCCCAGGCGGCTTCGAGCATGGGCATGACTCCCTCAAGCCCGCTTTCCACGAAGTAATCGAACATTTCGGCCAGTACATCACCCAGCAGGGTGCGGAATTTCTTGACGGAGGGGCAGGTGGGCAGCACCTCGCACATGCGGGTGACGGGGTCGGCGGTCACGCCCTGCATTTCCTCAATATCGTTGAACATGTTGATGCCGATGCCAATGGAAGCCATGCTGGATGAAGGTCGTTCCACGAGGATTCCGGCCAGCTTGGCTCGCCCTACCAGCACATCGTTGGGCCAGCGCAGGCGCAGACCCTGGATGTGGAAATCCTTGAGCGCTTCGATGACGGCAGCGCCGGCCACCAGGGGAAGCACGCCCCAGTGGCGCTTCACGCCCGGGTCAAGCGGCAGGTTATAGGTGGCCCAGAGCCCGCCGGTGTTGCCAATCCAGGCGCGGTTGAAGCGTCCGCGTCCCTTGGATTGACGCTGGGCGGAGACCACGGTCCATGCCGGCTGTTTGCGGGCTTCGTTGAATGTAGATTCACACTCGTCTACTTCCTTGACTTTCCATTTGCTGCTCACACGGCCATTCTACACCACCTGCGCCGTTACGTCTACCCCGAATCCGCAAAATGACCGTGAAAATTTCAGGAATTTGTGCCAGCTTGACCCGGTTTGGAAAAACTTTACTCATGCCTTACTTTGCAATTGCGGAGCAGGGGCGGCTCTGGTATAGTGTGCGCGTGCCTATGAGGAAACGAGGAATCAGACGCTTCTTTGTCTGCGCTGCGCTTATTGCCGCAGCGTGGGGAGGTGTTTCTTCCTGGTTCTATATCAATGATTTGGCGCAACCTGTGCTGCAGCCTGTGAACCAGTCATATGTGGGGTATACCAAGGTGCCGCGAAAGGCCCCGGGGCTGCGTATGGAGCCTTTTACGTTCAAGGGATGGGATGGCGGCGAAGTGCAGGCTGTCATTGCAGTGAAGGATGGTGAGGAATCCTCCCGTCAGCTCAGCGTGATTGGCGATTTGATGAACAACCCGGTGGAGCGTCTGCACCAGATTGATTATGTGCTGGTCTGTGTGGACTGGGACCACGGCATCCGCTCTGCATTGCCTCTGGCCGAATCGCTCACTGCGGCCGGGCTCACCTGTGTGCTCTGGGAACCGCGAGGGTTGGAAGACCGGCGTCCCTACTGCACCCACGGTCTCAAGGAATGCCGTGATGTGCCCAGGCTGCTGGATGCCGTGGCGGCGCGCTCGGGCAAGGATGAACCTGTTTTTGCTGCTGTAGGGCAGGGTTATGGTGCTGGCCTGCTGCTGCAGGCCGCTGCCACGGAGCCTCGCATCCGCGGTCTGGTTTCCATTGATGCTTATGCCTCGCTCCGCCAGTCGGTGAAGCGCACCATGCCGGATAGCTTGCTGCGGCCGGTCGTGATGTGGCTTATGGACCAGCGCATCAGCCGCTCGGTGGGGATGGAGAGTTTCGATGTGGCACCGGTGGAGCGTGCCGCAGATCTGGACCGCAACGTGCCGGTGCTGGTGGTGAACCTGGTGCAGGATAGCCCGGTGAGCAATTTTAACGATGCCGTGACCATCTACCGCCGCTTGCCGAGCGATTGCCGCGATGTGTGGACCCTGCGCTCTGAGCAGGACCCTGCAGAAGCCACGCACCGCGAGCTGAGCTTTGGCCGCGGGGTGCGCCGCGAGTTGGTGCACGTGGGGCTGCTGAATGATGCCGATAGCGCCATGAGCTCCATTGTGCACTGGATAAACGACCGTGTGGTGGATGCCGTGGAAGCACCCCGTATCAACGACCCTGCGCGTCCCAACCTGACCGCGGCAGGTATCAGACTTTAAGATTTTCCAATGGATTCCTATACCACAGACGAAGTGCTTCATCATATGCCGAAGCGGGTGGGCAACCGCCGCCGCAACGGGTATGAGCTCACGCGCCAGCGTGATATGGTGCCCATTGCCATGGGCGCAGCCAGTGCGGCTGTGGTGGTGCATGCGTTATTGTGGATGTATTTCCCCTCTCTTTCCGTGCTCGGTCTGGGCAGCCTGACTGACGTGCCCGATGAGGTTAAGATTCACGACAAAATCCGAGTGGTGGTAAAAGAGCCGCCCAAGGAAGAGAAGGTCGAAGCTGCCGAGCAGGAAATTGTGGAGCAGCAGCCCCAGGAAATTGAGGAGATTGAACACGAGCCGGAGGAAATCGATATCCTCGATGTGGATGTGCCGGAGCTCGTGATGGCCCCGGGGCCTACTGAATTGACTGTAGCTGAGCCTGTGTATGCTGCAGAGGAGGTCACGCCCGTAAGCGAAATGCCGCCTGCCCAGCTTGATTTGAACGCCCTGCAGACCCGGGATTTAAGCGAGGATGCCCTGGCTATCCCCGAGCCGACTCCGGTGAATAACAACGAGGTGGTGGCTGCTGCCACCGCTCAGAGCGAAGTGCTGGAAGATGCCTCCTCCCTCATGGAGCAGGATTTGCGCAAGGCTGCCTCAGAAGCAGGGAATACGAATCTGCCGGGTGATACCCGCAGCCTTTCTCAGTTGATGGGAGAGGAGCACCTGGGTGCTAAATCCGGTGTGGCCCGCCTGGGCGCAGACGTGTTGTTCGGGTACGATGACTGCATGCTCAAG
>JAFXDR010000068.1 GCA_017521145.1 Akkermansia sp. | reverse complement strand
CCAATGCTGAAGCGGCGCTGAAGCAATGAAGTGCTGGCCTTGCGCTCGGTGACCACCAGCTGCACACAGCGGGTGTAGAGCTCGGAATCTTCATCGTTCATGTTCTTGGTGCCAATGCGTCCGCCATTGTCGGCATTGGGGGAGCTGCCATCAGCATTGTCCATCTCTGCAGCCACGCCCTGCTCAAACTTCTGCTTGGCATGCGCGGCGCAGTGGGCAATAATCTTCGCAATTTCGGCATCGCTCACAAAGGCACCCTGCACGCGGGTCATCTTGGTGATACCGCCGGGCGGCAGGAAGAGGCTGTCGCCCTTGCCGAGCAGGTTTTCTGCACCTGCGGTATCCAGAATGATGCGGGAATCCAGCGGGCTGGCCACGCGGAAGGCAATGCGGCTCGGGATGTTGGCCTTAATGGTGCCGGTAACCACATTGGCGCGCGGGGTCTGCGTGGCGGCCACCAGGTGAATACCGGCAGCACGTGCCTTTTGCGTCAGACGCGCAATGTAGTTTTCGAGATCTTCCTTGACCACCATCATGAGGTCTGCCAGCTCATCAATAATAATGACCACATAGGGCAGCTTGAGCGGAATGGGCTCGGGGTCGTCGAAATCAAACTCATCCTGTTTCTCTTCACCCAGCGGCACTTCCTCCTCTGCCTGGCGCTCGATTTCGCTGGCCCAGGCTTCTACGGCAGCGTAGTCGATGGGGGAGTCCTCTTCCTCCTCCGGCTCATCAACAGGGCCGTCGTCCTCACGGTTGTTGAAATCCTCGAAGTTACGCACACCCACCTGGCTGAAGAGACGGTAGCGGCGTTCCATTTCATTCACAGCCCAACGCAACGCACCAATGACACGGCCGGGCTGGGTCACCACCGGGCAGATGAGGTGCGGCAGCTTGCGGTAGGGCTGCATTTCCACCACCTTGGGGTCTACGAGAATGAGCTTCAGTTCCTCCGGGCGGAACTTGTAGAGCATGGAAAGAATCATGCTGTTGATACAGACTGACTTACCGGAACCGGTTGTACCAGCTACCAGGGTATGCGGCATGGCCGCAAGGTCGCCAATCACGGCGTTTCCATACACATCCTTGCCCAGCGCCACGGGAATACGCAGCTTCGGGTTATTGAAATTATCGGACTGCAGCAACTCTCGCAGGTACACGGGCGATTTCTGCGCGTTTTCCAGCTCAATACCCACGGTGTTCTTGCCGGGAATCGGGGCCAGAATGTTCACCGACTTGGAGCTGGTGGACATCATGATATCCTTATCCAACGCGGCAATGCGGTTCACGCGAAGGCCGCGCGGCGGGTAGAATTCATAGCGGGTGATACTGGGGCCGCGCGTGATATCACCTGGTTCAACGGCAATCTTGAAAGTATCCAGCGTATCCATGATACGCTGCTGCACCTCCATCATCTCGCGATGGGCGGCGGCTGTCACATCCTGCGACACCGGTTCAAACTTCAGCAGGTCATAAGGCGGCAGCGGATAATCCTCGTACTGCACGCGGGTATCCTTCTTCTCCACCACTGCGGTATTCTTGCGCGGGGTGCTGACCTTGGGGGCCGGCTTGGGCGCAGCGACCCGGGCAGCTTGTCTGGGTACGGGGGCGGGAGCAGGTGCTGGTGCCGGAGCAGAAGTGCGCACCCCCATGCGGCGATCCACCTGTTCCTGCAGGCGCGGACTCACCCCCACATTGCGGCGGGACTGGATGATGGGGACATCTTCCATGCCGGGCGCGTTCTGCAAGGCAATTTCCTCCTCCACCGGAGCCATGAGATCCAGCAGATTGCTGCGGTTGCTGGTGGGAGCATAGTGGCGGCTGCGACCAGTGGGCGGGCGCTGGGTCTCCACCCGCTGTGCTTCGCGTCGACGGCTTTCGGCCATCTGCTGTTCAAAGGACTGCACCGGCGGGTAATCCGGCTCCTCGTATACGGGTTCCACCGAGCGACGGGACTCCAGCGCAGAGCGCTGGCGCGTGGGCAAGGGAGCCACGGGCTGGTCATCCGTGAAAAGATAATCGGATTTACCAGTGGCACGGCGGGCTTCGGCAGCGGCCACTTCAGCATCAGCCGCGGCAGCGGCTTCGGCGGCGGCCAGTTCACGTGCCAGCTGCTGCTGGCGTTCGTACAGACGCTGTTCGCGCAGCTCACGGCGGCGCTCGCGGCGGGCAGCGCAGCTCTCGCGCCAGCGGTGCCACAAATCAGAAAGGTCGTACCACACCTCTTTCCAGAAACGGATAAAGGTGAACCGGGCAAAATAAATCCACGCCGTAGCGTGCAGCAACAGGAAAGTGACCAGCGACCAGCGCGTGCCAAGGAGCGGCTCCACTACACAGCAGCCGTCCAGATACCCCAGCAGACCACCCACGGAATACAGACTGTGCGCACGCTGCCACCCGCTCAGGAACCAGGGCTGCAGCGCCAGTATGGCGCAGGCAAAGATAACCAGGCAGATCATGGCCACCATCTGCAGCACATACGGGCGGCGAGGCCAGATAATCAACCCGGTGCAGAAAATGACCAGCAGGGTCAGAGCATACAGGGAGGCGGCTCCGAACATCCAGTTGCAGAGGCCGGCCAGATACAGCCCCACCAGCCCCAGCCAGTTGGTGCAAGGGGCTTCCTCCGCAGCGGTGCCTCCGGTGGGATTCAGAAAATCCCAGCCCATCTCGCCGTGATTATAGCTCAACAGAGAACAGGCCAGAATCACCGCCAGACCAATAAGACAGGACCCGGTCACGCGTGTGGGCCAGGTTCTCTCTTTGCGGTGGGGCAGCTGGGGCTCTGTCTCGTACTCCATATGACGGCGTGAATATCATACCTGTTCCCCTGCCTATTCGCAAGTGCAAAGTGCGTTCTATCCCCATGAAAAAGCCCGCCACAAAGACCATGGAGGAAGCTTTGTGGCGGGGTTATGTTATACCGGGTTCTGTGGGGGCATCAATATCAGTGTCCATGGCGGCAGC
Source organism: Akkermansia sp. (assembly GCA_017521145.1). Taxonomy (GTDB): domain Bacteria; phylum Verrucomicrobiota; class Verrucomicrobiia; order Verrucomicrobiales; family Akkermansiaceae; genus Akkermansia. Next base: position 15,639 of record JAFXDR010000068.1, on the reverse strand, counting down.
ACTCCTTTCTCACACGGGCTACGGGGCGGCGGTGCCTGTCCATCCGGGCGTGTCTGCAGCAGTGGCGGTGCTTGTTCATCCTGGGATGATGCTTGGCTTTGTGGCAATGCTTTACCACATGGGCCACTTTGCCCTTCCCTACGTTGAGATGCACCTGCACATTGGCAGCCTGGGATTGTCCACTCAGTACGAAGCAGGCCACACAGGCCAGCACAGCGAATTTAGCGAGGTATTTTTTCATGGTCTTTGTTTTTGGGTTTTGTGCAGCGCTTCATGCGCCGTACACCAGGGGAGCGCAGCAGGAAAAACATTTTATTTGATTTTATTCAATTTTTCTCAAATTTAATAAAAAAAAATAAAAATCTCCCTGGGCCTGTTTCAGCCCAGGGAGATGGAAATTTCAGCAGGAATTCAGAGCGGTTACTGTCCCGTACGCTGGCTGTCAATCATGTTCTTGATGACGGCATCGAAGCGGGGGCAATCGATATCGAGACCGGAAATACGGGTCAATTCGCGGTTGATATTGGCATTCACAGCAGCGGCAATAGCGCGGAAGCCCTGGTGAACATCCAGTTTTTCCTCTTCTTCTTCGAACACCTTGACCGTACCAAGAGCAGTCACTGTACCCGCAGCCGACTCCTCGTCTTCTACCTTACCGTAGATTTTCTCAAGCCCGGGAACAGCCTTGAGCGCTGTCTTGGAATCCTTGACCTTCTTCAGGATTTTGTGAGTCTTGCGCTGATTTTCAATATAAATCTTAGTTTCCTCTTTCAGCAGCTTGTCATCTTCGCGCTTTTCGGAAGCAGAGCGGGCATCCAGCTTAGCCTGGGCCTCCTCTTCAGCCTCTCTCTTTGCCTTCTTGGCAGCACGGTCAGATGCAACTTCGGCCTCGCTCGTGATATCGAAATTGAAGTCACCAGCAGATGCCTTCTTGGAGCTCTTGGCCTTCTTGCCCTTCTTCGGGGCGGCATCAGCCTGGGGCAGACCTACGGCAAACAGAGCCGCAGCCAGAATCATCATGTATTTCATTTTCATCATCATCAGGGGATTTGGATTTCAGCGGGCCGTATTCACCTTTTCCTGCAAGGGAGCAAGGTCGTAACTATCTGCCCATTTCTTGAGTTCTTTGCCAGTGTAGGAAGAAAGGCCGTCTGCCGTGAGCTGGCGGGCCAGCACCCCGGCGGGAATCAGCATGCAAAGGAAGTCGGCATCATTTTCATAACCGACCTTCACCTCACCACTGCGGGTCATGATAACCCCGTCACAGGGGCTCATGCTGTTCAGTTCCACAATTGCAGCAGAAAGGGCTTCCTGCTGAATCTCGAAACTGGCAGTGCTATCCGTTGGCATAGCGGCAGTATACACAATATATTGAAATTTACAAGCGTTAATTATGCTTTTTTATCCAGGGGTGTACGGAACAGGCACCCCACCATGAAGGTGGCCAGGGTACCCACGGTCACGCGCCAGGGAAAAGCGATGGCAGGCAGCCAGCCCTGGCGCCCGCCGATTTCCAGCAGGATAACCACGGCAAAGCCGGCCAGCATGGCAATCACATTACCCGTATCGCAACCGCGGCCACGGGTCAGCATGCCCAGCAGGAACACCCCGAGCAAGGAGCCGTAAGTATAGCCGAAGATGCCGAGAGCAATGGGCAGAATGCGCACGGTGGGATCCATCACTGTAAGCCAGGCGGTTCCGGCCCCCACCAGAATGAGCAAGGCGGCAAACAGCACGGTGAGCCAGCGTACAGCACGCAGTTGTTCCCCCTGCCCGGCTTGCGGACGGAACACGTCCACATACCAGTCGCGGGTGGCTGTGGTGGCCAGTGCATTCAACGCTGTGGAAAGAGAGCCCATAGCCGTGGCCAGCAAGGCGGCCACCAGCAGACCGCGCACACCTGCCGGCAGGCAATGAATGATGAACCATGGGAAGATTTCAATCTGTTTCTCCGGCGGGGTGATGCCATTCCGGGCAAAATACACGAAGAGCAGCATGCCGCAGGAGATGAACACCAGCACGATGGGCATATCCATGAGGCCGGAGAGAATCACGGCACGCGCACCCTTCCTGCTATCCGGTGCAGCCAGCATGCGCTGCACCATGTCCTGGTCGGTGCCATGGGTGGCCATGGTGATGAAAGTAGACCCCAGCACGGCGGTCCAGAGCGTGTATTCACTGCCGAGGATATTCTTGATATCGGACCACAGGCCCTGCCCGGTCAGTCCGGAATCGAAGAAAGCCCAAGGCTTCAGATTCTTGATTCCGCAAGGGTTATAATCCTTGTTGCCCAGGTGGTAGCAGATTGAATCCCAGGCAGCACCCCAGCTGCCGTCCGCCTTGATACTGAAAAGAAGCACACCGATGGTGGTGAGAAGCGATATAGCCAGAATGGAAGCCTGGAGCACATCGGTCCACACCACTGCCTTAAGCCCGCCCAAAGTGGTATATACCGCCGTGGCAATGGTGATGAAAGTGAGCGCTGCAATGTAGATAACCACGGTTTCCATCTGCCCGGCGCGCTCCTGGCCAGTCACCATCATGTAGGCAATCACCAGCAGGATTCCCGCAAAGAACAGGCGCGTGCCACTGGCCAGCACCCGGCTGAGCAGGAATGTGGCGCTCGCCCAGCGGCGCGTGGTAAGACCGAAGCGCTTTTCGAGGTATTCATAAATGGATACCACATTATACTGGTAGTATGGCTTCAGGAACAGACGGCCCACGATGATGCGCCCCAGAATGGTGCCGATAGCCAGTTGTGCATAAGTGAAATTGCGAAGGGCAAAGCCTTCGCCGGGAGCCCCCAGGAAAGTGGCAGCGCTGATTTCCGCTGCCAGAATGGAAGCCAGAATCGCCCACCAGGGCAGGTTTCGATTGCCCAGGGCATAGCTTTCCAGGCTTTCCTGCTTGCGCCCAACATAAAGCCCGATGCCGAATATAGCGCAGAAATACGCTGCTACTACCAGAATATCAATCATCTCTCACACGAAAAAGCGGCGGCGGGCGTTGCTGCGCCCACCGCCGGGGATTAAATCCTTACGCTTATGCCTGCTGGGCTTCCAGCGCGGCAGCCACCAACCCGGAGAAGAGCGGATGCGGGCTGTTCGGACGGCTCTGGAACTCAGGGTGATACTGACAGGCAATGAAGAAAGGATGCGTGGGCAGTTCCACCACTTCCACCAGGCCGTGCTCATCGTTCACAGCAGAGATGACCATGCCGCCCTGCTCCACTTCCTCGCGGTAGTCAGCATTGAACTCATAGCGGTGACGGTGGCGTTCGGAGATGATTTCCTTACCATCGTAAAGCTTGCTGCACAGGGTTCCGGGCTTGATGTGAGCCGGGTACGCACCCAGGCGCATGGTGGCGCCCATGTTCTCGATGTGCTTCTGCTCTTCCTGCAGGCAGACCACCGGTGCCTTGCTTTCCTTGTTGAACTCGGTGGAGTTGGCATCGGCATGCCCCAGTACATTGCGGGCGAACTCAATGACTGCCACCTGCATGCCCAGGCAGATACCCAGGAAGGGGATATTGTTCTCACGGGCATACTGCACGGCTTTGATCTTGCCTTCCACGCCGCGGTCGCCAAAGCCACCGGGCACCAGAATGCCATCCACCTTGCCAATCATTTCCTCGCAGTTGCCGTTGCTCAGGGCCTCGGCATCCACGCGCACCACCTCCACGCGGCAGTCATTGGCGGCACCGGCGTGGGTAAAGCTTTCATAGATGGACTTGTAGGCATCCTGCAGAGAAATGTACTTGCCTACCACGGCGATACGCACACTGTGGGAGGGGTGAATCACGCGCCCCACAAACTTCTGCCAGTCATCCATCTTGGGCTTAGGAACGGTGATGCCCAGCACATCTGTCACGATGCGGTCCACCTTGTCGCGGCCCAGGTCAATCGGGCATTCGTAGATGCTGTGCTTCACATCGCAGAAAGCCACCACGTTGGAAGCCGGCACGTTGCAGAACATGGCAATCTTGCGCTTTTCTTCCTCGGTCAGGTTGTCCATCTCGGTGCGGCACACAATCATATCCGGCTGGATACCAATCTCGCGCAGCTTGGCCACACTCTGCTGCGTGGGTTTGGTCTTGGTTTCGCCGGCGGCCTTGATGTAGGGCAGCAGGGTCACGTGGATGAAGCAGCAGTTGTTGCGCCCCACCTCCTGGCTGAACTGACGCAGCGATTCCAGGAACAGGAAACCTTCGATATCGCCCACCGTGCCTCCGATTTCCGTGATAATGACATCACATTCCTTGTTCTTTTCGGTCAGGTCGTAGAGACGCTGCTTGATTTCATCGGTCACGTGCGGGATGTACTGCACGGTCTTGCCCAGGTAATCGCCGCGGCGTTCCTTCTCAAGCACATGCTCGAACACCTTACCACTGGTCAGGTTGTTCAGGCGGGAAAGTTCGCAGTGCACAAAACGCTCATAGTGGCCCAGGTCCAGGTCGGTCTCTGCGCCATCGTTGAGCACATACACCTCACCGTGCTGGTAGGGACTCATGGTACCCGGGTCAATGTTCAGATACGGGTCAAACTTCTGCATGGTTACTTCCAGCCCGCAATGCTCCAGCAGCGTGCCGATGGAGGCTGCTGCAAGGCCTTTACCCAGGGAGGATACAACACCGCCGGTGACAAAGATGTATTTCATATTCGTGTTCTCTGTGTGGTTAAGGTAATCATAACAGATTCTGCCGCAAGTGTCGAGTTTTTGTCCGTTTTCCACACTCCACCTCTATTCTTTTTTACTCCGTAAGCTTTTCATAATGAAATAATGCTTGCATTTTACAGGAATTTTCCTATACTTTCTTAAGCCGCCTAATTAAGTTATGAACTCGCAAGCCGGAATCGCGCGATACATGCAGCAGCAGCGCCAGGCCACCCGCCCGCAGATAGCCGGGGCGATGGGGCTGAGCCTGGTGAGCACGAATGCTGCCGTGGCAGCCCTAGTGAAGAAAGGGGTGTTGAGCGCAGGAGAGACGCTTCCTTCCGGCGGCGGGCGCCCGGTGCAGGTCTACCGGTTTAACCCGGGACACGCCGTGGTGGCTTTGTTCTCCGCGGCAGCTGAGGCCCACTGCACCCGACTGCACTATGAACTGCTGGATTTATACGGGCAGAAAATAGAAGAAAAGCAGGCCCGCTTTGTGCAACTGCATGCCGAAAGTCTGGATGAGTGGCTGGATGCCACCGCCCGACACCACAGGCTGCTACGCATCTGCCTGCCCCCGGGGCTTGGCAGCATCGTGGCCGGGCACCTGCACCAGCGATACAACTGCAATGTGCATGAACTCTACACCGCCGAAGCACTGGCGGGCAGACAGGAAGAAACCCTCACCCTGCTTTTGCAGCAGGGGCACGCCCCCCAGGGAGCCATGCACCGCCACGGCAGCATCACCCCATGTCCCCTGCTCCACCTGTTGCCGCTGCCCCATGAATGGGAAACACTGGATTACAGCGACCATACATTGGTAGAAGAAATGCTGGCACGCCTGCTGCAGCTGCTCACCTGCACGCTGACCCCCCGGCACATCTGCCTGTATGCCGATTTCTGGAACGACCGCCTGATTTCACGCATCAACTTCAACCTGAGCACCAAGCTGCGAGGCTTATCTACCCCGCCTCACCTGCACTATACCGCCATCACTGCGGAAAAGATTTCCAGTCTGCTCCACCAGGCTGCCGTAAGATTGCTCTATTGAAGCACATCTGCCGCGTAATCCACCGCCATGAGCCCGGCTCCGATTATGCCGGAATCTGCCCCGAAATGCGCAGGCAGCAGGCGCAGGTGGTCATAATGCACCGGGAAGAGCTGCTCTTTCAGGCATTCACGCAGCGGGTTGAAGAGCAAATCACCGGCCTTGGCCACCCCGCCACCAATGATGCAGGCCTCCGGCACAAAGGCGTAGGTCATATTCATGATGAGGCAGCCCAGTTTCTCAGCAAACTCGCGGTACATCTGCTGCGCAACGGGATCTCCCGCACGGGCAGCCAGTTCCAACGCGTAAGGTGAGCAATCAGCCAGCGATTTCCCGATACCAGCCTCAGCATAGCGGGCAACGGCATCGGCCGTGAATTCGTTGTGTCCTATGTATTCCTCCACCGCGCCGCGATTACCGAACGGCCCTACGCGCCCCTTGAAATCAATACTGGTCTGCCCCAGCTCCGCACAGGAGACATACCGCCCGCGCAGCATGCGGTTATGCACCACAATGCACCCGCCGATTCCGGTACCCAGAGTCAGGCAAAGCAGACTTTCCAGCCCCCTGCCCGCACCCAGTTTCCACTCGGCATACCCCATGCAGTTGGCATCATTATCCAGCACCACAGGCAACTGGAGTTCCTTTTCCATCACCTCACGCACCGGCACCTGGTGGTTCCACACCGGCACATTGGTCAGCTGGTAAAGAACCCCGCGGTAGAAATCCACCCAGCCGGGCATGCCCAGCCCCACCGCCACCACCTGCGGATGCCTGCGCTGCAGTTCCTTCATGGTGGCACACATGGCAGCCATGATAGCTTCCGGGCTGTCGTAAGCCGGAGTCGGCAGAGGCTCTGCCTTATCCACCAGCTCGGCTCCGCGGGTCACGCCAATCTTGATACTGGTGCCGCCGAAATCAACCGCTATGGCCAGTTGTTCACTCATGCGGACGATTATAAACCCAACCCTGTCCCGTAGCAAGAAGATAGAGGGTCAGTTACAGCACATCAGCCCATTCCGGGGCGGGCTGAGGTGCTCCGAGACCGCAGATGCGATCAATCATGGCATCCCACTTCTCCTGGCCTTGCAGAATATCAATGTGAATGCGCAGGAAATAGATGGGCACATCCATCTCCCCCGGACGCAGGAAGCGCACGGCATCCTTCTCTGTGGTGATAATCATATCCATGGCGCGCTCAGCGCAACGCTCCACAAAGGCATCCAGATCTTCCTGGTCAAACCAGTAGTGGTCGGGATAGCTGCGGCGGATTTCCACATTAGCCCCGAGGGATTCCACCAGATTCTCAAAGCTTTCCGGGCGGGCGATACCACTGAGACAGGCCACGTACTTACCCTTGAGGGCCTCCAGCGGCAGCTGCTCACCCGTGAAAATATTTTCCAGCAGCACGGGGGCGTGATTGGTCACGATGATATCGGCCACTTTATTGTACTTGCGGATGGTAGCGATGAGTTCATCCTGCGGCTTGCCTTCGCTCTTGGTCAGGATGATGTAGCTGGCACGCTTCAGGCTGGCGCGGGGTTCACGCATGGTACCACGCGGAAGCAACGCACCGGTACCGAAAGGGAACCCGCAGTCCACCAGCACAATATCTATCTCATGCTTAAGCTTCAGGAACTGCATACCATCGTCCAGAATAAGAGTATTGCTCCCGAGCTGTTCGATGGCAAAGATACCGGATTTCACGCGATCCTTATCCACCAGCACCGCCACATCGTCCAGATTGCGAGCCAGCATGAACGGTTCGTCCCCGGCATACAGCGGACTGAGGTAGCGGGTCACACCATCACTCGCAATCTTGGGCACACGCTTGACGCGCTTGCCGTTCTTATAAAGCCACACCTGCGGTTTTTCCAGATCATGGCTCTTGTAGCCACGGGTCAGAATGGCACATTTTCGCCCGCGGGAGGCGAGGCTCCGGGAAAGCAGCTCCACCACCGGGGTCTTACCCGTGCCACCGGCAGTGATATTGCCAACACTCACCACAAAGGTGCCAAGGTAATGCACCGTCTTGATACGGCGACGGAACAGGAACAGGCGCACCTGCACCAGAATCCAGAAGAAAAACGAAGCAAAGCGCAGCAGGCAGCGCATGAGCCACGCACGGAAACCACGGGCGCGACCGAATACTACTTCGGTCCCCCATTCAGCAAATTCCTCCGCACGCGTCTTCATGTTCTGTTATCCTACCAGCTTGGCAGCGGCAAGTCAATATCAGAACTCGCAATTGCGCGGGGTGCGCGGATACGGCAGCACGTCGCGAATGTTCTGCACACCGGTCACGAACATAATCAGACGCTCGAAGCCCACTCCGAAACCGGCATGCGGCACCGTGCCATAGCGGCGCAGATCGTTATACCAGTAGTAAGCCTCCTTATCCATACCCATGCGGTCAATGTTGCCTTCGAGCACATCCAGGCGGTCCTCGCGCTGGCTGCCACCAATGATTTCGCCAATACCGGGCACCAGCACATCCATGGCGGTCACGGTCTTTCCATCGTCATTCAGGCGCATGTAGAACGGTTTGATTTCCTTCGGGTAGTTATAAACAATCACCGGGCACTTGAAGTGTTTTTCGGTCAGGAAGCGCTCGTGCTCACTCTGCATGTCCATACCCCAGTATGGCTTATACTCAAAATCCTGCCCGCTGGCCTGCATGATTTCAATGGCCTCGGTATAGGAACAGCGCACAAAGGGTTTCTCTGCCACCTCTTCGAGACGAGCACGCAATCCCTTATCCACAAACTTGCAGAAGAAATCAAAATCTCCGCTTTCATCGGCCAGCATAGTGCGGGCAATATGCTTGATGAATGACTCGGCAATGTCCATATCGCCATAGATATCGCAGAATGCCATTTCCGGCTCAATCATCCAGAACTCCGCGGCGTGGCGGGAGGTATTGCTGTTCTCGGCACGGAAAGTGGGGCCGAAAGTATAGATATTGCTGAGCGCACAGGCAAAGGTTTCGCCCTCCAGCTGACCGGAAACGGTCAGGTTAGCAGGTTTGCCGAAGAAATCGTTCTCGTAATTCTTATTCTCTGCCAGCGGGTTCAGCGTGGTCACATGGAACATCTCGCCAGCGCCCTCGCAATCGCTCGCAGTGATAATGGGGGTGTGCACCCACACGAAATCGCGAGCCAGGAAGAACTGGTGCACCGCAGCAGCCATGCGGGAGCGGGTGCGGAATATAGCACCGAACAGGTTGGTTCGCGGACGCAGGTGAGCAATGGTGCGCAGAAATTCCGGCGAATGCCCCTTTTTCTGCAGCGGATACGTTTCCGGAGAGCCACCCACGAGCTTGATTTCCGATGCCTGGATTTCCCACTTCTGCTTGCCGGGGCTTTCCACCAGACGCCCCATGATGCTCACTGAGGAGCCCGTGGTCATGCGGCTGATTTCCTCGTAGCCGGGGATTCCGGCATCGGCCACGACCTGGATGGAAGCCAGGCTGGTACCATCATTTACCTCCAGGAAAGAAAAAGTCTTGGAATCGCGGCGGGTACGCACCCAGCCCTCCACCAGAATCTGCTCCACAGGAGCTTCACTGTTCAACGCATGTTTAACCAATGTACGCTGCATGATGATTGCTTCGGTTTGTTGCCCGGGATTCTAGCACCACCGCATCCCCAAGGCGAGCAAAAAAACTGGCATTGACAAATCGGGGGCTGCGCGGTATGCTCGCCCCATGAACGCCAGCGAAAAAGCCCTCGACTACTTCCACCAGGGATTCAACTGCGCCCAGTCTGTATTCGCCGCCTTTGCGGAACAGACGGGGCTCAGCGAGAGCGAAGCGTTGCGCTTTTCTTCGGCCTTTGGCGCAGGGTTAGGCCGCATGCGCGGTACTTGCGGAGCCTTCGCCGGACTGTGCATGGTAGCCGGGTTCTGCCAGGGCAACCTGAGTGGAGACCCGGCAGAAAAAGAGCGAATCTTTGCCCTCACCCGAACACTGGCAGAAGATTTCAAACGGGAATTCGGCACACTCTCCTGCCGCGAACTGCTGCACATGGACGAAGAAATGGAAGCCTCTGCCCGTCCAAGTGAGCGGACCCGGGCCTATTACGATGCACGCCCCTGCGAACGATGCGTTGCGTTCTGTGCCGCCAGAGCACAGGAACTGTTAAAGAGCAACTGACGTTACCAGCCCATGTCAGGGGGGGGACATGTGTCAGCCACGGCATTGCGGCTTGCACAAATGGAGAATTGGTGGTATGCTGTCCGCGTTATGTGGACTGGACGTTTTTCACAACCGACGGCAGATTTGGTATTGGAGTACGGGGAATCCGTTTCTTACGACTGGAAACTTTATGAACATGATATTGCCGGTTCCACGGCGCATGCCCGCGCTCAATTAAAGGCAGGCATGCTCACGCAGGAGGAATTTGATGCCATTGCCAATGGTCTGCAGGAAATCCTCGCGGACATCAAGGCCGGTAATTTCAGCTGGAGCATGAAGCTGGAGGATGTGCATATGAACATCGAAAGCGAGCTGACTCGCCGCATCGGTGCCGCCGGCGCCAAGCTGCACACAGCCCGCTCACGCAACGACCAGGTGGCTACCGACACCCGCCTGTACTGCCGGGCCCAGATTGATACGACTCTTGAGCTGCTCAAGGACATGCAGCGGGCCCTGGTGCAGAAAGCTTCCCAATATGCAGAAGTCCGCATCCCCGGTTATACTCACCTGCAGCGAGCCCAGCCGGTCACCATCGGTCACCACCTCCTGGCTTATGTGGAAATGCTGGATCGCGATGCCGCCCGCCTGGCTGATTGCCGCCGCCGCGTGAATGTCAGCCCGCTGGGCAGCGGAGCCATTGCCGGCAGCACCATCAACCTGGATCGCTGCGCCATTGCTGCCGAACTCGGCTTCGACTCCGTGAGTGAGAACTCCATGGATGCCATTGCGGATCGAGACTACATCATGGAAACACTCTTCGACCTTTCGCTTATCGGCACACACCTTTCCCGACTGAGTGAGGACCTGGTGCTGTGGAGCAGCGCCGAGTTCGGCTACTGCACGCTCAGCGATGCCCACACTACGGGTTCAAGCCTCATGCCCCAGAAGAAAAACCCGGATGTATGCGAACTTACCCGCGGGAAGAGCGGGCGTCTGTACGGCAACCTGGTAAGCGTGATGGTGGCAGTGAAAGGCCTGCCTCTCACCTACAACCGCGACCTGCAGGAAGACAAGGAACCGCTTTTCGATTCCTTCGAGACCGTAAGCATTGCCCTGCGTGTCAATGCTGAAATGGTAGCAGCCATGCGCATCAACCCTGAACGCTGCGCCGCAGCAGTAAGCGACCCCCTGCTCCTGGCCACTGACCTGGCAGATTACCTGGTGCGCCGCGGCGTACCCTTCCGCAAGGCTCACGAGCTGGTGGGCAAGGCTGTGGCTGTCTCCGTAGGCACGGGAACGCCCCTCAACGAGCTGAGTCTGGATGATTTCAGAGAAATTTCCCCTGAATACGGTGAAGATGTACACGAAGTATTCAGCCTTGACCGGGCTTTCTCCCTGCGTACCAATCCCGGCGCCCCCAACCCGGACAACACGGCCCGACGCCTTGCGTACTGGCAGAACAAACTGGCCTGATTTTATACATGTCCACTTTCACCAGGTAGTGTGCGCCAATACGTACGCTACCTGGTATTTTTTTACAAAAGCATACACGCAATACAGTTTTTGTTCTTGCCTTACAGAATAAAAAAGTGCACTATACCTCTATTAGAAAGACCAAACCCTGATGAAGCATTCCATAACTAAAATCGGCCTGATTCAAACAGCCCCGCTACCCGGCGACTTCTCGAACAATCTGCGTGCCATTGTGCAAGGATACAGAGAATGCCTTGATCATGGAGCCGATATCGTGGTAGCCCCGGCAGCGGCCCTCTGTGGGCTCGAGCCGCAATCCCTTGCCGTGCGACGTTCCTTTATTACTCAGACCAAGGCCGCATTGGAAGCCCTTTCCCGCGAACTGAGCCATGCACCACTCATCCTTGCAGCCTACACCCTGACCATAAGCGATGACGAACTCTACATCGGCATGGTGGGAGAGGATGATGATGCCAGTGACCCGTGGATGAGTAATGACCGGCGCATTCTGCTTACACCCTACCTGCTGGAAAAAGACTGTGTGACAGAACTGGAGAACAATGATACAACGGAAATCATGGGAAGAGCATTCTACATTGACACCAGCGATGAAGATATGCTGCCCGACAGCGCACCCGATTTCATGATTCGCATGCCCCTCACCCCTTGGTTCGCAGGCTCAGCAAAAGATGACTGCGAACTGCGCTGCTGGGAAGCCAGCATGGTGGGTTGCACAGTGGTATGCTGCCGGCCTGTAGGCACCGCAACCGGAAACATCTATGGAGGCGGCTCCGCTGTCTATTCTCTTGAAGGAAAAACGCTTCAACGGCTCCCCTTCTTCGAAGCGGCCAGCAAAGTGATTGACATCACACGCCCGCCACAGGCACTCAATCTGCCTGAGGAAGAAGAACTCATGAGCTCGGCACTGGAACGGGGGATTCGGGACAATGTGCGTAACAATGGATTCACGGGCGTCTGCGTGCCGCTGGATCACGAGCACTCAGCCCTGCTGGCCGCGCTTTGCATTGAAGCATTAGGCTCTGCCAATGTTTGCGGTATCAGTTTTAGTCCGGAAACCACGCTAGCCGAAAAACTCGGCATCTCCTGTTTTAAACCGAATGAAGGACCGCTGAAAGCCGCAGCGCTCACCGCACTGGGAGGGGAAGACAACTCCACACTGGTTGAACGCGTACGCACTGCTATTGCCATGTCACACGCAGAGTCCCGCGGCCTCATGCTATGCTCACCTCTTGGCCGCCGCCAGATCATGCTGGGCGAATTCAGCACTTACGGTCTCTCAGGTGGTCTGCTCGCACCTCTGGGTAATTTGTACGATGTCGATATTTACCTGCTGAGTGAAAAGCTGAAGGAGAAATACAGTGATGTCTTCGGCTCGCTGACGGAACCGCCCAACGGTATAACAAACAGAATCATCCACGAACTGGCCGATTTGAACACTCCTCCCTCCAGTCTCCTGGATGCAGACCGCAACTACATGTTCAAGGAAAACGATGTGCGCCTCATCCAGCGAAAGCTGCTGGCATCAGCGCTCAAACGAACCCAGTTACCCATCATTCTGCATGCTGACTCCCCGGACCAGCAACTCACGTTCCCGGTTTCACACCGCATGAACGATTGATTTTTCAGATAAATACAAGTTATTGAATCCGAGAAGGGTGTGTAGCGTCCATACGCTACACACCCTCATGAAAAGTAAGAACCTTACCCGCTACACCTACGAGAATACGGATTTCCAGGGCTGGCGCGTCAGTATCCAGCGCTGTGGACGCATCATCACCCGGTATTTTTCGGATTTACAATACGGATCAGAAGAAGAATCAAAAGCTGCAGCCATCGAGTACCGGGATGCGGTATTCGCCAACATGAAAGCCCACCGCGACGACCTGCCCGACTACATGGACCGGGAACTGGAACATGTGCAGCAGATTCTGAGAGAAAAGAGCTCAGGGCTCAGTCTTCATCATGATCCACAGCATGGATCTTCTCGCGCTTAGCCCTGGCCGCCTCAAGATTCTCCTCAATCTGGGCAGACAGTAAGGCCCTTAAATCCGCACTATCAAAGTAATTTGTCTTCACAAGGCGACCGAATTGAAGAGCCAGGCGCTCAAGCACATCAATCAGCGGCTGCTTCTTGCCTTCCGTATTATCAATATACTGCCACAGTTCCTTAGTATCCACCGCCAGGAGTTCTTTCTGAGCGGTCAATGCAGCTTTCACCTCCTCAACAACACCGGCGGCATCTGCCGGCTCCTCTATTTTTTCAAGAGCTGCGACCTCCTGGTTCAACGCATGCAGCAGGCTCTCATAAACACAGGCCATAGGATCATTTTCCGCAGCATAAAGGGCGCTCGACGCAAAAAAAACAGGAAGCAGGAATCGGTGCATGTTCTTATATTAGGCGCTTCCAGGGCTCAATGTCAAGCAAAGACGGTTCATGTGATTGAAAATCTGCTTTTCTTCGTGACAAACAGCAACCGATGCGATAGTATAGATGCGCGTAAACAAGTTTACATCCTATGTCCCAGTCCATTCTTATTGTCATTCCCGCCCGCTATGCATCTACTCGTCTGCCCGGCAAGCCGCTGGTCAAGATTGCAGGAGTTGAAATGATCAAACGCGTGGCCGATATTGCCGCCTCCATCTGCCGCAAGAACGAAAACTGCAACTACGTGGTAGCCACCGATGACCAGCGTATCGTTGACTACTGCCAGGGTGTGGAAGTGCCTGTAGTCATGACCGCTGAAACCTGCCGAAGCGGTACAGAACGCTGCTGGGACGCCGTGAGTCAGCAGACAGCTACGCCGGATTTCATTGTCAACCTGCAAGGTGATAACCCCCTCTGCCCGCCCTGGGTCATCCAGCAACTCATCGATGAATGGAAGGCCTGTCCGGCAGATGTATTCACCCCCTGCATCCATCTGGACTGGGCAGAATATGACCGTCTGGTAGAATCCAAGAAGACCACGCCCTACAGCGGCACCACGGTACTGGTGGATAAGAACGGCTATGCCCTTGCTTTCTCCAAGAGCACCATTCCCGCCATCCGCAAACCCGAGAAGGCACGTGAAACCATGGAGAAGAGCCCGGTTCGCCGCCACGTGGGGCTGTATGCCTACACCTACTCTGCCCTCAAAAACTATTTTGAACTGCCGGAAGGTGACTATGAAAAGGGTTGTGTTGAAGGACTGGAACAGATGCGTTTCCTCTACAACGGCCTGCGCGTCAAAATGGTGGAAGTGAACTACCGCGGACGCAAGACTACAAGCGGCGTTGACTCCCCCGAAGACGTTGCACGCGTTGAGGCCATCCTTGCCGAATATGGCGAATACGAGCTGTAATTCCTTCTCCATGAGCGAAGTTCCGCAGCATATCGCCATCATCATGGATGGCAACGGCCGCTGGGCCAAACAGAAAGGCATACTCCGCGCCAAGGGGCATGAGGAAGGCGGGCGCTCGGTTCAGCGTGCACTCGACCTCTGCCTGGAGCATGGAGTGAAGTGGCTGACACTTTATGCTTTCTCCACGGAAAACTGGGGGCGCTCAGCCCTGGAGGTGAACGCACTCATGCACCTGCTGGATAAGTACCTGCAGGAGCGCACCCCGGAGATGATGGAAAAGAACGTCCGGCTGCACGCTATCGGCGAGCTGCACATGCTTCCGGAAAACTGCCGCAAGCGATTACAGGCAAGCATAGATGCCACGAAAGGCAACGACGGGCTCAACCTGGTGCTTGCTCTTTCCTATGGCTCCCGCCAGGAAATCACAGCCGCCGTGCGCAGCCTGGCCACCCAGGTAAAGGCCGGCACCCTGCAGCCGGAAGAAATCACGCCGGAAATGATAAGCAGCCACCTCTACACCGCCGGCATGCCCGACCCGGATCTGCTCATCCGCACCAGCGGGGAAATGCGTATCTCCAATTACCTGCTCTGGCAAATCAGCTATGCTGAACTTTACGTAACAGATGTGCTCTGGCCGGATTTCGGGCGCGAGGAGTTTGAAGCCGCACTGGCAGAATATGCTCGCCGTGAGCGGCGCTACGGCAAACGGTAAACAGAATCATCTGAACCCATTTATGGCGTCTGTTTCAGTCACTGGAACAGACGCTCATTTTTACCTGTCCTCCAGGCTTCTCATGCGTCCAGATGTTTAAACAAAGAGCCTGTTAAAGCAGAATTTATCGGAGATTGCGGTCGGATGACCGCAATCGAAATTCCGCTGTGGCGGAATGAAATCGGCTCTCCAGAGCCGTCTAAATCAGCCTGTAAGGCTGTCTAAATTGCTGCCTGCCTTTCAGGCGGCAGCAGAGTTT
>JAFXDR010000067.1 GCA_017521145.1 Akkermansia sp. | reverse complement strand
CAGACGGATGGTGATGGTCATGGCGATGATGGCCCAGCCCCAGTTGCCCAGCCAGCCGTGGTAGAGGTTCACGAGCCAGTTCATGGGGTAGGCGATGATGGTGAAGATGCCGTAGTCCATCACGCGGTCAATCATGCGGAAATCATCGGTCATCTCATCGAGCATGAGATTGAGCTTCGGGCCGGTGAAGATGTCGAAAGAGAAGCTCTTCTGGCCGCCCATCATGGAATCGGTCTTGCCGGAGAGGGAGAATCCGGGCATGCCCAGGGCTACTTCCACGCATTCGGTCTTATCGCCGCTCACCTGCATGGGGAAATGGGCGGGGGCGGCATACAGCGCGTTGTTACCGCTGGTCTTATCGGGCTTCACGATGGAGGCGTAGTACTGGTTCATCACACCAGCCCACTCCAGGCTGTCGAAGTCCTTGTCGTAGCTGCGGGCTTTAGCCTTGCCGAGCCAGGGACGGAAATCGCTGGCGCCGTTCTTTTCGAAACTGCCGTCCTCCAGGTGCACGTAGTAGGTGTAGTAGGAGGATTCATCCTTGGAAATCTGGCCCATACCGCCAGCATAGAGGCCCCAGTCCTGGGCATTGAGCGTCTGGCCGGAGGTGTTCTGCACGTCCACCTTCAGGTTGAGCACGTAGGCATTGCCTTCGATGGTGTCCTCACCCTGCTTCAGGGGCTTGAGGGTGTATACCTTGCGGATGATGAGGTCGCCCACTCGGCCCAGAAGGGTCACGTGGTTTTCGGAGCTCAGGTCGGCGCGGTATTCATACACGGCCTGGTCGAACTGCGGGGCGCGGTCGTTGGAAAGACCGAACACCAGGGCACCGATACCGGCGTCAGGGTTGGAGTTGAGGCTCACATCGGTGCCTTTCAGCTCCTCGCGGGTGCTGTTAATCACCTGGCCGAGCATTTCCACGCCGCTGATAGCGCCGCCAATGTTGCTGAAATTGTAGCGGGCAACGGGCTTGCCGGCAGAATTTCTGCTGGTCAGGGTGGCAATCACCTTCTTTTCCACTGCGGGAGCCGGTGCAGCCGGGGTGACTGCCGGGGTGGTGGCGGCAGGAGCCGGGGTGGCGGGGGTGGCTGCGGCGGCAGCGGGATCTGCCGGGGCGGTGATGGCTGCCGGGGCGGCAGGCTGCTGCTGTTCCTGGTTGCTGTTGTAGTACCACTGCAGGCCCAGCAGGCCCACGCAGAGCGATACAACAATCCATCCTGTCTTGTCCATAGCTGTTTTTCGGGGTTAGTTAGTGGTTAAGATTTTTTGAGTGCGGGGAAAATTTACTTCTGGCGGCGGGGTGGCACGGGGTCGTGTCCGCATCCGCCCCAGGGGTTGCAGCGCAGGATGCGCCAGATGCCCAGTGCCGAGCCCTTCAGTGCACCGTGGGTTTCCACGGCCTGGATGAAGTAGGTGGAGCAACTGGGGGTGAAACGACACCCGCTCATGGGGCCTGCCAGCACGTGCAGCGGCTTGCTGATGAAGCGCTTGTAGAACAGAATCGGCAGAATGACGAGTCGTTTCAGCATGGGGTGGGGATTAAGCGGTAAAATGGCAGCGCTTGAGCAGGCGTCTGAAATCCTTCTCAAGCTCGGCATAGGCAGCGGTGGCAGCTGTGTGGCGCGGGATGACGACCACGTAGTGTCCGTTGGCAAGCGGTTCTCCATGCGCGCGCAGGATTTCGCGCACCTGGCGGCGCAGCAGGTTGCGCACTACGGCATGCCCGAGCCGCCTGGTGGTGATAATCCCGAAACGGGATTCTTTCGCGCCTGCACCCTCGCCCGTATAGGGCAGGGTGCTGAGCACAAGAAAACGCCCTGCTGCGGATGAGCCTTGCGCACGCACCATGGCGAACTCACTTGCTCGCTTCATGGTATGCTGCCGCTTGAGCTGCATCGTAAACAGGGCGTTGGTTTCTCCTGCAGGGCAGGGAGCACCCGGGGCACTCTCTTACAGAAACCCTGCCGGGGCTTTAGCCGTGCTGGATGATGTGGCGCTTGTAATGCACCTCTGCACCCTTGGGCAGAAGACGCTTGCGACCCTTGGCGCGACGGCGGGCGAGAATGGCGCGGCCGTTCTTGGTAGCCATGCGGGCGCGGAAACCGAACTGGCGCTTGCGGCAGCGCTTGGAAGGCTGGTATGTTCTCTTGCTCATAATTCTTTAGTGTGTTTGAAGTGGGTTCTGTGAGGGACCGTATGAAACGGCCGGGTGCGATATGATACCCGAAAATCGGCGTATGTCAAGCACCGTTCGTGATTTTTTTCGCTATCACAGCGAAATTTACATGTCGGAGAGCATGAATTTGAGCTCAGCCTCGCAGGTAACCTCACCATTCACAGTGCAGCGTCCCGTGGCCATGCCGATGGCACCGCGCATCTTGGTCAGCTCTGTTTCGATGATGAGCACATCGCCCGGAACAACGGGGCGGCGCCACTTCACTTTATCACAGCTCATGAAATACCCGAGCTTGCCGGTGTTTTCCGGCATGCGGAGCATGAGAATGGAAGCAACCTGAGCCATGGCTTCCACCTGGAGCACACCGGGCATGACCGGGTGGCCGGGGAAGTGACCCTGGAAGAATTCTTCGTTCATGGTTACATTCTTCTGGCCTACACACTTGTGGTCGCCTTCGAAGGCGATGATGCGATCCACCATGAGGAAGGGGTAGCGGTGCGGCAGAAGTTTCATGACTTCGAGAGTATCGAGCACGGCATCGCCCGCCGGAATGGTGATGGGCTTCGGGCGCTTGGCTTCCATGCTTTCATACTTCTGCTGCAGCTTGGCTGCCATCTGGGTGTTGATGCCGTGGCCGGGCATGATGGCAATCACGTGGCCCATGATGCGGCGGCCGCAGAGGATGAAGTCGCCGATGAGGTCCATGGCCTTGTGGCGGGCGCATTCGTTGTGGAAGCGCAGGCCGCCGGCGCAGAGATATTCCTCGCCCTTGATGACGATGGCGTTATCCAGTGTGCCGCCCTGAATGAGTCCCTTTTCCAGCAGAGGCTGGATGTCTTCGTAGAAGCAGAAAGTGCGGGAGTTGGAAAGTTCTTTCTCGTAGGTTTCCGGCGTGATGACACTGTCGAAGAACTGCGTGACGCGACCGTTCGGCCCCACTGCGGTGAGGGAGATGCGGAAATCCCGGGAGGGCATGATGACGATGCAGGAGCCGTTCTTGTTCTCTACCTTGATAGGCTCGCGGATTTCCCATACCTGCAGCGGAACATTCTGCTCCACCACGCCGGCCTGCTTGATCATCTCCACATAGGGCAGGGCAGAGCCATCACCAATGGGGGGCTCGTTGGCATCCATCTCGATAATGGCATTATCCACCCCCATGCCGGTGAGGGCAGAGAGGATGTGCTCCACAGTATGCACCTTCACGGCACCTTCGGCAATGGTGGTGGCGCGTTCCACGGACTGCACCTTGGAGGCCGAGGCATCCAGGAAAGGCTTGTCCGGCAGGTCAATGCGGCGGAACTTCAGACCCGTGTTCGGTTCTGCGGGTTTGATGATGAGCTTCACCGTCTGGCCGGTGTGCAGCGATGTGCCCTCCAGGGTGGAGGTGCACTTGGCAAGGGTTTTTTGCATGCGTGTAGCCATATCTCGTACCTGCATTGTACACACTTTGGCTTGCTTTGTGAAGTAAAATCTAGCTTCGCCCCTGACTTTGTTTGAATTTGCAGCTGTTGAATACGAAAAAGCTTGCAAAATGTCAGCCTGAGGTGTATTCTCCCGCACCCGCCTGCGAGCGTTCGCATCAATCTTTCTGCTATGTCCTACCACGTTACAGCTGCACTCGTCATTTTCCTTATTACTTATACCCTGATTATTTCTGAAAAAGTGCAGCGTACTGTGATAGCTCTTTTCGGCGCTATGCTCATGGTGCTGGCAGGGGTGATTTCGCAGGAACAGGCCATTGCGCATGTGGATTTTAATACGCTGGCTCTGCTTATCGGCATGATGATTCAGGTGCTGGTGCTCAGCAAGACCGGGCTCTTCCGCTTTCTTTCCGTGTGGGCGGCACAGAAGACGAATGGTAATCCGGTGGCGCTGCTCATTGCTCTTTCGGTGATGGTGGCGTGCTGCTCTGCTTTTCTGGACAATGTGACCACGGTGCTGTTCACTGTACCCATCACCTTCACGTTGACCAAGGATTTGAAAATCTCCCCGCTGCCCTTTGTGCTGGCTCAGATTATGGCTTCCAATATCGGCGGTACCTGCACCATGATTGGAGATCCTCCCAATATCATGATTGCCAGCAAGGTGAAGGAACTGAGCTTTAATGATTTCATCATCAATCTGACGCTTCCCTGTATTCTCACCTTTGTGTTCACGGTGCTGATTCTGCTCTTCCTTTACCGCAAGGAATTTGCCAAGGTGAGCAAGAATCACAACCGCGTCATGAACATCAAGCTGGCCGGGCTTATCCGCAGCAGGGGGCTGCTGGTGCGCTGTCTGGTTACCCTGGTGTTCACCATAGCTCTATTCTGCAGCCATGGATTGATTCCCCACTGGGGGCTGGAGAGCGGTACCATTGCGGTGACCGGTGCTTCGCTGCTCCTCCTGCTGACCATGCCTGACCGCGAAAAGGCGCTGGAACATATTTTCTCCAAGATTGAATGGACCACCATCTTCTTCTTTGTGGGGCTCTTCGTCCTGGTGGGTGGTCTTGAGGTGAACGGCATCATCAACTGGCTGGCCGCTCAGACCATGAACCTGACCGGTGGCGAACCGGTAGCCACTACTATGAGTGTGCTGTGGCTCAGCGCCATCATGAGCGCATTTGTGGATAATATCCCCTTTGTTGCTACCATGATTCCGCTGGTGCAGGACATGGGGGCCATGGGTTACCAGAATCTTGAGCCGTTGTGGTGGGCTCTCTCTCTGGGTGCCTGTCTGGGTGGCAATGGTACGGTGATTGGCGCCAGCGCCAATGTGGTGGCTCTGGGGCTTGCCCGCCAGCACAATCTGCGTGTGAGTTTCATGCAGTATTTCGTGGTGGGATTCCCGCTCATGCTGATGTCCATTGTCATTTCTTCCTTATATCTTTTCCTGATGTACCTGTAAACCGGGCCGGATGCCATATACGCCGCCCTTTTGGGGAGCTGTCGATGCCGGTTTCAGAAATGCCTGCCGTGGTTCTGGCCGGGTATGTAATGAGTTTTTTGATTTGATGCTGGTGCCGGGGTATGCAGGCGCTTTCTGAGCCTTACCTGGTGGAATGTGCTTTCTATGCTAGATTCCCCCGGAAGAGGAGCTGTTTTCTCCTTATTCTATTAGATTCAGGATGATTAGATTATCTTGATAAGGAGTGCTCATGCTGTATAAATCAGTATTATAATTAAAAGTTGATAAAGTTTTCCCTAAATTTCCTAATACATATAGGGATTGCGGGAATATATCAATGAATTCCTATTATGGTGGTAGTAATAAAGGTGAAACATTGTCATGTACAGACGCAGAAGCGGTAAGTTTGAATAAGGGATAAAGCTGTCATTCGTTCTTCGCAAAATAGTTTATAGTAAAGGATATACAGAGTATACAAATGAAGATGCGGGTGAATTTAATAGGTAGAACTTATGGGAGAAGATGAGCTTAAGAGGAAATCCTTCCCAAAAAAAATCACGTGAGTCCGGGAGCACAGGGAATAGCAAATTTACAGTTATAATACTTTCAAAACAAAACAATTCTGAAAATCCTACAGAAATGATAGGGCTGCATGAAATATTGAATTATGCAAATAAGTTGGAATGTGCAGAAAAAAGTGCTTTACATATCAATTTGGTAGGATATCTTTAGCGTGCGTTTTGGACAAGCCATACACGTGGTCAACGAAACTCTCCCGCCGTACACATTAACCCCAATACAATACATAAGAACATGAAAACACACCTTCCTGTTGCTCTTCGAAAGGCGCTTATAGCAGCACTCGTTGCTGTGTCGGTTAGTGAATACAACCAGGCTCAGGCAGCCATGAATCTGCACATGAATGCGGCTGCTGTCAGCAACGTCTGTGAAGTGAACACCCTGGATGTTGAACTGACAGGGTCCCTTGCGGGCGGAAATCATCAAATTACGTCCACAACGGGCAATCTGGATATCAACACCGATTCTGATCTCGATGGAGATTATGAAATCGAGGGCGTGGGCAACAGCTTTAAAACGGAGAGTGGCTATATCAAGGCAGGCTCGGTAGAGGGGAATGAGACCCGCTTTGAAACGGTCAGCGGAGATATCATTACCGGAGATATCATATCTGACGGCAACAGTTTCAAAACGGAAAGCGGATCCATTGAGACCGGAGATATCACAGGTAACAATACTACCCTTGAGGTAACGGGAGAGGGTACCATCTCAACCGGAGAAATCACTGGCAGCGGTACACGGATTCAGGCGGAGCATTCGACCCTTGAAAATATCAGCAATATGGAGGGGGTGACGATGACTGTTGGGGGTATAGAAGCAACAGCTGCCGATACAAACGCGACACTGAAAGCTACAGAAATTACTTCCACCGGCAATGTGACCATAGGCGCAGATGATGCCGGAGCCGAGGAAACAGATACCCTCACCCTGAAGGAAAACAGCAGTATAAAGGCAACGGGTACTGATGATGGAGCAGGCAATGTGACGCATGCAACCATGAAAATCGACCAGAATGTGGCACTGGCCGGAGGCTCTTCTCTCAGCACGACAGGGGGAGATGTAACGGTGACAGGTCATGTGGCGGTAAGCAATGCCGGCACTATTTCTTCAGACCAGGCGAGCGTGTCAATCGGCTCACTGGGTGATGCTTCTGATAAGCTGAAAATCTCTGCTGGTAAAGATGTGGCAATCGGAGCAATCGCGAATACTCCCGAGGCGCCACCGAAGAAATCATATACTGATGCAGTTGCTGGTTTGCAGGTGACAGCTGGAGGAACCGTGCAGATCGGGGATAGCGCTGGTAGTCTGCTGGATGCCAGCATCAAGGCTCAAGGAGCCATAACCATTGGTCAGACGGAGGCAAGCAGCATGCTTCTGGAGGTGCATGATTCCACAACGGGGCAATCACTGATTTCTACACAAGATGATCTGACTGTGAACCAGAGTATCCGCATTGATGCAACCGGTGGCGACTGCATTGCTATTAAAGCTGCCGGAGGAATGCTGTTTAAGGGAGAAAACACGCACATGCACGGTGATTCCACATCCGTAATAGATGTGGAATCCGTTGAATCCATTGTTTTCTCCAGTACCCAGGGTACAGATATCGGCACCAGGGTGATTGTCAAGACCAAAGGAGAGGATTCCGATATTTCGGTTGATAGCGGAGATTTTTTTATCAACCTTGTTGCTGGTAAAATGTATGCGCTGAAAGGAGCTGTGCGGATTGACGGCGGCATGAATCAGATTATGTCCGGTGTGGATAATCCCACCTTGCAGGCACAAGATGGCATTGAGGTAACGGCCCGGAAGGAAAACACGCTCAATCATGCGCTGCTGCAGACCGATGCAGGCGGTATTGAACTGGAGTCAGACCCCGACATCGGTATAAACAGGGTATATGACTCGGCTCTTTCGGTAACCCGGGAGGGAAATATAACGGTATCCGGGCATGAGAACTACCTGAAAACGGCAACTGGTAAAACAGTTGACGGTAAAATAATGTTGACAGCCGGAGCCTTGAATAAAATTTATGTAGGAACAAGACTGGAAGCTACACATGAGGTAGAGATTGCAGCCGACACCAACAACCTGATCAGAGATGCCAGCGTGGTGAAGTCGAAGCAGGCAGGTATTGATATCACGGCTGAGACAGGCGGTAACCAGATTACCGGAGACGGAACCAAGGTGGCGGCTTCCGGGGCGGTGACGATAGGAGCCGGCACCAATAACCTGATTGGTGAAGCTGCTGTGGTGAAGTCGAATCAGGCGGGTATTGATATGACCGCTGCGACAGGCGGTAATCAGATTACCGGAGCCGGAACCAAGGTGGCGGCTTCCGGGGCGGTGACAATCGGAGCTGCGGCCAACAATCTTGTAGATGCAGGAGCTGCAGTTCTTTCGGACACGGATAACGTCATTATTTCTGCGGCTGGAGGTAATTTCGTGCAGAATGCCGCTACGGTGAACGCCGGGGGTACAGGCTATATTTACCTCAATGGCGGGACAACGGCCACAAACGTGGTGCGTCACGACGGAACGGAGCTCACCGCTGGTGGCAATATAGACATGAGCGGTGCACAGAACATCATCAGCAATTCCGCAACGCTGGATTCAGGCAGAAATGTGAATCTGGTAGCTGCAGATGCGGATGCCGCCAAGGTGGCTCAGAATACTGTTGATGCTGCCAAGGTGCTAGCTGCAGGTTCGGTGGCGCTTAAGGGTGAATCCAATGTTGTCTCCAACGGTGCTGCTTTGAAGGCAGAGTCCGGTTCGGTGAACATGGTGGCAGAAAATACGGCGGATTCCACCGTGGCTGTCAACAAGTTGGTGGGTTCAGAGGTCTCTGCAGAAGGTGCGGTTACATTGCTTGCCGGTGGTAGTAATGTGGTTGATTCCTCTGCGATTGATACCACCAGCGGTAACATCATCATTAAGGCTCCGGGAAGTAATTTCGTGCAGAATGCCGCTACGGTGAACGCCGGGGGTACAGGCTATATTTACCTCAATGGCGGGACAACGGCCACAAATGTGGTGCGTCACGACGGAACGGAGCTCACCGCTGGTGGCAATGTTGACATGAGCGGTGCGCAGAACATTATCAGCAATTCCGCAACGCTGGATTCAGGAAAGAATGTGAATCTGGTGGCAGCTGAGCGTAACTATGTGGATAAAGCCACTATTCTTGCCGATGGTATGATTGGCGCTCTGGGTGTTACCAATGTGGTAAATCAGGAATCGCAAGTACGCGCTACTGCGGGTATTACTATTCATTCGACGGGTTCATCAGCGGATGATGGCAACTTGATTACCGGTGGCAGCAGCGTTGTTTCCGAGACGGATAAGGTTCATATCCTCGCGGGGATGAGCAATGAGATTTCCGGCACCGATACCCGTGTGGATGCTGCGCGCGAAGTAAAGATTGAAGCCGGCGCCAATAACCTGATCAGTGATGCCGCTGTGGTGAAGTCGAAACAGGCGGGTATTGATATGACCGCTGCAACAGGCGGTAACCAGATTACCGGAGCCGATACCCGTGTGGAAGCTGAGCAAGCAGTCAAAATCGAAGCCGGCACCAATAACCTGATCAGCGATGCTGCTGTGGTGAAGTCGAAGCAGGCGGGCATTGATATAACCGCTGCGACAGGCGGTAACCAGATTGCTGGAGCCGGAACCAAGGTGGCGGCTTCCGGGGCGGTGACAATCAGTGCAGCTACGAACAATACCGTTTCCGATGGTGCCTGTGTCCGGGCTGAGAATGCTGGCATCGG
This sequence comes from Akkermansia sp., assembly GCA_017521145.1. GTDB lineage: Bacteria > Verrucomicrobiota > Verrucomicrobiia > Verrucomicrobiales > Akkermansiaceae > Akkermansia. The sequence goes on along the minus strand of JAFXDR010000067.1, from coordinate 5,461 downwards.
GATAACTGGTGAGGCAGTCAACACAATTGATGGCTCAGAGGTGAAAGCCCAGGGAGGCGCGCTGACCATGGGCAACAAGAACCTTACTACTGATACGGTGGAAAACCGTATCCGGAATGCAGCTGTTGTAACTGCCAGCGAAAATGTGGAGCTGACGGGCGATAAGAATGCCATCCTTGCTGGCTCTACGGTAACGGCTGGTATGGTGGTGTATATGTTGGCGCTATGTACTCGTTGGCATTTATCTCTGACGATATCGAGTGGATTGTCAAGGAGGGTCTGAAGTCAATCCCTGCGCAGAGCTCGTTCTACAAGTGTATGGTTGATGTTATCAATATCTACCATATGCTGCCTAACAACTGGCGTGCTGGCTGGCTCGTATTGCAGGATAAGTGGGGTCACACCGACATCGGTTGCGGTGAGGGTGCGCTCGATCCACTCAACATCGACGCTATGATCAACTGCGCTTACATCCTCTTCGGCTTGCTCTATGGTGAGGGCGACTTCTACAAGACTATCGATATCTCTACTCGTTGCGGTCAGGACTCTGACTGTAACCCAGCATCTGCGGCAGGTATCCTTGCAACAGCAAAGGGCTACAACTGGATTCCAAAGGATTGGATCGAGCCTTTGAAGAAGGGAGAAGATATCAACTTCGCATACTTGCCATACTCACTCAACACAACTTACAAGATGAGCTTCGATCAGGCTCTTCAGGTGATTGAGCGCAACGGCGGTGAGGTGTCAGAGAATGATGTTACAATCAAGGTGCAGACTCCAAAGGCAGTAGGCTACGAGGTTAGCTTCCCTAACCTTCAGCCAGCAGAGCGCAAGCCTATCAAGATTCAGCTCGACAAGAACCCATTTACTTACGAGGCAGAGTGCGCAGGTATCCTCTTCAACGGTTTCGTGAAGGGCCCAGGCAAGTATGTTGCAGAGTTGGAGATGTATGTTGATGGTCAGTTGGCAGAGTCATTCACAATGCCTGTAAGCTACCGCTTGCGTCGCTTGGATGTATATTGGAACTTTGAGCTTAAGCCAGGCAACCACACATTTGAGCTTCGCTGGTTGAACCCAGAGGAGGGCACATCAATCGACGTGGTGGATGCAGTGCTTTACAAGAAGGTGAAGTAGTTTTACTCCACTCAAGATAGGGAAGGCTGTCGGGAATAAATCTCGGCAGCCTTTTGTTTTATTACATATGGCTGATTATCATCGGCAAGTGATGCAACTCAACCAGCAGAGTGCGTTTATTTAGAAAAAATGTGTATCTTTGCCCTAAACAATAGAGATATGAAACTGCGAAACATAACAATATTTGTGGTTATCCTGCTTCTGCTGGATCAGGCGCTGAAGATTTGGATCAAAACTCACCTCTGCATCGACGAGGCGATAGAGATATTCCCTTGGTTTCAGCTCCGCTTCATAGAGAACAACGGCGCGGCTTTCGGTATGCAGATCGCCAATGCGGGCGGCTTTGACTGGGGTAAGCTACTGCTTTCGTTATTCCGAATGGTGATGATTGGTCTGCTGGGCTACTACATCTATTACCTCACGCGCAAGCGCAAGGATATGCCAAAGGGTGCAATAATTGGTCTGGCGATGATACTCGCGGGCGCTGTGGGCAACCTGATTGACTCAATGTTCTATGGAATGATCTTCACCGCCTCAACCCCACTCACGGTGGCAACACTTGGCGAGGGTTACAGCTCATTCCTGATGGGTAAGGTAGTGGATATGTTCTACTTCCCGCTGTTCCAGTGGAATAGCGTGCCGAGCTGGCTGGACTTTCTGGTGGATCACAACAACTATTTCTTTGGCGCGATATTCAACCTTGCCGACTCCTACATCTGCGTAGCGGCGGGCTATATGATTCTATTCCAGTGGAAAGCATTTGACACAGAAGAGTAAATTTTTACAAAATTTGGTGCGGGAGAAAAATTCTCTCGCATTTTTTCTTGCTTTTTTGTTGGTAAATAAAAAAAGAGTTGTACCTTTGTAACCCGAAACGAAGCCCAGGTGGTGAAATGGTAGACACGCTCGTTTCAGGTGCGAGTGCTTCACGGCATGTAGGTTCGAGTCCTATCCTGGGCACAAAAAAAGAGAAGTCAATCGACTTCTCTTTTTTTGTGCCTTGCGGCTCCAATATTGACATTCCCACCAAACCTCCCTTTGAAAAGGGAGTCTATAAAACTTAATCTCTAGTAAGGGGTGTAAATGCGCACAATAAATCCACAATTAGAAAAAATGCGGCGCTTCCTAACAATAACCCATCCATAAAAGAGGATGTCAAAATTCCTACAACAATACAAGATGCTGCAAACAGAGACAACACAAGCAGTCCATAAACGGCTTTTATATGGCAATATAAAGATATTGCCGCGCCAACTAAATACATCCATTGAACATCTGCAAAGTACCCAATAATAGCAAGGACTGGAAAAATTGCAGGGAGCAAAAACATTAAGCCTTCTTTATTCATAATACATTTTTTTGTTGCTCTCATCTCCCAAGAAGCTTGTTAATAGCAAAAAGAAAGTGTGGAGATGATTTCCGTTTATTAATCTGAAGGTTGTGGAAAGACCCTAACTGAAATAAACGCAACAATGCCCCACACCTGTAAAGCGTGAGGCAACGGCACAAAATGTACCACCGCTCCCATACTTATACAAGAAATGAGTGCTGTTCGTCATCCTTCAGTTAAGAAAACTTCCACATTTTCAGATTAGGACTGCGAAAACACTTTCTATATGTCTGCCGCGAGTACAACTCCCACGACACAACAAAATTAGAAATTATTTCGCAAACAAACAATACTCAATAAGGCATTATTGTTTAATAATGACAAGATAAAAAGCTCAGTATATTATGCTGGGAAAAATATAACTGACTTACTAACAAAAAAAAGAGAACCGAAGTTCTCTTATAGTCATAATGGAAAAACAAGTTCTTGGTCTTGAATATTTAAATAGACCGAATCTATCCCAAATTCTGCAGTTTCATTATGGGAACGCACCAACCGACCACCAACTGTATTTTGCAATGAATCAGGAATATGCAATTCACCAACCCCTTTCTTTTTTGAAAATAGCATACTGCATTGATCGGCATAACCATCTTGTGTCGCTATCCTAATTGTTTTATTCTTGAAATCAATCTCGGACGACTCCTGAATTGCAGTAAAAGGCAACTCGTCTTTAGATTTAAGTGCATAACCATTTGACGCTTTCACTATATCGAACACATCATAAGTATTACCTCCCTGCAATAAATCCCAATTATTAATTAGCAACTCTTTCTCTCCATCAAAATCAATATCGAGGAAAAGGAATGGAGCCTCGTGATGAAGAGGATTTAGACCATCACCAAATTCATAATCATAATCCAAATGGTAAATATCGCCATTCTTATGACCCTTAAAATCTTTCGAAAAAACTATATCCCCAATTGCTGCATTGCTATATTTATCATCATTGCAATATTCAAATCTTGCACCCGTCTCTTTATTAAGAAATTCCATTACAGCTACTCCTGTCTCTGCGTCTTCTCCATAAGGTTGCCAATTAATTGTCACATTATAACCCTCCACTGGCTGACGATATATAAATTGTACTCTCAAATCTTCTTTTTCCTCTCGTACCAACTCATTATCATCAACAGTAACAAAACGTACTCCATTGCGACACGACACAAAGGATAACAAACAGAGAACTAAATAACTATATAACCTCATAAACTTAATTTATTTATCACAAACCTCTACCTGCGGAGGTTCCACATCGCAGACCTTTACCAGACCTCGCTCTGCGGCGAGTTTTTCCATCAGGGCGTAGGCTTCGGCGAAGTCGTTGCGGATGTCGCCATCGAGGATGGCATTCTTTATCACCTCCTTAATCTCGCCAATGGTGTTGCAGGGTTGCAGGGCGTAGCACTTCATTATAATATCGCCCGTGATAGGTGGCTGGAAGTTTCGCACACGGTCACGCTCCTCCAAGTCCTTCATCTTGCGGCGAACAAGCTCAAAATTAGCCAGATAGCGTTTCACCTTCGCATCAATGCCCGATGTAATATCTGCCTCGCAAAGGGTCATCAGCTTCTCCACATCATCGACCGCCTCGAACAACAGTCGTCTTACTGCCGAGTCGGTCACCATATCCTCCGACAAGATTATCGGGCGCAGATGCAGATAGACCATCTTCTGCACAAACTTCATCTGCTCACCCAGCGGCAACTTCAAACGGCGGAAAATATCCCTCACCATCTTCGAGCCGACAACCTCGTGCTGGTGGAATGTCCAGCCAATCTTGCGGTCATACGCCTTCGTCAGCGGCTTGGCAATATCGTGCAGCACAGCCGCCCAGCGAAGCCACAAATCATCACTCTTGCGTGCCACATTATCCAGCACCTTGAGCGTATGGCGGAAGTTATCCTTATGTGCGTGATTACCCACACGATCCACTCCGCAGAGGCGTTCCATCTCGGGGAAAATAAGCCCCAGCAAGCCTGTCATATGCAACAAATCGAAGCCCATAGAAGGCACAGGCGACATAACTATCTTATTAAGTTCCACGATGATACGCTCCTTCGACACAATCTTGATGCGCTCCTTGTTGCGCTCAATGGCATCGAAGGTCTCCTCATCAATCGTGAAGCCCAACTGCGTGGCAAATCTCACCGCACGCATCATTCTCAACGGGTCATCCGAGAAGGTAATATCGGGATCGCAGGGGGTGCGGATGATGCAATCCTCAAGGTCGAACATACCATCGAAAGGATCAACCAGCTCGCCAAATCTATCGCCATTTAAGCACCACGCCATAGCGTTGATAGTGAAGTCTCTGCGTCGCTGGTCATCCTCCAGCGTACCTGGCTCCACCTGCGGTTTGCGAGAGTCGTGGGTGTAGGACTCCTTGCGTGCGCCGACAAACTCCACCTCCGTACCGTGGGCACGCACCATTGCCGTGCCGAAGGTCTTGAATACCGACACCTTACCCTTCACCTCACGTCCCAGAGCCTCGGCAACATCTATTCCGCTGCCCACCACCACCACATCAATATCGGTCGAGGGGCGACGCAGATAGTAGTCGCGGACATATCCGCCTACGACATACGCCTCCACGCCCATCTCATCTACGATGCGCGAAATCTTACGAAACACAGGGTTGGCAAGGGGTGCAAACTCTTCCATCGGCAACTATTTTTCTGCCGCCTGCAGGCAGCGACGATACAACTGAACGGTATTCTCCAGACCGTAATACAACGCATCGGCAATCAGGGCGTGACCGATTGAAACCTCGTCACACCAGGGTATGCGCTCTGCGAAATATGCCAGATTCTCAAGGCTCAAATCGTGACCCGCATTCAGACCAAGACCCACTCTGCGAGCCGCCTCGGCAGCCTCCACATAGGGAGCGATAGCAGCCTCACGGTCAGCCTTATAGCCTGCGGCATACGCCTCGGT
>JAFXDR010000066.1 GCA_017521145.1 Akkermansia sp. | reverse complement strand
TCATTGTTCCGGATACTCAGGTCGCCTTGTGTATAAATCGCGCCGCCGTAGGCGGAGTAGTAGTCGTAGGAGGAGGAGGAAGCAGACGCCGTATTCCCGCTGAACGTCACGCTCCCGTTATCGCTCAGCGTGATGGTGCTGCCGACGTCCCCATTAATCGCGCCGCCGTAGGCGCGGGAGTCGGAGGAGGAGGAAGATGCCGTATTCCCGCTGAACGTCACGCTGCCGTTGTTGCTCAGCGTGATGGTGCTGCCCCACTCCCCATAAATCGCGCCGCCGTAGGCGTAGGAGTCAGAATAGTTCGAAATATCTTCAAACGCAATACCGGCATAATATTGGTAGGCAGAAGGATTGGTCTGTCGGGACGTAATCGTAATCGCCTCCTTCACCGTTTCATTGTGCAGCACAAGCTGCAATGTGCCAGCATCCGTCAGCTGAAGAGTACCATCTGCCCAGAAACCGGTGCCGGGCTGGGAGGCATCGAAGTAGTTAGAGATAGCATTGTTTGTATCATCCAGCGTGATGGCATTACCCTGAGCATCCAGCAGACCGGAAACGCCGGTAAGGAGGGTGTAGGTCTTGCCATCGCCATTGCCAGCACCGGTAAGACGCAGGAAAGCATCGCCCGTCAGCGCGAGGGGGGAGCCATCCAGATTGGTCGTAAACTCATTGCCGGCAAAATCAATATGCAGCGTACTCCCGTCAAGAAGGTTCAGATTACCGGAAATGCTGTTCGCCCCAGCCAGTTCCAGCGTGGTACCGGCATTGAAGGTCAGGTCATACCCGCTGTGGCTCAGCGTAGCGTTCTGCACACGCACTGTGGCGGCAGAGCCTTCCATGGCGGTGATGCCCCAGCCCTGATAGATAGCACCATCCTCCACGCGCAGGCGGCCGCCGTAGAGATTCGTCATGGCATTCACCTCCGTGGTGCGGGAGAGGCGGATTTCTTCCGCCGTGGCGATGCGGCCCTGTTCATCCGCAGCCAGAATCTCATTCAGGTGCGTTTCAGCATATTTGCCGGTAAAGATGATATCACCCAGCTGTTTGATGGCACTGCCATCTGCATCAGTATAATGCTCATTCAGGTTCACCGTAGCGCTGGAGCCAATATACACCGAATCCCGGAACTCAATGCTCTTACCGGCGGCTGCGGAAAGAGAAATCACATCACCGTCGGCATAAATACCACGCAAGCGATATGCGCTGCCGAACTTTTCCACATTCTTCTCAAAGAGCACGAAGTCATTATTGCAAATGCTCAGACTGCCGGACGCACTAATCGCGCCACCCCAGGATGCAGAGTTGCCGATGAAAATCACGCTGTCGTTCTCGCGCAGCGCTATGTTTCCATAACCGATAATCGCGCCACCAAAGAAATCCGAAGCTGAATTTCCGATGAAGCTCACACTCTTGTTATTGCTCAGCGTAAGTGAGCTTGATGATTCCGCACTAATTGCACCACCGCAGGAAGATGCGGAGTTATCAACGAAGCTCACGCTGTCGTTGTTGCTCAGCATAATAGTGCTTGATGAGAAAGCTTTTATCGCGCCGCCGGATTCAGATACTGAATTTCCGCAGAAGTTAATGATGCCGTTGTCGCACAACGTTATATTACTATGATCGCCCCCATAAATTGCGCCACCAGAGTAAGATGCAGAATTCGCGTCGAAGCTCACGTGGCCGTTGCCACTCAGCGTTATATTCCCACTTACCTCAAGTGCGCCACCAAAGAATGCAGAGTTGCTGCTGAAGCTCACGCAGCCGTTGTTGCTCAGCGTAATGACGCCAGATGAAGCCACATATACCGTGCCGCCGTAGGAGGCCGAATTCCCGCTAAAGCTTACGCTTCCGTTCTCGCGCACTGTTATATTTCCATAAACCATAAGCGCACCACCATTGGTTGCCGTGTTTCCTCTGAAACTCAAGCTGCCGTTGTCACTCAGCACTATATTTCCGTATCCCCAAACTGCACCGCCTTCGGTGGCCGAATTCCCGATGAAGCTTACGCTTCCGTTCTCGCGCACTGTTATATTTCCATAAGCCATAAGCGCACCACCGTGGTGAGCCGTGTTTCCACTGAAGCTCAGGCTACCGTTGTTACTCAGCGTAACAGTGCTTGATGAAGCCACATATACCGCGCCGCCTTGGATAGAATAATCCAAATCCTTAAAGGTAATACTGCTATAATATCGATAGTCAGCGGCTGAGCTCAGTCGACTGGTCACCGAAAGAGTATTTTTCACCGGCTCGTTATGTCGCACAAGCTGCAGAGTACCTTCGGAAGTAAGCTGCAGGGTACTATCCGCCCAGAATGAGGAGCCAGGGCAATTGATATCAAAATAGTTAGCGGCGGCATTGTTGGTGGAATCAAGAGAGATGATGTTGCCATCCTTATCTCGTAAAGCAGTAATGCCGGAAAACAAATCATACACGCCCCCATTGCCACCGCTGAGCTGCAGATGAGTGCCGCCAAGCAGAGTGAGGTCAGAACCTTTCAGACTTGTCGCCGCGCCGGAACCGGAAGCATTCAGCCAGAGCGTACCGTCTCCCAAGGTGAGCGAGCCGAGCAGTACCGCATCATTTGTGCCGACCGCAAAGTCAAAATTGTTACTGACAAGTAACGAATCACCCACTTTCAGAGTTCCCCCCTGCAAAGAGATGCCGCCGGTGAAGGAATCGGGCAAGTCGCTGATATCAAGGGAACCACTGCCGGATTTCTGCAACATGCCTGCCCCGCCTATCGGGGTCTGCAGATGATACGATGCCCCCTGGGCCAAATTCAGGTCAAGCGTGGCACCGCTGTGGATGAAAACCGATTTTGTTTGTTCAAAATCGAAGGACTGAACAGATAAGGTCCCCATCTGCACATCGATTTCGCCGGTGAAGGAAGAACCAATCGTGCCGATAGTGGCGTTACCGGCACCAGTTTTGACAATGGAACCTGAACCATTTACAGCGCCGGAACACGTAATACCCGATACCGCAGAGGTATCCAATTTAAACGTTGTACCGGAAATCAATGACACGGAGGCGGAGACGAGACTGGCGCTATCGGCCAGGGTGAGGGTACCCTCTGCCACGGTGGTGGCCTGTGTGTAGGTATTGTTACCGCTGAGGCGCAGTTCACCTGCTCCGGTCTTGACCAGCCCAGCCTGCAGATGCGGTGGCACGGCTCCTTCTCCATTTAACAAATCTTTACCGCTCCCGTTAAAAATGCCGCTGCTGATATCCAGCCGGGCATTTTCTGCTACAGATATGGTCGTATGATTCTGACGCAGGGTCAGATTGGTGCCGGAAATGGTAGAAACCGTGGGGGTTTCAGCAGTGGCATCATCTGCCGCCAGCGCGGAAATTGACGAATAGCCATAAATGACGCCACCATACCCGAGGTCAAAATTAGCCCCAGACACGCCGGTGATGCGCCCGCCCAGCAGGTTAATGGCAAGCCCCGCACCGGTCTGATTCCTGCTTACGTTCACCTGCATCTCGCCGCCAGCAAAAATATCTATGGATTTAATGCCATCTGAGCCGCTCCAACCTGTTACATCGCCCGTTTCCACACTCAGCGTGCCATACACATCCACATTTCCGGAAAAAGCACCATCTTCTCCACCTTTGCAGAGTTTCAGAGTGCCGTTTACCACTGCCTCCGCCAGAGACAGAGCTCCACTTCCTTCCCCGGATATGGTCACTTCTGCACCATTTGCCACCGTTAAACGCTGCACACTGAGCGATTCTCCCAGGGTAACGGCAGAAGTTCCGCTGAATGTTACATCATCGCCATTGGAGAATGCCACAGTCTCGCTACCATTGGAAAAAGTCGCAGTGGTTGTATTCCAGGTCAAATTTCCCCCAGCATAGCTCAACGCATGATTATTGAGTACGCCAACCAGGGTTCCGTCATCATTGAAGCTCCAATCGCGACCTACGGACTGAATACCGATGATATTCTCCAGCGAAAGTTCTGAAAAGTTTGAAGTCCCCGTGCTGCCAGAGGAAAAAATGGTATACGTGAGTGTACGCTGTTCATCCTCTGCTGCCACAGCATGGACAAGATTGATGGTGGCATTCTCGCCGAAAGAGAAAGAGCCCTGATTCGTCAGCAAGGCATCAGGCCCTAAAACTAGGGAGCCCTCAGAATAGATGGTACCTCCAAGAGTTGCATTGCTATTCACCTTCAGAATCCCGGAGGAAGTAAGGGCCCCGTCAAAAGTTGCGGTTCCGCTCACATTCAGTTCTCCCGTAGACCTGACAGCACCGATAAAAGAGCTGTTCCCGCTCACTTTAAACAATCCGGCAGAGGTAATGGAGCTGTTATTCATGGTGGCACCATCGACTTCAATCGTGTTACCTGCTGCTATGGTGATGGCTCCCGTTCCTGATTGATTGCCGATAAACTTGAATGCATCGCCGTCATTCGCCTTCGATAACTTCATTTCACCGGAATAGGCAGACATATCACCGGTAAAGACATAGGTCTGATTTGCCCCCTTGGCATCGCTGGTGCGTTCAAACGTGCCTGAACCGCTGATATCTCCGCTGAAGTTATAGGTAGTCAGCCAGTACCCATCAGATATCATCAAGGAATCAATCTGCACATCGGCCGCGATATCAAAAGAGGAATTACTGGTCGTGCTTCCATACAGATAACCACGATTCAGATTCATGACGATGAGAGAATCGTCAGGCGTTGATGTCAGTCTTGCATCCCCTGATGAACTGATAGTCACCGTGGAAGTTTCAGCCTTTGCTGATGGGGTGCCGAGCATGCAAATTGCAATTCCACAGCCGGCTGTATAAGTTACAATAGAATAAGCTAATCCAGCCGTAGCAACAATGCAGGCCAAAAGGGATTTACGAAGGAAAAGAGGGAGATGGAGTTTCATACAACAGAGGAAAGTTTCAGGCAATTAACATTCATCCAAAGAACCATGATTCTTGCACTTCAGGGCTTCTTTTATAAGCTCCTCACGAACATCCTTTCCTTCCGCAAGAAGTTGTCGGATGGTTTCGAGAAGGTCGTTGACGGGAACCTGGAGAGTGATGACGGGCATGACCAGTTTTGAGCAATGCTCAATTTAGCACATTCTGCGGCCAGAAGCAAGCAGCTTGCACGCATGCTTGGCTACTTATTACGCACTGTGCTAACTTTGGTGACTTGAATCGGTTTCATTCTGGTCATAAATGCGTGATTTTGCTACAATGCAAGAGATGAATGAAGTAAACCAACGTCTGAGGTCTGCCGTGGAAATGGCAGGAATCCGTCGGCCTGAGCTTGCTTCATTGCTCGGGGTGAGTGTTACCACGGTGAATGGATGGTTCCGCTCCGGAAGAACGATTCCGAAGCTGAAGCAGAACGCTATTGAGGCCATCGTGAAACAAGCCCGCCGCCCGGAGCTCAAGTTTGACGACATCGTGTCGTTTTCCGTGCGTCTCACCCCGCTTGAATGGCAGCGATTGTGTGATATTGCCGGTGTGGCTCACCTTTCGCCGCATGAAGCCGAGACAAAGGTGCGCGAGCTGCTCCAGAAAGCCTGGAACAATCTCAGCGCTCGCAGCTGAAGGCCTGCTACTTGGCTCCTATAGATAAGAAATTCTCTTCTACTGTCATTCCGTCATTGCGTCACTGAGACCATGCCGGGAAAGAGAAACCCGCCAGTCTGCTGAGGTCAGAATGGCGGATTTTCCAATGACTTATCAGGCGCAGAGGGATAGGCCCTTCTGCTGCATGGAGAGAATGAACAATAGGCTGGAAGCGGTACACCTGAGCATGTCAGAATCGCAGGGTAGAACACTTGCATACGCTTCTCCCATCTGATAGAATTGCCCTGCTCTTCCGCTATCAGTTTCGACTGACAGGTGGCCATGTCACCTCTCAGCGGGGAGTAAACCGGTCCTGTCCGCTGATGTGATGTGTCCGCAAGGGTACGGAACAGCAGTTGAACCTGACTGGAGGAGAAATGAATCATGCATGCTATCGACATGATTGAGCTTCTGTTGCTCATTATACAGGTCACCCTGTTTGTGCTTCGGCACCTCTGATGAGCTATAGAGCTCCGCTCGACTCGGATGACCACCGGGTCGGGCGCATGTCTCACGTCAAAAAAACAATCAAGACGATTTAATTTTTCGGCTAAATCATTGACAAAACGCCAGGATTGGCTATAATGGCTTCATCAGATAGCATGCTGATAAACGATTCTCCTGAAACGCTCCCGCCTAGTCACCGGGGGCGTTTCTATTTGTAGCACATGACAGAGTCCAGCTACCACCCGAAAAGCGGGCGTGTATTGGGCGGATAATGGGGGCGTATCTCAAATGTCGCACGGCGTCCCGATTTTTCTCATCGGGCAAGCGGGATTGATTCGCCGCCGCCCCACCGGCTACGCCTCGGCGGCTCACCCCTATCGGGGCATACACTGCGAGTATGTCCAACCTGCCTTACAGCCGTCGGCAGGTTTCGACCCAAGGGGTCGTGTGTTCAAATCCCGCCATTTGAAGGCAAAAGCAGAAACGCTCAGCAGCGGCTTTATCCGTTACTGAGCGTTTTTGTTTATCGGGCAAGCGGGATTCGAACCCACGACCCCTTGCACCCCATGCAAGTGCGCTACCAGACTGCGCTACTGCCCGTGATTTGGAGTATCGTGCGCTTTGCAGCGCGGCGACGGGCGAAGTATACACCCTGTTTTTAGGATTGTCAACCCATTTTTTTCGTGATATGATTTTTTTTGCCATGAAGAAGGTGAAAACCGCCGTAGTAGGAGCTAGTGGTTACACTGGCCAGGAGCTTTTGAGAATTTTGCTGCGCCACCCGGGGGTGGAGCTCGTCTGTGCGACGTCCCGCCAGTATGCGGGGCAGCGGCTGTGCGATTTGTTCCCGCGATTCCGCCATGTGCCGGGGGCTGATTTATGTTTCACGGATTCCGATGTGGCGGCAATTGCTGCCACCGGGGCAGAGGCGGCGTTCCTGGCGCTGCCGCACGGGGTTTCGGTGAGCTATGGCCGCGGGCTGGTGGAGGCGGGTATCCGCGTGATTGATTTATCGGCCGATTTCCGCCTGAATGACCCGGCGGTGTATGAGGAGTTCTACGGTAAGCCGCATGCGGATGTGGCGCTGATGCAGGAGGCGCCCTACGGTATGCCGGAGTGGCACCGCGAGGAGATTGAGAAAGCGCGTATCGTGGGTTCGCCGGGGTGCTACCCCACGAGCATTATTCTGCCGCTGGTACCGCTGCTGAAGGCGGGGCTGGTGCTGCCGGAGGATATTGTGGTGAATAGTGGCAGCGGCGTGAGCGGTGCCGGCCGCAAGGCTGATGTGAGCCTGCTTTATTGCGAGTGCAATGAGAGTATGCGCGCGTATGGCGTGCCGCGCCACCGCCACCTTTCCGAGATTGAGCAGGAGCTTTCTGCCGCCGCCGGTGAGAAGGTGACTATCACGTTTACCCCGCACCTGATGCCGGTGAACACGGGCATTGTGACCACCACTGTGGCAAAGCTGGCTCCGGGCACCACGCTTGAGGCTGTTTCTGCCTGCATGGAGGCGGCGTATGCCAGGGCTCCGTTTGTACGCCTGCAGGGGGCTAACAAGCCGGCAGATACGAAGAATGTGACCCGCACGAATTTTGTGGATATCGGCTGGGCGGTGGATGCCCGCACGAACCGCGTGGTGCTGATGAGCGCCGAGGATAACGTGATTAAGGGCGCTGGCGGCCAGGGGGTGCATGCGTTCAATATCATGTTCGGGTTCGATGAGACGGAGGGTCTCTGGCTGATTTAACCCCCCCCCACTTCTGTTTTTCGCTTATGAAGCCGGTACTCCTCATTGTGGACGATGAGAAATCGACCCGCTCGGTGCTCAGCGCTGCGCTGGAGGATGATTATGAGGTGTATCCGGCGGCGAATGGCAAGGCGGCGCGCGCGATTCTGGAGAGTGAGCCGGTGGATATCCTGCTCACGGATTTGCGCCTGGGGGGCGAGAGCGGCATGGATCTGATTGATTATGCCGTGGGGCTGCCCCAGCCGCCGCTCTGCATCATGATGACTGCCTATGGCAGCGCAGATGTGGCTGCAGAGGCGAAGCGCCACGGTGCCTATTATTTCCTGACCAAGCCGCTGAATCTGGATGAGGTGGAGCTGCTGCTGCGCCGCGCTACCCACACCCGCCAGCTGGAGACGGAGAACCGCGAGCTGACCACCAGGCTGGAGCCTGCAGGCGGGCTGGACCGCATGCTGGGGGATAGCCCGCAGATGCAGGACATCTTCAACCGCATCCGCCGCGTGGCACCCACGCAGGCTACAGTGCTTATCGAAGGTGAGAGCGGCACCGGCAAGGAACTGGTGGCGCGCGCGCTGCATGCGCTTTCCCCCCGCTGCAACAGGAAATTTGTGGCGGTCAACTGCGCGGCTCTTTCCCCGCAGCTGATGGAGAGTGAGTTATTCGGCCACGAGAAAGGCTCGTTCACCGGGGCGGTGCAGCGCCGTATCGGCCGCTTTGAGGAGGCCGATGGCGGCACGCTGTTCCTGGATGAGATTGGCGAGATTGACATTCCCACGCAGGTGAAGCTGCTGCGCGTGCTGGCTGAGCGCAGCATCGAACGCGTGGGCAGCAACACAAGCATTTCCGTGAATGTGCGTGTGATTGCCGCCACGAACCGCAACCTGGAAGCCATGGTGAAGGAGGGAACGTTCCGCCTGGATTTATACCAGCGCCTGAATGTGATTTCTCTGCACATGCCGCCGCTGCGCGAGCGCCGGGGGGATATTGTGCTCATGGCCAATGCCTTTGCCCGCGAGCTGAGCCAGCTGAATAACAAGGAAGCAAAACCGCTGAGCCGCCCTGCCCTGGAGCTGTTGCGCGGCTATGACTGGCCCGGCAATGTGCGCCAGCTGCGCACCGCGGTGGAACACGCCGTGGTAATGAGCAGTGGGAATGAGCTTCAACCCACCGATCTGCCGGAATACCTCTTGAGTGCGCCCCCCGCGCCAGCGGAGCAACCAGCTAAGCGTGGCAGTATGGATTTTGAGCTTGAAACCCTGCCCTCTCTTAATTTAGAATGTCTGGAACGCCGGGCCATCCTGCTGGCGTTGCAGCGTACAGGTGGTAACAGATCGGCAGCGGCAGAGCTGCTGGGTATCAACCGCCGCACCCTGCAGCGTAAATTGGCAGAAGCCCCGGAACTCTTCAAAGATCTTATTTAAGCATATCATCATGTCGACCACCTCCGACCTTTCACAACGCAACGCCATGGTCAGCCTTCGCGCGGTGCTGGCGCTCTTCATCGTCAGTCTCTGCATGATTCAGCTCTGCCTTACCTACCGCGGACTGAATAATGAAACCGCCATGGACATGGCCCAGGTGGCCCGCCAGATTGCCAGAGGAGAAGGTTTTACGACCAAGTTCATCCGCCCCATCGATGTGTGGGATTTTTCCAGGAAAGCGAAAAAATCCACCCAGGGAGACGCTCTGGATTTCAACCACTTCGCCGAGGCTAATCACGCTCCGATTTACCCGTATGTGCTGGCAGCGGCCATCAAGATGACCGGCTATGATGATTTTGCAGCCAAGCGCATGGATACGGAGAACACCAACATCTATGCCGGTGACCGCGTCATCTCTGCCACCAGCACCTGTTTTTTCCTGATAGCCCTGGTGCTGGCCTATACACTGGTAACCCGCCTGTTTGACGACATAGTTGCGGTGACAACCGTGGCTTTCATGGGGGTCAGCGAGCTGATGCTGCAATATGCGCTGAGCGGGTTGCCGCAACCGTTCATGATGTGCCTTATTCTGGCTGCCCTGCACTGCCTGGTGACGGCGATACAGGCTCAGAAACAGGACCAGGGGCTCAAGATGATGCTCTGGCTCATTGGCTGCTTTGTCTTCATGTCTCTGCTGTGCCTCACCAGCTACATGTGCATCTGGTGTTTTGTGGGGCTGCTGGTGTTCTGCGGTTTCTACTTCCGCCCGAATGGCATGTACTCCGCCATCGGCGCCGGCGTGATGCTCATGCTCGTGGCTCTGCCTGCTGCCTTGTACCTCACCCCCACCGGCGGGCTGGAACGTAAATTCATCTACGGCATTTTCAATGGCTTTGGCAGCGATGGTGCTGAAGCGCTCATGCGCTCTGCCACCACCACAGCCATCGCATTCAATTCCTCGAACTTCTTCCTGCGCCTGCTGGGCTACACTTTCAGCCAGTTCAACAACATGCACATCAACATGGGTGCCATCTTCACCGTTCCCTTCTTCCTGCTGGCGCTTTTCAACCGTTTCAGAAACCCCACCACACAGGGCTGCAAATGGGCCGTGCTGGCCATGTGGCTGTGCGCCTGCCTGGGCATGGCTCTGTTTGGGGAAAACCAGGCCATCAGTGAAAGCCAGATGGCAAACCTCTTCACCCCGTGCTTCGCAGCCTTTGGTGCAGCCATGGTATTCATCTGCCTGGCCCGTCTGCAGCTGGGTGAAGCCTTCAACGCCGTGCGAGCCCTGACGGTAGTGGCAATGATTATCGTCTCCTCCGGCGCATTCCTCTTCCAGCTTCCCAGGCAGCTCTACCAGGGTATCTGGACCAGCGCCCGCGGCATTCCCCACTTCCCTCCCTACTACCCTGCTGCGTTGAATGGCAAGCTGCACGATATGAGCAATGCCGAAGACCTCATTGTGACCGACCAGCCCTGGGCCGTTGCCTGGTATGCCGACCGCAAGGCGCTCTGGATGCCCCGCAGCCTGAACGATTATACCCGCAACCTGGAACCCCTTTTCAACGAACACGGGCAGAAGGTGCAGGGATTCCTGATTACCCCCACCTCGCACACTATGACAGGTAGTGGCATTTCGGGGATTATCCGTAAAGCCGGTGACTTTGCGCCGCTGGCACTGGAAGGCAAGTTGCTGCTGCTGGCCCCCAAGCACAATATGGCCTTTGTGGAATTGTTCACCACCAATGCGAACCCCAAATCCACCGCGCGTCCGCTGGCCAGCCTCGTATCCTCGCAAGGTATGTACCGCCACCGCAACTTCATTCTGGGTGCAGAAATGATATACTACAGCCGCGAGGACGTAAGCGATAAGAATAAGTAACTATCCCCCCTTTCCCCAGCACCATGTCTGCCCGCTCTAAAAGTAAATCCCCGAATTTCGAGGAAGCCACCGCCCGACTGGAAGAAATTGTTGCCCGCGTGAACAACCCGGAAACCGGGCTGGAGGACATGATTGCCCTGGCGGCAGAGGGGCTCACGCTCATCCGCAGCAGCGAAAAACTGCTGGCCGAAGCAGAACTTAAAATCCGGAATCTGGAGCAGGAACCCGCTACACCTGCTCCCAAACAACAAGATGACCATGCCGAATTCTCCCTCATCTGACCTTCCTCCTCTTCTGGCGGGAATTCACTCGCCAGGTGATGTGAAGAAGCTGCCTGCCGACAAGCTTGATGAGCTGGCCGGGGAGATTCGCCGCACCCTGATTCATACTCTGGCCAGAACCGGGGGCCACCTGGCACCGAACCTGGGGCTGGTGGAGCTGAGCATTGCGCTGCACCGCGTGTTTGAAACCCCGCGCGATAAGATTCTCTTCGATGTCTCGCACCAGTGCTACATTCACAAACTGCTGACCGGGCGGGCAGAGAGTTTCCATACCCTGCGCCAGCACGGTGGCATTTCCGGCTTCTGCAAGCGTAGCGAATCTGTGCACGATGCCTACGGCGCCGGGCATGCCGGCACCGCGCTTTCTGCGGGGTTGGGCATGGCTGCGGCACGTGATCTGGCGCGTGATGACTACCATGTCATTTCCGTGGTGGGGGATGGTGCCTTCACCTGCGGCACCACACTGGAAGGGCTCAACAGCATTGCCACCACCACACGCAAATTCATCCTCATCCTCAACGATAATGAATGGAGCATCGATCGCAATGTGGGCGCCCTCTCGGCCTATTTTGCCTCGCTGCAGGAGACCGATACCTACGCCTGGCTGCGCCGCAACACCAAGGCCATCATCGAAAAGATTGCCGGAGAAAGCGCCCGCAAGCAGGTTTCCAAACTGGTGCGCGCCGCGCATGGCATCATCACCCCGCTGAGCTTCTTCCAGGAGCTGGGGCTGAGCTACTACGGCCCGGTAGATGGGCATGATATCAAGCGTCTGGAAAAGATTCTGCGCATTGCCTCACGTAACGATGGCCCGGTCATCATCCACGTCATCACCCAGAAAGGCCGTGGTTACGAACCCGCCTCCACCGACCCGACCAAATTCCACGGCATCGGCAAATACAATGTGGAAGACGGCAGCACCAGCAAGGGTAAAATCATCAGCTATTCCGAAGCATTCGGCACCCACCTGACCCACCTGGCAGCTGATGACCCGGCTATCACCGCCATCACCGCTGCCATGCCCACCGGCACCCGGCTGGATATTTTCCGCGAGCAGTTCCCGAAGCGTTATTTCGACGTGGGCATTGCGGAGGAGCATGCCTCTCTCTTTGCCTGCGGGCAGGCCACCCAGGGGCTCAAGCCATATCTGGCGGTATATTCCACTTTCATGCAGCGCTGCGTGGATATGATTCAGCACGATGCTGCGCTGCAGAAGCTCCCCGTGCGTTTCTGCATGGATCGCGCCGGGCTCTCGCCGGATGACGGCCCCACCCACCACGGGCTGTTCGATATTGCCATGATGCGCTGCATCCCCGACCTGGTGATGATGCAGCCCAGGGATGAAGCCGAACTGGGCCACATGCTTGCCACCATGAATGGCATCAACGACCGCCCCAGCATCATCCGCTACCCCCGAGGCAATGGCGAAGGGGTCGGCATGCCTGCAGAGCTTACCCCGCTTCCCATCGGCAAGGCTGAAAAGCTGGCCGGGGGCAGCGATATCACCCTGCTTGCCCTGGGCAACATGAATGGCTACGCCGCCAGGGTGCGCGAGTTGCTGGCGGCGCAGGGAATCTCTGCAGCGCACGTGAACGCGCGTTTCGTATGCCCGCTGGATGCAGAATGCATCATGCAGCAGGCCGCAGAAACCCGTCTCATTGTCACGCTGGAAGACCACGTGATTGCCGGCGGCTTCGGCTCCGCAGTCATGGAACTGCTCAACGAGCAAGGCTGCACCACCCCGGTGCTGCGCATCGGCTGGCCCCACCAATTCATCGAACACGGGCGTGAAGACCAGCTCCGCAGCAAATACGGGCTCACCCCGGAAGCCATGACTGCCACGATTCTTAAGCGTTTGAATGCCCAATGAAACACTTGCTTTTCATCTTTCTGCTGGTGAGTGGATTGACCATTCTTGCACCCATGTGTCCGGCTCAGGCACCCATGCCGCAGAACCCGGAGGAGCAGGACATGAAGGAAATCCCCCAGTGGCTTGTTAATTTCTCCAACCTGCCAAAAGATAAGCGCGAGCAGTACCTCACCCATTTCAACCGCGCCAAATATGCCTATCACCAGAGTCAGTGGATTGAGTGCATTGCACAGCTGGCTGAGTGCGAAATCATTCTGCGCGGCAACCCGAGCATCTGGAACCTGCGTGCCAGCTGCCTGCTGGAGCAGAAATATTTCAAAGAAGCCGAGGAAGAACTCTTGAAAGTGCTCCAGGTTGAACCGAACGACCCGGTCACCATCATGAACCTGGCCAATGTGCACATGGCCTACGAACGATTCGAGCAGAGTCTCCAGATTGTCATTCCTCTGCGTGAGAAGCTCTACCTGCAACACGCGGCAGATGAATTGCTCTACGTGCTCGATTTCCGTGCCCTGCTCTGCTACCTGCGTCTGGGGCAAAAGGAGAAAGCCCGGACCATTGCCACCTCAGTCTCCCCCATGGCAGACACTCCGCTCTATTATTACAGCAAAGCCGCCATTGCCTTATCTGAGGGAAAACGGGCAGATGCTGTGCACTACCTCAGTGTGGTAAGACGGATTTTTGCCAACAACCGGGCCTGTATCCCCTACCAGCGTGCGCTGGAGCTTTCCGGCCTGCTGAGCCTGCCCGCCAACGCCACGGCCCCCACTCCCTGATGGAAAAGGACACCGGCACCATTCTGCGCCAGCAGGCGCTGGGCGAACACGGGCTCATCATCACCTGGTGTACCGCTCAGCACGGCATTGTGCGCACCGCGGCACGCCTGGCCCGGAAACCAGGCAGCGAACTGAGCGGCCAGGTAGATTTGTTTCACGAGTGCGAGCTGCTCTACCGCCCCGCTACCTCCGGCGATTTACACACTCTTTCTGCCGTGAACCTGCTCAGCCCGCGGCTCGCCCTGCGCAGCAGCCTGGTAAAACTGCGCCTCGCCAGCTACCTGAGCCGCCTGCTGCTGGCTACGGTGGAAGCCGGCAGCGCTGAGGGTGACTGGCACAAGCTCATCTCCGGCGCGCTGGATTACGTAGCCGAAAGCCACCCCCGCCGCGCTATTCTGCTGCACTTTGAAAAGCGGCTGGCTGAGCTGCACGGGCTCTACAGCCCCGCCCAGGCACCACACCACGCCCTGCTGCGGCACTTCCAGCACCTGCCTGCCGGCCGTACCGAGCTGCTCGATTCCCTGGAACAATAAGCCTCACCGGCTGAATACCCTCAGCTCAATTAATATTTGCCAATCTATGTATCCCAAAACTCCGGGACACACGCAGTACTCCGAATACTGTCCTGTATTTCACTTGCAGAGAGAGTATAATGTATGCTAAATTACAGGTCTGATGGCTACACTCTGCATTCTGGATGGTATGGCGCTCATATATCGCGCCTTCTATGCCTTTATCAACAACCCGATGCGCAATTCCTCCGGGTTGAATACCTCTGCCATGTTCGGGTTCATCAACACCGTGGTGCACCTGATTGAGAAAGAAAAGCCCACGCACATTGTGGCATGTCTGGATCCCAGCGGCCCCACTTTCCGTCATGAGCGTTTCCCGGAATACAAGGCTAACCGCCAGGCCATGCCGCAGGAGCTGCGCGATTCCATCCCCTGGATTGTAGATATTCTGGCCGCCATGCGCATCAAGACCCTGCGCATGCCCGGCTATGAGGCCGACGACCTCATCGGCACCATCACCCGCATGAGCGATGAAGCCGGCGGCATGCATGCCTACATGGTTTCCAAGGACAAGGACCTGGGGCAGTTGCTCTCGCCCACCTGTTCTTTCTGGCGCCCCGGTAAGAAGGGCAGCGATTTCGAGACCGTGGGCGAAGCCGAATTTCTGGAGGAATGGGGCATTGAGAACCCGCGCCAGATTATCGACATTCTGGCGCTCATGGGCGACTCGTCCGATAACATCCCCGGCGTGCCCGGGGTGGGGGCGGTTTCCGCTAAAAAGCTCATCACCCAGTTCGGCAGCATTGAGGCCATGCTTGCCCGCAGTGCGGAAATCAAGGGCAAGATGCGCGAGAAGATTGAGCAGAATGCCGATGCCGCCCGGCTTTCCTACGAGCTGGTCACCATCCGCCGCGATGTACCGGTGGAGCTGAAACTGGAGGATTGCAAGATTCAGGACTTTGATGCAAAGGCACTGGCCGACATTCTGCAGAAGCTGGAATTCAAGGAGCTGGCGCGCAAGCTCTGCGGCACCCAGCCCAGTGATGCCGACATGGGAGAACTCTTTGCCGCCGCCGCTCCTGCTGCCGCTGCCGAAAGCGCTGGGGGTGAAACGCAGCTCGACCTCTTCACCCTGCCCCAGCTTACCGATATCAACACAACCCCGCACCAGTACCACCTGGTCAGCACCCCGGAAGCCCGCGCCGCCCTGGCCGCCCGCATGGAGCAGGCCCCCCGCTGGGCTTTCGATACCGAAACCACCGGGCTCGACCCGCTCATGGACAGCATGCTGGGCTTCTCCGTGGCCCTCGATGAGCACGAGGCCTACTACATCCCCGCCGCGGAGGAGGGATGGCTGGATTGTTTCTACGCAGCCTTTGCCGGCGGTGCCGAGAAAATCGGCCTGAATGCCAAGTTCGATATCCAGGTGCTGCACCAGGCAGGAGTGGCAGTGAACGGCCCGTTCTTCGACTGCATGCTGGCGCACAGCGCGCTTTACCCGGAACTGCGCCACGGCATGGATGAAATGGCCGAAGCCCTGCTGCAATACAAGACAATTCATCTGGAAGACATAGCCGGCAAGGGCAAGGAGATGGACACCGCCGCCGTGCCAGTGGAAACGATGGCCGAATACGCCGCAGAAGATGCCGATGTGACCCTGCGCCTCTACCATGTGCTGCAGCCGCAGCTGGTGGAAGCCGGGCAGGAGGAGCTGATGCGACGTATCGAATTCCCGCTGGTGCCGGTGCTGGCCGGTATCGAGGAGGAAGGCATGCGCGTGGAACCGGAGCTGCTGCAGAAGAGTGCCGATGAACTTGCCGTGCAGATTGAAGGTATCCGCGCCCGGATTGATGCACAGGTGGGCCGCCCCATCAACCTGAACTCCCCCAAACAGCTCGGTGAGCTTCTCTTCGATGAAATGAAGCTGCTGGCCAAGCCCAAGAAGACCCGTACCGGCCAGTACGTGACCGATGAGGAGACCCTGCGCAAGCTGGTTCCTCTCTCCCCGCTGGTGGCCGATATCCTGGAATACCGCGAAATGAGCAAGCTGAAAGGCACCTATCTGGATGCCCTGCCACGCTTCATCTCGCCGCGCGATGGCCGCATTCACTCCACCCTGCTGCAGATGGTCACCGCCACGGGCCGCCTGGCATCCCAGAACCCGAACTTGCAGAACATCCCCGTGCGCTCCGAGGCGGGCAGGCTCATCCGCCGCGCCTTCGTGGCGCGCGATGCGCAGCACAGCATCCTCTCAGCCGACTACTCGCAGGTAGAGCTGCGCCTCATGGCCGCCCTCTCCGGCGACCCCGGCATGATCGCCGCCTTTACCTCCGGCCGCGATATCCATGCCGAAACCGCCGCCCGTATCTACGGTGTGCCACATGAGGAAGTAACCGCCGATATGCGCCGCAAAGCCAAGACGGTGAACTTCGGTATCATCTACGGCATCTCCGCTTTCGGTCTCTCCCAGCGGCTGGACTGCCCGCGCGGCGAAGCCGCCGGGCTCATTGAAAGCTACTTTGCCCAGTTCCCCGGAGTAAAGGAATGCATGGATAAGCTCGTAACCGAAGCACGCGAGCGCGGCTATGCCGAAACCCTCTGCGGCCGCCGCCGCAAGCTGCCGGATCTGAACAGCGCCAACTTCAACCTGCGCGCCGCCGCCGAGCGCACCGCCATCAACACCCCCATCCAAGGCTCTGCGGCAGATATGATCAAGATTGCCATGGTACGCGTGGCCGAATTACTGCAAGGCCGCCGCAGCCGCCTCATCATGCAGATTCACGACGAACTCCTCATCGACCTGCACCAGGACGAACACGACCTCATCCCGCAGATTACAGAAGCCATGCGCTCTGCCCTGCCCCTTCCCAACGTCGTGCCACTGGAGGTGGAGGCCAACACCGCCCCCAACTGG
>JAFXDR010000065.1 GCA_017521145.1 Akkermansia sp. | reverse complement strand
TGGAATCGTTTCAGCGCCCGCACATAGCGGATACTGGCCGCCTTGGGCTCAATACCCAGCACGGCAGCGCACTCAGCATTGCCCATTTCCTCAAAATGCCGCAGCTCCAGAATCTCGCGATCCGTTTCAGAAAGCTGGGCCAGCACCCGCCGCGCCATAGCCTGGCGCTCCAGTCGCTCCAGATGTGTGCGTGGGCTCGATATCGTATCGGCAAAATGCGCCCAGGCATCGGCCACCGTCACATCGTCCTCCGGGGCGCGTTCGCGCATAGCATCGCGCTTGGCGGCGGCCAGGTGGTGGCGCTCCATATCCGTGAGGGTCTGCAGCGCTATACGGCGCAGCTTCACATACAAAGGCACTTCCGGCTGGGATTGCAGGAACTCCAGCCGGCGGCCGCAGGCCAGGTAACTTTCCTGCAGCAAATCCTCTGCGCTCAGGCGGCGCTGCAGCGCCGCAGGCATGCGCAGCGCCAGCAGACGCAGCAGGCGCTCGCGGTATTCCAGCCAGATTCCGGCCAGCCACAGATTCTCAGGCGTTTCACTCATGCAGAGGGGTGGAGATAAAAGCGGCGGTCTGTCGTAACCATCCATAGGGGAGAACGCAGACCGCCGATGAAATTCTACCGTTTAATGCGGCATCAATCCGTCACGTTTTCTTCGCGCAGGTCACGCACCATGAGCTCCTTGAGCGCATCGCTGGGGTGCTTGCCATTGTAAAGGATTTCGTACATGGCATCCACAATCGGCGTGCGCACGCCCAGGCTGCGCGACATCTGGTAGGTCGAAAGCGTGTTCGGCACACCTTCCACCACCTGGCCAATCTGCTTCAGGCATTCATCCAGCGGCATCCCCTTGGCCAGCAGACGCCCGGCAGTCAGGTTGCGGCTGTGGTCGGAATAACAGGTCACCACCAGATCACCCATACCGGAAAGGCCCATGAAAGTCTCCATGCGGCCACCGCGGGCAATACCCAGTCGGGTCATCTCGCCCAGGCCACGGGTGGAAAGAGCCGCGCGGGCATTATCGCCCAGCCCCAGACCGGCGCAAATGCCACTGGCCAGGGCAAACACATTCTTGATGGCACCGCCAATCTGCATACCCACCACATCGCTGCTGGTGTAGATACGCAGGAAACCAGTGCTCATGCGCTTCTGCACTTCCTTGGCAATCGAGATATCCTCGAAGCCGATGAGCGTCAGGCTGGGGAGACCCTGCACAATGTCCTCTGCATGGTTCGGGCCGGAAAGCGAGCCCACGGGATAGGGCAGATTCGCCGCCAGAATCTCGCTCATGAGCAGGTGGCTGTCCTTTTCAATACCCTTGGAGCAGGATACAATCACGGCATCATCCGCCAGGCCCACATTGGCCAGGCTGGTAGCCACACTGCGCATCACCACACTGGGAACCACCACAATCACCAGCTGGGAACCGGCTACATCGGCCCAGTCGCTGGTCACTTTCACATTCTCCGGCAGCGGGCGGGCACCATTGACGGGTACCAGGCTCATGCGGGTTTCGCGAATAGCGGCGGCTTCCTCTTCCTTGTAGGTCCAGAGCACCACTTCACCATCCGGCTTGGCTACGGCAGCGGTATAAGCCAGGGCGGTGCCCCAGGCTCCGGCGCCAATGACTGCGGTCTTATCAAAGGTTCGTTCCATATTGTGAAGAAAGGTTAGTTTTTACGGGCAAATGCCTTGGGTTCAGTACCATTCATGATGCGCACCAGATTAGCGCGGTGTTTCCAGGTGACAAGTACCAGAATGAGCAGCAAAAGCCCCAGCACCATGTAATCAGCAGCAGAATAGCAGCCATCGCCCCACCAGAGCTCAATGCCGGCAGCCAGCATCATACCCAAACCGGCCATTATACTGGAGAAGGAGACATAGCGGGTCACCACCATGCTGCCCAGCCAGAACAGAGTGGCAGCACCACCCACCCAGGGAGACAGAGCAAAGAGGCAACCACCCGTGGTAGCCACGCCCTTGCCGCCCTTGAATTTCAGGAAGCAGGTGAACGTATGCCCCAGAATCAGCGCAAACATCATGCCCAGGAACCAGCCCATATCCGCCGGGCTGAAGGCAGATAAATCACCACCCAGGTGGCACTTCATGCACAGCAGCGGCACAAAACCTTTCAGAAAATCCATGAAGAATACGGGAATCCCCCATGCCTTGCCCAGCACTCGCACAGCATTAGTAGCGCCGATGTTGCGCGACCCATGTTCCCGCAAATCAATACCATTCAGTTTCCCTGCGATATAACCGAAGGGCACAGAACCAATCAGGTAGCCTGCAGCAATGTACAGAATATTCTCAACCATGTGCGTTCATTATAACTGATTTTTCCACTTTTGCAACAGGATTTTTTTGCAGACTAACATAATTCTGATGCCTGCGGCGGGTGATGATTCAGTCTGGCAGCCAGAAAAATCACACCGACCAGGGGGAAGCGTTGTAAGCGGCATCAATAGCATCGTTGAGCAGGTTGCGAACCTGCACCACCTGCGGAATGCCGATAAGGCCCCGCGGCACTTTCTGCCCGGCTGCTTCCTCGTAGTCGAACACGATATCGCCACTGCCATCGGGCTGCTCGTTCACCGCCTGCACCAGCCCCAGCATCAGGAACCACTCCTGCGGCTCACCCTGCGGGGGCAGCGCCAGCACGCGTCTGGCAGTAATGGCATAGAGCATGGTTGCGGTGGCTGCTTGTGCCTTTCTGCCGAAGAATCGGGCCAGAAGTCCCGCTGGCGGAACAGCGGGGCAGGAACCGCCTTTTCCCTGCCACAGCACGCGCTCGCCCTCGCGAAGCACGGCATTCAGGCGGGCTTGATCATCAGGGGCTGAAATCGGGGGCTGATTCATCGCAGGAACAGGCGCAGCAGGCAGCTCTTGAGCTTGTTATACGGCTGGTAACGGAACGGCAGGTCAAGCCAGTTCCCCTTCTTGAGAATGGATTTGTAGTGCGTGAAGGTATCGAATCCGGTCTTGCCGTGGTAAGCGCCCATGCCGCTGTTGCCCACACCACCGAAAGGCATGCCGTGCACCGCCAGGTGGATAATGGTATCGTTCACGCAGCCGCCGCCGAAAGCCAGGTGCTGACGGAAGTTTTGTTCGGTTTCCCTGTTGGTGGTAAAGAGGTAGGAAGCCAGCGGGCGCGGACGCGAGAGCACGAAGCCCTCCACATCCTCCCACTTATTCCAGGAAAGCATGGGAAGCAGCGGGCCGAAGATTTCCTCCTGCATACTGGCGGAATCCG
This sequence comes from Akkermansia sp., assembly GCA_017521145.1. Classification (GTDB taxonomy): domain Bacteria; phylum Verrucomicrobiota; class Verrucomicrobiia; order Verrucomicrobiales; family Akkermansiaceae; genus Akkermansia. The sequence goes on along the minus strand of JAFXDR010000065.1, from coordinate 8,846 downwards.
GAGTCACATTATCGAGCAGCGTGGGCTCGATACGCAGCGTGGCGGCATTTCCCTGCCCGCCCACCACCGGGGTGGCTTCATTCATGAGCCCCATGATGCGCTCGAAATGGCGAGGGGTGATAATGTGGGTCAGGTTTTCATTCTGCACCGGGTGCTCGCCCAGCATCTCAGCCACGGCCTCGCGGAATTCGGTCACGAATTCCTGCTTGCGGCTGGCGTGAATGAGCAGGTAATCGGGCGCCACGCAGGTCTGCCCGGCATTGAGAATCTTACCAAAAGCAATGCGGCGGGCAGCCACCTTCACATTGCAATCCTTATCCACAATGCAGGGGCTCTTGCCGCCCAGCTCCAGGGTAACCGGGGTGAGATGACGGGCTGCGGCCTCCATGATGGTATGGCCCACATTCGGGCTGCCGGTAAAGAAGATGTAGTCAAACTTCTCCTCCAGCAAGGCATTGCAGTTCTCGCGCCCACCCAGCACCACTTTCACATATTCCGGCGGGAAAATGGAACCAAGCATCTCGGCCAGCACGGCAGAGGTGGCGGGCGTGGTGGACGACGGCTTGACCACGCAGCAGTTGCCCGCGGATAGTGCCGCGATGAGCGGATCCAGGCACAGCAGCACCGGGTAGTTCCACGGACTCATGATAAGCACCACGCCGTAGGGGTCAGCTTCCACCCGGCAACTGCTCGGGAAATGCGCCAGCGAGGCCGATACGCGGCGGGCCCGGCTCCACTTGCGGATATTTTTGAGCGTATCGCGCAGGCTGCCCAGAACCAGCCCGATTTCACACATGTAGCCCTCTGTGGCGCTCTTGCCCAGGTCGGCATGCAGGGCCTCGCTGATGCGGGGTTCCCACTCGCGGATAGTCTGCTGCAATTTCTTGAGTGCGCGGATGCGGAAAGCCACATCGCGGGTCACGTGGGTATGGAAAAACTGGCGCTGGGTTTCAACAATCTCTCGCATATCAGTAAGCGGCGTTCAGGATTTCGATAACCTGCTCCACCCCGGCGGAGCGCGGATTCACAATGAGAGCGCCGTCGTTCACGGCAACCCCGGCCACCCTGGCAAAGTCTGCCTTGTCCACGCCGGCATCCTTCAGAGTGAGCGGCAGGCCGCAGACCGCATTCAGACGCTGCCCCAAGGCCGCCACGGCATCGATGGCCGCCTCGGCTCGCTTCTCAACCGGAGTAGCCATAGCGGCATCCATGCCCACCAGCCATGGAAGCAAACCGGCATAAGCCGCTGCGCAGTGGCTCAGGTTATAGCGCATCACATGCGGCAGCAGCACGGTCATGGCCACGGCATGCGGCACATGGCACACCCCGCCCAGAGCGTGGCCGATGGCGTGCACCGCACCCACCATGCTGTTAGAAAAAGCAATACCGGCCATCGTGGATGCCACAGCCATGGCATAGCGGGCTTTTTTGTCAGAACCGTTGCGGGTGGCATCTTCCAGGTTCTCGCAAATCATGCGGATGGCAGCCGTGCCGTAAGCGGTGCTCATGGGGTTAGCCTGCAGGCAGGTGCATGCTTCAATGGCGTGCACCATGGCATCGAACCCGGTGCTGGCCGTTGCCTTGGGAGGAAGTCCGGCGGTCATGCGGGGGTCAATCACCGCCACATCCGGCTCCACAAATGGGGAAAGAAATTCCATTTTCACGCCGTTCTCATCGTTGCGGATAACCGCCACGCCGGTGCATTCGGAGCCCGTACCAGCCGTGGTGGGCACCACCACAAAGGGAATGTACTTGCCGCGAACCAGATTCTCCACCCCGCCAATGGCCAGGATATCATCCGCCTCCTGCGAAAGCACCAGACGCACCCCTTTGGCAGTATCGATGACGGATCCCCCGCCCACCGCCACCAGGGAATCGCAGCCGCTGCTGCGGTAGAGCGCAGCAATGGTATTCACCACCTTGAGCGAGGAATCCACCGGAATATCAGTAAAAGTGCAGGCGGGCGTGCAGCCCTCGGCCGCCATGGCATCGACCACCTGCTGCATGGTGCCGATTTTAGCCAGCACTGCATCCGAAAGCAGCATGGGAGCCTTGGCGCCCAGGTGCTCCAGCTCATTTGCCAGACGCTCCAGGGCAGATTCGCCGCAAAGCAGTTTCACGGCATTCTGGAATTCAAAATATTTGTTCATGGTCAGTTATATCGGCCGGTCAGGAACCCGCAGAGAACGCGCCCATAGACTCGCAGCGGGTTCACCTGCAAAGCCGGGATATCGGTTAAAATGTGTTTCGTGATGAACTTCGGGAACAAGTAGCCCTCCACCAGATTCACCAGACGCGCCAGGCGCATCACATCCGCAATCTCGCCCTGCATGCTGAAAGCGTGCTGGGCATAGGCCTGCGCCAGCCCCATCTGCCCGGTGAACAGGCGGAAGGAAATACCGGTGGACTTCAGACGCAGCGCGCAGGTCGGTTTCTCAATCTTATCCAGATTCAGCAGCCTGCCACCCTGCCACTGTACATAGAGCTCCGGCGCTTTGTACCCGGTCTGCAGCGCATAGCTCATGCCCTCAGGCATGCAGTCAAATTCATCCCTGCACCCGGGTATCGAGCGCATACAGCTCCACCAGCGCGGCATGCACCACACGCAGTACAATGCCCACTGTCAGTTTCTGCAAAGCAAGCTTCATGGCTTACTCCCCGCGCTGGGCTGCAGCCCGGTTCAAGCGGTCCATCATGGCCATACCGAGTCCCATCTTCGGCAGCTCCTCGGCCACAATCACCTGCACTTCTTCGCATTCATCCATGGCGCGCATCACCGCGAACAGACGCACTGCGGCTTCGGCCAGACGCCCGCTGCCGGGGGAAAGCGGCATCACTTCGGTCCAGCAATCCTGCTCGGCCAGCGGGGAATCTCCCTGGTAGGTGATGAGGCCGTAACTCACGCCCTCCTGCGGAGTGAACGGCTCCTTCGGGTTGTGCAGGATGAGCGGTTTGGTGGGTGCATAGTGGCTCTTGAGCATGCCGGGGGCGCAGGGTGTGGCCGCCTCGATATCGCTGCCCTTGCCGGGTTTCACCACCTTGCAGATTTTGCGGAGTTTCTCGCGGGTCACCGGCCCCTCGCGCAGCACGCGCACGGCGGGGGAGCCCTTCTCATCGAAGCAGGGTTGCAGAATCGTGCTCTCCAGTCCCTCCGAGCAGGCGCCGGCATCCAGCACCAGCGGAATGGAGCCGCCCAGCTCTTTCATCACCGCCGGAGCGCTCGTGGGCGAAATATGCCCGAAGCGGTTGGCGCTCGGCGCGGCAATCGGGTGCCCCAGGGCTCGGGCAACAGCGCGCATCACCTCGTGGCTCGTCACGCGGCAGGCCACCGTGGGCAGACCGCTCGTCACGATATCCGGCACACATTCCTTCCGCGGCAGCACCAGAGTCATCGGCCCCGGCCAGAATTCCTTCACCAGCTTATCCACCAGCGGCTGCAGCTCTGCCGGCACCTCGGCAATCTCCTTCAGTGCCTTACCGTTCGGCAGGTGGCAGATGAGCGGGTCAAAACTCGGCCGCCCCTTCACCTCAAAAACCTTGGCCACAGCATCCGGGTTGAACGCATCCGCCCCCAGGCCGTATACCGTCTCCGTGGGAATAGCCACCAGCCCGCCCTCTGCCAGCACGGCAGCGGCTTCCTTATAAATGCTGCGGCAATCCTCCAGCGGATCCACCTCAATCACTCGGGTCTCCATGCGGCAATCTTAGACCATACTCCACCAAAAGTCAACAATAAGAAAGAACAAAGCTTCAAAACGCTGCGGGTGCCTGCTCACTGAGTTTTTGCCCTTGCATGGAACGGACGTACGGCGTACAATGGGCGCAACACATACGCATTATGGAAAAGGACAGAATCACGCTGGTTGGCATTGGCTGCGGTTCCCGCACACGCACGTACATGAAATTGGCCATGGAATACCCGGAGCAGTTCCGCATTGTGGCGGCGGCAGACCCGGTGACCTGCCGCGCCGAACAGGTGCGCGATTTTGCCCCGGAGGAGGAGCGCGGCAGCATCCGCCTCTTTGCCAGTGCTGATGAACTGCTCAGCCAGCCGAAAATGGCCGATGTAGCCATCATCGGCACGCAGGATGACTACCATTTCGAGCCCGCCAGGCGTGCGCTGGAGCTGGGGTATGACCTGCTGCTGGAGAAACCGATTGCCAAGACCCTGCGCGAGGCGCTGGAGCTGCGCGACCTGGCCGAAAAGCTGGGCCGCCGCGTGGCTATCTGCCACGTGCTGCGCTACACACCGTTCTACAATGCTATCCGAAATGTCATCCAGAGCGGCGAGCTGGGCGAAATCATGACTTTCAATGCCAACGAGGGTGTGGGAGCCTGGCATTTCGGGCATTCCTTCGTGCGCGGCCACTGGGGCAACAGCGCAAAATCCACCCCCATGATTGTGGCCAAGTGCTGCCACGACATGGATATTCTCTACTGGCTGCTCAACCGCCCCTGCGAGCAGGTTTCCAGCTTCGGTGAGCTCTCTTTCTTCCGCAAGGAATCGCTGGCTGAACCCCGCCCAGCCCGCTGCACCGACTGGACCACCCCCATTGGCGAGGACCCGTGGGATGCCCGCAAGTACATCACCGACGATTCCTGCCGCCGCTGGCTCAGGATGGTGATGGACGGTGTGGACGAAGCCACGCCGGAGGATATCACCGAATGGCTCAGGACCTCCCCCTGGGGACGCGATGCTTTCCAGTGCGAGGACAACGACCAGCCCGACCACCTGGTGGCCATCTTGCGCTATATGGGCGGCATCACCGGCACTTTCACCATGACCGCTTTTGAAGAAGGCCGCCACATCGAAATCTACGGCACCAAGGCCAAGCTGCGCGCCGGTGCCTTCTACAAGGAAAACGGCCCCGGCGAAATCACCATCACCGAGCATTTCTCCAGGAAGATGCGTACCGTTTCCATCGAGGAAGCCGCAGGCGGCTATGCCGGCCACGGCGGCGGTGACTGGGGGCTGGTGAGCAACCTGTACAACGATATGCGCGTGGTGGAGGACACCTCACTCATGACCACCCCCATCCAGGCCAGCGCACATTCTCATGTCATTGCTTTTGCCGTGGAGCACGCCCGCCGCACCGGCGAGGTGGTCGATATCAAGGAATTCGAGCGCCGCGTGCTCGCTGGCGAGCTCAATTATTGATATCAGGCGACCGCATGCAGGACACCCGCCCGGCGATGAGGAAAAATAAAGGTTTTTGAGACCCGGTCACGGGCGGGATGTCCCACCTGCATGGACCAAGAAAAATTAGATGAAGCCAAGGAGAAAGTGCAGGACTGGCTGGCAGATAAAAACCACCGCAGGTGCTGCAAGGTGGCACTTTGCGCAGCCAATGCCGTGATTCTGATGGGGCTCACTGCGGGATTAACCCTGCTGTGGATGAATGAGCTCTATAAGAAGCACCACCACTGCTGCCGTCCGGCAGATAAGATGTGATCGTTGCTTGTTGCACCGCGACACAAAAAGGGCCCCTGTATACCACGGTGGTATACAGGGGCTTCACTGTGACCGCTCCGGCCGCGGCTCGAACGCGGGACCCCAAGCTTAGAAGGCTCGTGCTCTATCCAACTGAGCTACCGGAGCAGTAATGCGCGCCTATCCTACCACCCGGCATGAGCCTTGGCAAGCATAATTCTGCGCGTTTCTTGACATTGGAGCCTGCGACTGGTAGGATAAGACCAGCGTGGCAAAGCCGCTCACAGAGATAGTTGCAAAATCCCCTGCATTTGCCGGGGAGCTGGAGAGGCTGCGCCGCGCGGGCTCATTGGATGAGCCCGTGGTGCTGGAACGGGTGAGCCCGGCGGCTTATTCCTTTGTGGCGGCCATGGTGGCGGCGGCATCTGACCAGCCGCGGCGAGTCTGGGTGGTGGCAGATGTCCTGCCCGTGCAGGAACGGCTGGCCGCCGAATGGGCGCTCTGGGAAGGTCCGCAGGCCGTCTTTGTGCCGGAGCAGGAAATCCACATCAACAACGGAATCTCCGACCCCGACCTGGCAGCTGAGCGACTGGAGGCCCTGCGCGCCATCTCCGGCGCACCGCGGGAAACCCAGGTGGTTATCGTGACTGCCGCAGCGCTGCAGCAACCAGCCCCCAGCTTTTCTGCCGATGCGGGTTTCACCCTCACGCTGGAGGTGGAGAAAGAATGCCCGCTGGACGATGTATGCACGGCCCTGACCGACCATGATTTTGAGCGAGTGGACCAGGTGACCGGACGCGGTGAATGGAGTCTGCGCGGCGGCATTCTGGATGTCTTTCCGCTGCAATCAGCCTGGCCGCTGCGCATTGAATTCTTCGGCGATGAGGTAGAGAGTATCCGCGCGTTCGATATCGATTCCCAGCTTTCCTTCAAGAAGCTGGATTCTGCCGAACTGGTGCTGGATGAACCGCCCGCTGATAAACCGCTGGCCGGATGGATTGGGCGGAATGACTGGGTGGTGAGCCTGCCGGGATGCGGGGTACCGGGGCATGTGCTGGTATACGAACTGCCGCCCGACCGTGAAGAGGTGCTGCCGAATATCGACAACGTGAACGCCGGGGACAACACAGCCATTTTCGGCACGCCGCTGGGCAGTTTCGAAACCGGCGATTTTGTGATGCAGGAGGCGCGCCGCCAGCTCGCGGGTATGGAGCTGCGCAAGTGGCGCGAGCAGAAGTGGCGTGTGGTCATGTATTTCCCCCACGAGGGCGAAAAGAGCCGATTCGAGGAAATCTGCGGCGAGGATGATGCCTGGTCCGGCGTGCAGAGCCGCGATGGCGATTTGCCGCTCGGCTTCTCGATTCCGGGAGCAAAGCTGGCCGTGCTTTCTGCTGCGGAAATCTTCGGGCGCTACTCCACCCCGCGCAACCGCAAGCAGGACGACCGCACCGACCGCATGCGCCGCGAACGGGCCCAGGCACCGCTGCGTGAAATCGAGGAAGGTGACTTCGTCATCCACGCCTCGCATGGCCTCGGCAAATTCGTGGGCATTGTGCGCGATGACCAGAGCGGCGAGGAGGAGATTCACATCAAGTATGCCGATGGCGTGCTGCTGCGCATCCCCCTGCAGCAGAGCCACCTGGTTTCCAAGTATGTGGGGCTGGGAGCCAAGACTCCCGAACTCAGCAAGCTGGGGGATGCCCGCTGGCGCCGCGCCTGCCAGGCGGCAGAAAAGGCGGTGGCTGACTATGCAGCCCAGCTGCTGGAGGTGCAGGCCGAGCGCGAGAGCAACTCGGGCTATGCCCACCCGGCCGATTCCGGCTGGATGTGGCAGTTTGAATCCAGTTTCCCCTACCGCGAAACGCCCGACCAGTTGCGCGCCATTGCCCAGACCAAGGCGGATATGGAAAGCGGGCGGCCCATGGACCGTCTCATCTGCGGCGATGTGGGATTCGGCAAAACCGAAGTGGCTATCCGCGCAGCATTCAAATGTGTGACAGGTGGGCGGCAGGCCGCCATACTGGCCCCCACCACGGTGCTGGCGGCACAGCACTACCGCACCTTCCGCACCCGCATGAGCGAATACCCGGTGCGCATCGAGCTGATGAGCCGCTTCACCCCGGCAAAGAAAATCAAGGAAATCGTGGCGGGGATTGCGGATGGCTCCGTGGATATCGTCATCGGTACTCACCGCGTCATTTCCAAAGATATCACCTTCAAGAATCTGGGGCTGGCCGTCATCGATGAGGAACAGCGCTTCGGCGTGCGCCATAAGGAGCAGTTCAAACGCATGTTCCGCATGGTGGATATGCTCACTCTCTCGGCCACCCCCATTCCGCGCACGCTCTATGTAGCGCTCATGGGCGCACGCGATATGAGCACCATCGAGACCCCGCCGCTCAACCGCCTGCCGGTGCAGACCGCCGTGTGCCCGTACAACGAGAAGCTCATTGCCGATGCCATTGAGCGCGAGCTGGCTCGCAACGGCCAGGTCTTCTTTCTGCACAACCGCGTGCAGAGCATCATGAAGATGAAAGATGAACTGCAGCGTCTGGCTCCGAAAGCGCGCATCGTGGTGGGCCACGGGCAGATGGATAAAGGCGAGCTGGAGCTCATCATGCGTGATTTCGTGGATGGCAAGGCCGATGTGCTGCTGGCCACCAGTATCATTGAAAGCGGTATCGACATACCGAACGCCAACACCATCATCATTGACCGCGCCGACCGCTTCGGGCTGGCTGATTTGTACCAGCTGCGCGGCCGCGTAGGCCGCGGTGGCCACCGCGCCTATGCCTACCTGCTGCTGCCCCGGCAGGCGCTCTGCACGGGCGATGCCCGCAAACGCGTTTCAGCCATCAAGCAGTACACCGAGCTGGGCAGCGGCTTCAAAATTGCCATGCGCGACCTCGAAATCCGCGGCGCGGGCAACCTGCTGGGCACCCAGCAGAGCGGCCACATTGCGGCCATCGGGTTCGAGCTGTACTGCCAGTTGCTCCGCCAATCCATTGAACGCATGCAGGGCAAGGTGCCCACCATCCGCGCCGAAGCCACCTTCAAGGCCGATTTCATCTGCCTGAGCGAAGCTAGCATGACCACCCGGGCCGATGCCGATAAACTGCTCGGGGCCTACCTGCCCGCTGCTTATATGGAATCCACCAAGGCGCGCATGGAAGCCTACACCCAGCTGGCGCGTGCCTGCACCGTGGACGATGTGGACGATTTAGACCGCCAGTGGCGTGACCGATTCGGCCCCCTTCCCCGCGAGGTGAGCCACCTGCTCACGGTGCACAAAATCCGCATCCTGGCCACGCGGCGCAATATCTCCAACGTGGAAATCAGCGGGCAGAAACTCATGCTCACCCGCAACAACGACTATATTCTGGACAACAAGCGCTTCCCCCGCCTCCAGAAAATC
>JAFXDR010000064.1 GCA_017521145.1 Akkermansia sp. | reverse complement strand
CTTCTCCACATACTCACGGCCGTGGGCGGACTTGGTGTCCATAGCCACCAGGGTGGTGAAGCGGTCACCGCGGTGAATATCCATTACCTGAGCCACGGGACCCAGACCATGGGTGGCGTACACATCGCCACGGTTTTCCATGTTGTACTTCATGCGCCAGCCCAGCTTGTCGGGGTCATTGTCGGGGTTTACCCAGTAGGCATCCCAGAACGGATCCAGGTTGTGAATGTAGGCACCCTTGGCGTAGAGAACTTCACCGAACACACCCTTCTGGGCCATGTTCAGGGAATCGAGCTCGAACCAGTCGTAGCAGCAGTTCTCCAGAATCATGCAGTGCTTGCGGGTCTTTTCGGAAAGGTTGATGAGGTCCCAGCACTGCTGCAGGTTCATGGCGCTGGGCACTTCGATGGCGGTGTGCTTGCCGTTCTCCAGGGCGCACTTGGCTACGGGGAAGTGGTGGTCCCAGTCGGTGGCAACGTACACGAGGTCGATGTCATCGCGCTTGCAGAGCTCTTCATAGCCCTTGGGGCCGTAGTAGATGGCGGCGGGAGCCAGACCAGCCTTGCGGAGACGCTCCTGGCACTTCTCAGCGCGCTCTTTTTCGTAGTCGCAGAGAGCCACAATCTCCACACCGGGAATGTAGGTAAAACGGGAAACAGCACCCGGGCCGCGCATGCCAAGGCCCACGAATGCTACGCGAACGGTCTTCATCTTGGGGGCGGTAAGGCCCACCACGTGCTGCTGACCTTCCGGACGAACCGGGGATTCCACCACGAGGGTACCCTTGTCCCAATGTGTCTTGGTGTCCGGAGACAGCGACTGTGCCTGCAGCCCGCTTACTGCGAAGAGGGCGAGGAACGCCAGCGTCAATACTCGATTCAGTTTCATATGTATAAAAATATACGTGCTTTGGCTTTCTTTTCTGTCAAAAAACTTGTTCCATGCTTGTTTTATAACTGGAAAGCGCTTTCAGTCTAGCTTTTCCCTCCCGCGAGGTCAAGTTTATTTTCGGCTCAGCATGTGTCAGCAAGGGAGATAAATCTTGACAGGAAAGCATGGAACGGGCAGAATACCACCGCGTCCCGCACCTGGAGAGATGGCTGAGTTGGTCTAAGGCACTCGACTCGAAATCGAGCGTGGCAGAGATGTCACCGTGGGTTCGAATCCCACTCTCTCCGTTGAAAACATAATCCCTTGCAACCATGAAGGCTGCAAGGGATTCTGCTTTTCGCATGACAGGCAGCAGAGATTGACAAGGCAGATGGCATCATGTAGGATGAGAGCATACCCCTGTTGAAACAGCATGAAATCCACCTTACTCTTTATCTGTTCCTTGCTCTGCCTGGCCTTTTTCTCCTGGCAGCTCGTGGTGACCGGCGACCCGCTGCCGCCGGATCCGGAAGCCTTTGAACAGGTGGTGAACCCCAGGGAAGCCAAAGCGCTGCTGCTCAGTCAGCAGGCGTTTAACAGCGGGGTGGGACTGCTGAATCTGTGGTTGTCCGTCGTGGCTCTGGCAGCGGCAATCACCAGTATCTTTTTCCTGAGAAAACCGCGTATTCTGCGCTGGTTCCGCGGCGGGTTGCTCACGGCTAATATCATTGTGCTCATGAGCTGCCTGAGCCTGTTCCTGCTCACTCTGTTGGAAAGCGTGCAGCCGGATCCCCAGTGCCTGCAGCTGGTGCATCCCTGGAAAGTGGCGTTCTGGGCACAGGCGCTCAAGCATGTGCAGCAGGCGGGCATGTTCCTGAGCCTGTGCTGCGGTATGCTCAGCGGGGTGAATTGCACGGCGTTTTACCTGTTTCACCGCCGCCGCCAGATATACGGCGATTAAGCACCCAGCGCGGGGAGCCGGAAGAAGCGTTTTGCATTGGCAGTGGTGGCCGCCACCACTTCCTCCAGCGGGAGACCGCGCAGGGCGGCCAGTTTTTCGGCAACAAAGCGCGTGCGGCCGGGGATGTTGAGCTTGCCGCGGTGCGGTTCCGGGGAAAGGAAGGGGGAATCGGTTTCGACCATGATGCGGTCAAGCGGAGCCCATGCCGCTACCTCCTGCACGGCGGTGGTCTTTTTGAAGGTGATGATGCCGGTGAAGGATACCATGCCATCGAGCTGTTCGAAGACGGCCCCGGCCTGTTCCTTAGAGCCGATGAAGCAGTGGAACACCGGGCGCACCTTCGGGAAATTGCGGGCAATGGCAAAGGCATCGTCGAAACAGGCGGTGCCTTCCTTATCGCGCGTGTGGAGGGAGATATTCAGCCCCAGTTCCTCGGCCAGGGCGAAGTGCTTTTCCAGCAATACTTTCTGGCGGGCGTGGTACACGGCTTCATCCCAGCCCTCCGGGGCTTCCCAGAAGTAATCCAGCCCGGTTTCGCCGATGGCCGCCTGGGGATTGGTGCGGCAGAGATTGGCCATGTATTCAAAATCCTCATCGCTCACGTTGGTGACTTCGGAGGGGTGCGCCGCGAGGCAGGAGGTGATGAAATCGGGCATGCGGCGGGCGAGTTCCAGCTGCGGCAGCCAGTCCTGCGGGTGCGTGCCCTGCGATATACAATGCCCCACTCCCAGCGCAAGCGAATCCGCCCGCAGCTGCTCCATGTCCTCATATTTATCGTGCACCAGGTGGCAATGGGTATCGATAATCATGCGCACCGTATACACCACCTGCCGGGAATTGTCAATGCTAATCAACTGCTACCCGGGCTGGCAGAATCTTGATGTGATATGGCCTGTTATCGGTATAATCATTGCCCGGAATGGGGCGGTATCTTTAAATCTGCAGGGTTTACGTGGCCTCCTTTGTTGTAATCTTCCACGGCGCTGGTGATGTATACCGGTGTTCCCAACGCGGAATATCTGAAGAATTTCCTGGCGATATGTTCGTGGGTGT
>JAFXDR010000063.1 GCA_017521145.1 Akkermansia sp. | reverse complement strand
TGCTCCTTAAAATCTCCAGTGCCGCGGCTTCCTTTTGTTGTTGGTTAATGTCCATATCTATTCTGATTCGGAATCCGTAATAGGTGGCTTTGATTAAGATTGACGTTCAGATAATAACAGCCTATGAGACATTGAACACGGCGTAAAATGAAACGATGTACCGGGTGCTGCTATTTTCTCGAAATAAAACAGTTTGTGTGCTTGACTTACGGATTCCGAAAGCGTAGGATGAAATGGTATGGATTCGTTCCTTCAAAAATTCTCTCTCCAGAATTTATTGCGCCAGTTTTTCTGCGGTGTGGTGGTCTTTGTGCCGCTGTGGTTGTTTGCTCGAACTCGGATAGTAGAGATTCTCGGTGTAGAGAAAGGGAATACTGGTGTGTATTTGGCTTTCGCTGCGCTTGCTTCTGTTGTCGGCACCTATGCATTGCATACGCAGTGGTGATGTTCCTGGAACAGATAATGGGAATTGGTTATTTGCCTGATTCCAGAAAATTATGAATAAGAAAGCACGCATTGCGGAAATTGAGATAGTACGGGTTTTTGCCGCACTCGCCATCATGCTGTTCCACATGAATATACTCCCTGGTGGCCAGCTTGCGGTAGAAATTTTTGCGGTTTTATCAGGATTATTGATGGCCAGGAGCGTCACATCAATGCCCGAGGAATGTAAAAATGACATTATAGGGGCTACTTACAGGTTTGTTGCTCGCAAAATACGGGCTTTTTATCCTGAGTTAATTGTCGCGACTTTGATTGGTGTCGTGTGTTTTAACTATGCAAAAGTTTCCTTGGCTGAGTCTCTGAATTATATCTTTGCTTCTCTGACCGGCAATTTGCTTTTGCTTAAAATGTCCGGATTTTCCTGGTGCGCCGGGGGAGCGTGTCCTCCTTCATGGTACTTATCAAGCATGATTATATCAATGATATTGATATGTCCGTTTTTACTCAAAGTAAAAAAATTATATTTTTTCTTAGCGCCTGGTGTAGGCCTTTTCCTGTATCTATATTTCAATTTTGACGGAGTTGAGAAGTCGTCATACCAGGATTGGCTTGGGTTCACGTATGGTGGGAATATCAGGGTATGTTCGGAGTTACTCATCGCAATCGGAGCATACCCGATTGTCCGATATTTGGGGAAATGCACGAGAGAATCAGTAAAGTTACGTATCGTGAGTAATGCGTGTAAGTGGGGGAGCCTGACAGGTATTCTGGTTTTGTTGTTCAAGGAAAACGGATACACCGACCTGCTGTTTCTTATATTGGTCGTAACATATTTCATCTGTCTATTCTCGGAATCCTCTGCGACTGATGGGAATTTCCTCAGATCGAGGAATTCGTTACTTCGTTATTGTGGCGTGGGCAGCATCGCTATATTTTTAACACATTTTCCGGCTTTGATGATTTCGGGCGGAATCTCAAAAAGATTTGATATTAATGCCATAGAGTGGGTGGTGCTCAGCTTCATTGTAACATCACTTTTTTCCCTTGTGACCATCTATGGGGGACGCAGAATCCGACAGATGGTTTCTCGAACCAGATCAGAAAACAGAGCTATTTGAGATGCTAACCGATTTCTCGGTTTTTTTCGGTACAGGATAGGGTGATGGTCAGTCTCTGTTATTGGAATTAATACTTGAGTGCTGCACCTTGATGATGGGCAGGGGGAGCTGCATATCACCCAGCCAGTCGAGGTTGGTTGTGGTGATGAATACCTGTGATTCGGCGGGGAGCATGGCAAGCAGGGCGCGGCGGCGGGCGGTGTCGAGCTCGCCGAAGATGTCGTCAATAAGGAGGATGGGGGATTTGCCGGTTTCTTCCTGCAGCAGTGCGCTCTGTGCCATTTGCAGGGCAATGGCCAGGGTGCGCTGCTGGCCTTCGGAGGCAAATTCGGCGGCGGCCAGGGGGCCGATAAGGAGGAGGAAGTCGTCCCGGTGGGGGCCTGTGGTGGTGAATCCGGCGCGGATATCGGTTTCGAGGCTGTTTTCGAGTTCTTCGGCCAGGTTTTGCCGGGCGGAGGGGGCGTATTGCAGCTGGATTTGCTCAGTCCCGCCGGAGATGCTGCGGTGGTGGTGGGCGATGTGGGGGGTGAGCCGCTGGAGCAGTTGCTGGCGCAGCTGCATGAGGATGCTGCCGTGCTGCGCGAGCAGTCCGGCGTAGCTGCGCAGGGTGGCGGTGCTGCGGCGGGGGTGGCGGAGCAGGGCGTTGCGGCTTTTGAGCGCTTTGCGGTAGGCTTGCAGGGCGCGGCGGTAGAGCGGGTGCCATTGGCAGCCCAGGAAGTCGAGGTAGCGGCGGCGTTCTTCTGCCGGGCCGCGCACGAGTTCGATATCGCTGTTGGCGAGCCAGGTGACGGGGTGGGTATCGGCCAGGTAGTCGTGGTAGTCGCGGCGCTCGGCTCCGTTGACCTGCAGGTTGAGCTTGCGGTCTGCCCACACAAGGCGGCGGGTGCCTTCCTCTGTTTCGAGGGAGATGCCGAAAGTGCCGGTCCCCTGGCGGGCGAGTTTATCCAGCCTGTTGGAGCGGGGACTATGCAGGGTGAGCGCAAAGCAGAGCGCTTCCATGAGGCTGGTTTTGCCCTGTGCGTTGGCTCCCAGCAGCACGGCACCCTCTGCCGGTATGGCCCAGCGGAGGGTGCTGTAGCAGCGAAAGTTGCTCAGACGCAGGGTGGTGAGCATGGTCGCGGTGCAGTCTTTCAGAATCAGGGCTCCAGCGGCAGGGCGCGGATGGCATCCATGATTTTCTGGCCAATGGCACGCTGGGCATCGCGGCCTTTGGCTTTGAGTTCTTCCGGGGTGAACTGGATGGGGTCGCCCACCGAGAGGGTGATGGGGCGGAACTTGAGCTTGCTGCTGTGGATGGGGAGGCAGTCGTAGGCGCCTTCAATGCGCACCGGCTGTACCGGCACGGTGGCGAGCTTGCTCAGGATGAGACCGATGCCGGGCATGGCGTCGTGTATCTCGCCATCGGGGCTGCGGGAGCCTTCGGGGAAGATGATGATGCGCTTACCGCTCTTTACGGTGCGGAGCACCTGGATGATGCTGGCGGGGTCGGGGCGGGTCTGGTCAATGCCGATGGTGTTGCAGTAGGGCAGCACCTGCTTGAGCACGGGGGCATCGAACAGGGTCTTGCGCGCCAGGAAGAAGACTTCGTTGCTGTAGAGGGAGCCGACCAGGGGCGGATCCAGGAAGCTCTGGTGGTTGGCCACAATGATGCAGGGGCCTTCTTCGATGAGTTTTTCGCGGCCGAGTACCTTCAGGTTGAAGAAGGAGTTGAAGAAGCAGCTGGCAGTGCCGCGCACGATGAGGTAGAGCAGGGAACGGTCCATATCAGGGGAAAGAGGAAAGGGGGTTAGCAGGCGGCAAGTTTGGCGCGGATATCGGCCGCGATGAAGGCTACCACCTGGTCGATGGTCATATCGGAGGTGTCGACCAGCAGGGCATCATCGGCCTTCTTGAGGGGGGCACAGGCACGCTGGGAGTCCTTGCGGTCGCGCTCGGCAATGGAATCGGTGATGCCTTCGGCGGCGCGGCGGGCAGCACGCACTTCCTCGGAGGCGGTCACGAAATACTTGTACTTCGTGTCGGGGAATACCACGGTGCCGATATCGCGGCCTTCCATGACCACGGCTTCGCGGGTGTTGTATTCGCGCTGCTTTTCCACGAGCAGGGCGCGCACGGCGGGGATGGAGGCCACGGCGGAGACGTTGTCGTTGGTGCTCTTTTCGGTGAGTTCGGTGGTGAGCACGCGGCCATCATACACCACGGTGGAGTTGGCGCCGTCCTTGCCAAAGCTCAGCGGGATGCCCGGCAGCAGGGCTTCCACAGCGGCGGTATCAGCGGGATTCACCCCTTGCTGCAGGGTGTACCAGGTCACAGCGCGGTACATGGCACCGGTGTTGATGAACGTGTAGCCGAGCTCCTTGGCAATGAGCTTGGCCACGGTGGATTTGCCGGAAGCTGCGGGACCGTCGATGGCAATGGCGGGAGGATTCATACTTGGGTGGATTATACCTGCTTTCTGCTGCTATGTCTAGCAAAAAGCGCGTACAAGACCATGTGCCCGCGAGTAGCATGGAACCGGGATGCTCGGATTTGTGATTTGCGGATGATTGGTTAGCGATGTGCACAGATTTTTCTGCATGTGAGACTTTTTCTGTCTGGTGTGGAACGGGGGACGTATTTAAGCCTGTTTCTGTTCGTGTTAACGCTGTTACGTTGGATATTAAACTTGAAATTAGTTTGTGAAATGGTACAATGCGCTTGTCATGAAGAAGCTCTTGTTCCTATTGATGACTTTCGCTCCATCTGTCATGGCCGATGGATTGTTTGATTCGTGGCTGGATAATACCTCTGCACTGGCACAGGAATTGAGCAGTGAATGGCGGCACGAAATGCCCGCCAGTGGCATGATGCCCAGTTTTGTTTCGGCGGAGTTTGTCACGAATATGAGCGAGCGTCATGGCGGTTCATCGCTGGGCTGGCAGCAGTACAGCCTTTGCGTGCCGCTGGCTGATCCCCGCCGTTCCGGCGGTGAGAAATGGAGGTTCAATGCCTCGATTAATGCGGATGTGACGGTGCTTGATACCTCCGGCGCTTTTGATATCAGGCATAATGATTTATACCACTTGTCCCTGCCGGTTTCTGCCATTGTGCCGCAGGATAACGGTAATGTGTGGGTTGCGGCAATTGCTCCGACCTTTGATTCTGACTTTGCGCAGAGTGCCCATAGTTTTCACATGAATCTGATGGTGAGCTATCAGGTGCAGCACAGCGAAACTTTCCGCTATTCTGTGGGGCTTGCCTATGCCCCCTACACGGCAGATTGGAGCGTGATGCCTGTGTTCAGTTTTGACTGGCAGATGACTCCGGAATGGAATCTGAGCCTGAGCGGCTACTGCCTGCGTGCGATGCGTGATATGGGGCAGGGGCTTAAGCTGGGTGCATTTGTGCAGGGCGACGGTGGCTCCTGGGCGGTGGAGACTCTGCATGGTACCCGTATGCTGCGAGTTCGTTCATTGGTGGCAGGATTTACCGCAGAGTATGATTTCTCCCGGGAGGGAGAGACAAGGCGTATTGTGACTTTCAGCATCGGCAGCACACTGGCCACGGCGGCAGATGTGTGCGAATTCAATTCTGATCAGGACCGCCTGGAAAGCCACCACTACAAACCGGGATTGTATCTTTCCGGTGGGGTGGATTTCCGCTTCTGATGCATCAGTGGATCTGATTGGTGTAGCGCAGCTGCGTGGTGTCGAATCCGCGCCGCTGCGCTTCCTGTATCAGCGGAATGAGTTGGTCGGCCCCGGGGTGTTGCTGCCGGGTGAGGAGCCACAGGTACGAATCACCTTCTCCCGAGACCAGGGCTGTTTCGTAGCCGCTGTCGACGTACAGGATGTGATAAGGGGCCTGGAACCAGCTGTAGGGAGGCACAAAGGAAATTCTCATGCGCCCGAATCCGCCAGGGAATCCCCGGCCGGTTGATACACTTTGTCTGCCATTGAGACTGGTGCCGCAGTTGATGACATTGATGCTGCCGTCCGGCCCGCTGCTGTAATCGGTATAGACGAAATCCATGCCGGATTCAAACCAGTTTTCAAAGCGAGCCTGTTCATACCAGCGCCCCATGTAGCGGGGGAGCGAAATGCCGCGCTGCGGCGTGGTATCGACTGCGGTCATTGATTTCTTGCGGAAGATGTTGTGAATGATGCTCAGAATGTTCATGCGGTGAGAGATGATGGAAGGGCTTGCCTGGTTTGATAAAAGTTGGGCAAAATAAGACACAGTGGCTATGCTTTTGCTCTTGCAAGACAGGGGGAGAACATGGTATTCTGACACTGACATGAGAAAATTGCTACTGTTACGCCTTTGTGCGGCATCGGCTCTGCTGCTGCCTATGTGTGATTCTTTCGATGGTCCGCCTCCCGTGGGACAGGTGAAGGCCGTTGACCCTGAGGCTGATGCCTTAATGGCTGAGGCCAAGGCGTATCAGGCGGAGGGCAAAGCATCCAAGGCTCGTTCCTCGCTGAAAGAAATTGTGCGTTATCACAAACTGGCACCTAACGCAGCCGAGGCTCGTTATATGCTGGGGCAATCGTATGAATCCACAGAGGATTACCGCGATGCGTTCAAGGAATATGGCAAGCTGATTGACCGCTACCCCCAGAGTGATTTGTATGAATCTGCCATTAACCGCCAGCTTTCCATGGCTATGGATGCTGCTGATGGCAAGATGATTGTGCCCGTGTTCTGGGGCGCCTGGAACACCACGATGGAATCCAGTGTGGTGGTGAAGTGGCTGCGCGAGATTGTCGAAAAGGCCCCGTATAATGATACTGCTGCTCATGCCTCTGCAGTGCTGGCCAAATTCCTGGAAGACCAGGGGCGGCCAGAGGAGGCTCGTCTGGAATATGCCAAGCTGGTTGAGCGCTACCCGGACAGCAAATATGCCCCGGATGCCCAGCTGAAAGTTGCATCTCTCTGGGCCGGCAGCCATACTCGCGGCGATAATAACCTGGTGAACCTGAGCAATGCCCGCGAGGCATATGAGGAATTCACCCTGCGTTTCCCGAAGCATGCTGAGGCAGGGAAGGCACGCGCCGAAGCTGCCAGAATGAATAAGCTCATGGTGCAGCAGCAGCTTGAAGTGGGGCGTTATTATCTCGAGCGCTCCAATGAGTATACCTCTGCCATTTTCTGTTTTGAGGACGTAATCCGCCAGAAGAAACTTAACCCGGAAGCCGCTCAGGAAGCAGAATCTCTGCTTGCCCGGGCAAAAGAAGCCGCCGCAGCTGCACAAGCAAACACTGAATCATGAAAGCCGTACACTTACTTATTGCCGCTGGTTCCGCACTTGCCCTTTCTGCCTGCGGTTACCATCTGGGGGGCATGAAGCCTGATTCGATGAAGGATATGAATACCTTCTGTGTGGAGGTATTCGAGAATGAGACGCTTTATCCCAATGCCGGTATGCTGATGACTACTGCCATGGGAAATGCCTTGCAGAGCGATGGTACATACCGCATGGCGCCGCATGGCCAGGCAGACTTTATCGTCAAGGGTAAGGTGGCACGTATTGAGCGCGAATCTCTGATTACCGATTCTGAAGATACTTACATCAGTAAGCAGATAGGTGCCCGCGTGTATGTCCAGTACCAGGTTGTGGATCGTAAGACTGGTAAGAATCTCATTAATTCTGAGGAAGAGGAAGTCGGCGAGTTCTTCAACCAGATTGGCAATAACGAGTCTGCGGAGGAGGCTGCTATCTCCTATGCAACGCGCCGGATTGCTGATGAGATTGTCATTGCTCTCGTCACGGAATGATTGAGTATCCCGTCAGCTTTGTCGGGTTGCCCATCGGTAACCGCGAAGACATCACCCGGCGGGCGCTGACGGTGTTGGAGACGGTCGATTGCGTGTGTTGTGAAGATACACGCAATACCGGCATGCTGCTGGCTCACTACGGCATACGTAAGCCTCTTATCAGTCTGCACGAGCACAACGAATCACAGCGTGCTCCGGAGATAGCAACCCGTGCGCTGGCGGGGGAGTCTTTCGCCGTGGTGACTGATGCCGGTATGCCCGGTGTGAGCGACCCTGGGTATCGGCTTATCCAGGAATTGAAGGCGCGGGAGGTGGCGTTTACCGTTCTGCCGGGACCATCAGCCGTGGTTACGGCACTGGTGGGTTCGGGGCTGCCGAGTGATGCCTTTTTCTTTGGCGGATTCCTGCCGGTGAAATCAGGCCGTAAGGCAGCGGTTCTTCAGGCTGCGGTGCAGGCGAGTCATACCAGCATTTTTTACGAATCTCCGTTCCGTATAGTCAAGACGGTACAGGCACTGGCTGAAATTGACCCGGCGGTACCAGTGTGCGTGGCGCGTGAGTTGACAAAGGTGTTTGAAACATATCACCGTGGCTGCGCCGCGGCGGTGTTGGAGGAATTCAAGGCTAAACCACCAAAGGGGGAAATGGTGCTCCTTATTGGTGGGCAGAACGCACCGCGCGCGTAAATTGATTTCAGCTGTATAGAAAATCGCCTCGTTCCCACAAGGAAGCGAGGCGATTTTGTTCTTGTTGATAATTATCAGTGCGGAACCGGAATCGTCTGTTCGCGGTCGGGGCCGACACCTACAGAACCCACCGGGCAGCCCACTACTTCGCCGAAGCGTTTCACATAGGCTTTG
This sequence comes from Akkermansia sp., assembly GCA_017521145.1. Lineage (GTDB taxonomy): Bacteria > Verrucomicrobiota > Verrucomicrobiia > Verrucomicrobiales > Akkermansiaceae > Akkermansia. The sequence continues at coordinate 11,317 of JAFXDR010000063.1, read as the reverse complement.
CAGTTCTCGGGCAGTTCGTCCCAGGTGGTGCACTTGGAGATGTCCTGTTTCCAACCGGGGAGCGTTTCGTAGATGGGTTCGCACAGATCCCAGTCTTCGATGCGGGCAGGGGGGTATTCCAGAATCTCATCGCCCATCTTGTAGGCGGTGCAAATCTTGATGGTGTCGCGTTCATCCAGTCCGTCCAGGTTGGTCATGGCCATTTCATCGAAACCATTGAACATGGCAGAGAAGCGGAGTACCACGCCATCTGTCCAGCCACAGCGGCGGGGACGCCCGGTGGTGGCACCGAATTCGCGACCGAGACCATGCAGGTAATCGGCAATCTCATCATCTTCGGTCACGAAGGGACCCGCGCCCACGCGGGTCGTGTATGCCTTGCACACGCCGATAATCTTATCTATCTTGGTGGGAGCTACGCCGGAGCCGGTGCAGCAGCCGCCTGCGCTGGTGTTGGAGCTGGTTACGAAGGGATAGGTGCCGAAGTCGATATCGAGCATGGCGCCCTGTGCTCCTTCGAAAAGCACAGTCTTACCAGCCTTGATGGCGTTGTTCACCACAGGAATAGTGTTGGTGATGTGGGGGCGCAGCACATCGGCAGCTGCCATTACGGCATTGAGGGTAACCTGCGGGTCTGCCTTGGGCCAGCCCAGACGCGCAAGTTCATCGTTGGCGGTCTTGATACGGGCTTCCAGCACACTCTTGAGGCGGTCTGCATCTGCCAGGTCAATCATGCGAATGCCGATGCGGCGGGCTTTATCAGCATAGGTCGGGCCAATGCCTTGCTTCGTGGTGCCAATCTTCTGGTCTCCGAGCGCTTCTTCCTGGGCGGCATCAATCTCTTTGTGGATGGGCAGTACCACATGGGCTCGGTCTGAAATGAGGAGCTTTTCCGGGGTGATGGTCACACCTTTTTCCAGCAGGTAGTTGATTTCATCCACCAAGGCGGTGGGGTTGATTACCACGCCGTTGCCAATGATGTTCACCTTGTTATCCCAGAGGATACCGGAGGGAACCAGGTGCAGCACATATTTCTTGCCGTTGGCAATGACGGTGTGCCCCGCATTGCTGCCACCCTGACTGCGCACCACCAGATCGGCGGTCTCGGTAAGGAAGTCAATGACTTTCCCCTTGCCTTCATCTCCCCATTGGGAGCCAATGACTAATGTGTTCATGTCGGAAAAATTATCTGGCTGTGTTAATCATGGCCAGGAATGTGGCAAAGGTCTTGCCTTCTCTGGCTTCTGGAGTAAATTCGAGACCGCATGCTGCCTTCTCGCGGCAGATGATGCCGGCCACGCTGTCATCGTTCAGGTTGATGTGGGTGACTTCAACCCCTGCCGGCAGGGAATCTGCCTGCAGTGCGAAGCTGTGATTGGGTGCGGTGATTTCCACCTTGCCTGTAGCGAGATCCTTTGCGGGCTGATTGGCGCCGCGGTGGCCGAACTTCAGGCGGGTTGTGGTGCCACCCAGCGCGATGCCGAGGATTTCGCAGCCCAGCCCCAGACCACAAATCGGGAGTTTGCCGAGAAGTTCTGCTACAGTGCTGATGATTTCAGTGTGAGCGGAGGGGTCGCCGGGGCCGCTGGAAAGGAATACGCCATCAGGCTGCAGAGCCAGAATGTCGGCCGCGCTGGTGGTGGCGGGGACAACAGTTACTTCGCAGCCATCCTGGCGCAGGGTACGCAGGGTGCTGGTCTTGATGCCGAGGTCAACAGCCACTACCTTGCAGGTAGCGGGGGCAAGAGTGCCGTAGTAGCTCATATCGCCAGCGGTCTTATTGGGTAATTTCCACGGGCGGGAATCGCCCTCCCAGGCGTATGCGGTTCTGGTGGTCACCTGGTTAGCCAGGGCGGCGCCGTCGAGCAGGCTTGCTTCTTTGGCTCTTGCTACAGCCTCTTCTGCCGTGAGCTCGGTGGTCACACAGGCGCGCATGCTGCCGTTGATGCGGATGTGGCGGGCCAGTTTACGGGTGTCCACTCCTTCGATACCGGGGGTGTTGTGAGCCTTGAGCCATTCTCCCATGGGCATATCGGCCCGCCAGCTGGAATGAAGATTGGAAAGTTCTCCAATGACAATGGCTGCGGCCTGGGGGGCAGAGCTTTCATTGTCTTCGTCTACGATGCCGTAATTGCCGATAAGGGAATAGGTCATGGCCAGAATCTGCCCGCGATAGGTGGGGTCTGTCAGGATTTCCTGGTAGCCCATCACTGCCGTGTTGAAGCAGGCTTCACCTGTAACCGTACCCGTAGCACCAATGGAGGTGCCCTCGAAAATGGTTCCGTCTTCTAATGCCAGAATTGCTTTCATGTGTTAATTTAAGCCGTGGCATTGTACCAGCTCTGTGGTAGATTAGCAAGGCAATAATCAATCATGGCGTAAAAATCACGTGTACGCGCGTGCGTTAGAGGATTCCGAATCAGAAAATTCGTCATTCTGTTCAAGATGGCTTGCAAATTGGTTGTGTTTGTGTTTATAATATCCCGTCAATAGAGAGTTGTCCGGAGGAATGACTCTGCCTGAGAAATCAACGAACATTCTGCAAGTTATGGAAAACGAAGAAATTAAAGAAACAACGGCTGGTGCTCCCGCCCCCGCCCCCACGACTGATGCCTGTGACCGCCTGAACGCTGCCCGTCAGTACGCCAGCGAGCAGTATGAGAAGATTCGCCGCGCGGCTGCTGAGCAGATGGTGCATGTGCGTGAATACGCAGACCAGGCTCGTGCTCAGCTTAATGAGGGCTGGGATAAGGCCCGTGTCCAGATGAACGAAGGCTGGGATAAGACCCGCGCTGCCGCCAAGGAATACCACAAGACCGGTGAGGAATATGTGAAGGAAAACCCCACCGCAAGCGTGCTTGGAGCTCTTGGTATCGGTGTGCTGATTGGCCTTGTGCTGGGCGGCCGCCGCTGATCAGGACTCTGAGTTTATCACATTAGCCGGATTCAGCTATGTTTTCTCTCTTTAAGCCAAAAGAGCAGAAATCTGCTCTGCGCGAAGAGCTTGCTGCAGTGGTGCAGCAAGCCCGGGGCGTGGCGCAGCGCACCGTGGAACACACAGGTGCGCTTGGGGAGCTGTTTTCGGCGGAAGTCAGGGAATATGCAGCGCATCAGGCTAAGCGGCTCGTAATGGCAGTGCTTGCCTGCGTGCTGCTGCTTGGCGCATATTTTGCATTCTGTGCCGCAGTGGCCGTGTTTCTCAGCGTATGGCTTGGCTGGTTAGGCGCACTGAGTGCGGTATGCCTGTTAAATGTGGTAGTGGCGGCGGTGTTGCTTCTGATGGTGAAATCGATGAGCGGCAAGCGCCTGGCTCCAGCTACTGCTGAAGAATTAAAGAACGACTGGCAATGTCTCAAGTTACTCTGCAAGGGAAACAAGGAGCCCTGATGCGAGTGGCGGCAAGCCGCATCGCTGTGCTGGATTCCATTACATCGACCCGCGAACATGCCGGCCGTTGTGTGAAAGCGCTTCCTGTAACTCCAGCCACCCTGAAGAAGATAGGTGTAGCCGCAGGTGCTGCCGCATCAGTTCTGGGGGTATGCGCCGGACTTCGGAGAAAGAAGAAAGCAGCGGAAATCAAAGCTGGCAGGAATTCTTCAACCGGGTTGCTGTTTCAGGTTTTATTGCAGGTGCTTGGGCCGATGTTGCTGCCGGTGGTTCAACGCGCTCTAAGTAAGCAGGTACATACTGCTGAGGCTGGCAGCTTAGGTAAACCATTCAGCCTGTAAGGAGCAGATGAAGAAAGTGTTTGTTTCCGGGGCCTTTAATGTACTGCATGCGGGCCATATCCGTTTTTTTAAGGATGCGAAAGCACTAGGTGATTACCTTATTGTCTCGTACCCTCCTGCAGATTTGTTGTGGCTGCTTTACGATAAGAAGTCAGCATTGGATGATGCTGATAAGAAAGCGGTTATTTCTGCATTGGAAATGGTGGATGAAGTGGTGGAGTCTACCGACAAGGATGCTGCCATTTCTTTTCGTTCTGCGTTTCTGGCCTGTAAGCCGCAAGTGCTGGCTGTGACGACTGATGACCTCTATATGGAGGAGAAACGGCGTTTTTGCCAGGAACAGGGGGTCGAATTTGTGGTGCTTGATAAAACTCAGCCTGCAGAAGGTCAGACGACCTCTTCACAGTTGCTTTCCCGCGTGAAGGCTCCTGCGCATGCTCCATTACGTGTGGATTTTGCTGGCGGTTGGCTGGATGTGCCTGAAAATGCGATTCCCGGTGAATATGTAGTGAATTGCTCCATTTCCCCGACTGTTTCGCTCAAGGAGTGGCTGTATCGTCAAGGTGCAGGCCTCGGTGGGAGTGGTGGCTGGAGTGTCCTGAATGGCTGGGATCCGGTGGCATCTGAACTGGGGCTTGGCGTTGGCTGGCAGGATCCGGCTGTCATTGCTGAGACTGGAGCTTGTGTATGGAAATCCGGGGAGAAACCCGTGCTCGATTTTAAGAATACAGGAGAATTCCTGAAAGGTCGCATGGCTGTGTACGATACATGCGTGAAACACTACACCCCGGGGTTTGTCGGCTATGAACGACCCTACGACCGTATTGCCAAGGCTGCCCGAATTGCTCGCCTTGGTGTGCAGCAGCAGGATATTTCTGTGTTGGCAGTAGCTGTACAGATGAGCTACCAATTGCAGTTGGAGGAAGGAATGTCGCCGTTGCCGGATGTGGGAAATCAACTTGCTCATAAGTACTGTGGTGGTGGCCATGGTGGATACGCGGTCTATCTGTATGAAACACAGGCGCAGCGGGATGCTGCGGTAGATGCCTGTGAGGATATGTACCCGGTTGAGCCATACTGCCGCACATTTGGCAAAGATGAACAGGTGTCGTGGAAACCGCGTTTTCTTGAGCGCCTCCGCAGGCGGGGTGTTATTAAATAATTTTTCTCTCTATGGCTAAGGTATTTGTATCTGGTTGTTTTGATGTATTGCATAGTGGGCATATTGCTTTCCTGGAGGAGGCCGCCAGCTATGGTGATGTGTATGTTTCGCTTGGGTCAGATGCCACTGTAATGGCATTGAAGAACCGCAAGACCATGTACACGGAGCAGGAACGTAAATACATGCTTGAGGCAATACGTTTCGTCAAGAAGGTGTATATTGGCCCGGATACCGGGAAAATCCTTGATTTTGCTCCCTTGTTGGATGAGGTGAAACCGGATATCTTCTTCGTGAATGCCGATGGTTCCAGTGATGAGAAAAAGGCATTTGTGGAAAGCAAGGGGATTCGCTACGTGACAAGTTCCCGTATTCCGCATGGCAATTTGCTGGAACGTTCAACAACCAGTATTCGTCAGAATTTAGGCAAATGAAGGAGTCTCGTATTACTTATTATGTAGGCGAAAAGGGGACTCGCCCCTGGGGCGAATGGCAGGTGCTGGATTTGCAGTCCCACGTTGTTGTGAAGAAACTCCTGGTGTATCCGGGGGGCCGCATCTCTCTTCAACGGCACCAGCACCGCACCGAACGCTGGATTGTGACCGAGGGTGTGGCAAAAGTCCGCTGTGATAACAATGTGATGCATCTGAGCGTGGGTGAATCCATAGTCATTCCGAGCGGGAGCCTGCACCGGCTCAGCAATCAGGGAACGGCGCCTGTGGCATTGATAGAAGTCCAGATTGGTAAATTTCTTTCTGAAGAGGATATAGAACGCTTTGCCGATGATTATGACCGTATAGATTAACAATATAACCAGCTTGCAAATGATGAGTAACCCTGCATTACATCCGGTATGGAATGAAATAGATGGTATTCTGGTGATTAACCTGGATTCCAGCCGGGAAAGAATGGATAAGTTCCTGGCAGATAATGCTGAGACGCTGCCGCTTGATAAAGTGCACCGCCTGAGTGCTGTGTATGGCAGGGCTCTGCCAAGCTATGGCAAGGAGCCTTGGTTTACTGCCCGCACGGCCGAGCGTGCCTCCTACTGGGGTGGGGCAGGTGGCTGCTCCTTGTCACATGCCAAGGCCATTGCCAGGGCAAAAGCTGAAGGCTGGCGCAATGTCCTTATTATGGAGGATGATGTGGTGACAGGGCAGCATCCTGATGCTCTGGCTATGCTGGAGTATGCCTTGAAGAATATCAAGGGGGACTATATGCTGTATCTCGGCTATAGCCGGCCGACCCCATATGGCAGCGCTGTGCAGAAATCCGGGGAGCATGCTCTCTGGCAGGTTGAGGGTGTGCTGTCGACTTTCGCGTATCTGGTGCCCGAGAGTATGTATGACCGTTTGCTGGCAGTCATGCCTACGGAGGAGAATATCTGGGAGTGGATGTCCATTCACCGGGCCATAGATACGTTCTATAAGGATACTGTCGCCAGTATGCCGGGAGTAAAGGTATATGCGATTCAGCCTGATCTGGTGGTGCATATAGATGGTATGTCTGATGTAAGTGGTTCTTCCGTCACTTATACGGGGCGTTACGATCAGACCCTGATTCCTCACAGTTATACCACTCCCGCAGGCATCATCCATGTGCTGAGTGCCCCTATCCGTCGACTGAAGGTTAAATTGAACGCCATCCGTACGCATCGCCGGGCTCTGAACGGAGGACTGCCTGGTTACCGTAAACGCCGGAAATAAGAAAAAGTTAATGAATTTTACCCCGTTGGCATTGATTGTGCTTGAAAATTACGTCTAAACAGGCGATATTAGGGGCTCACTTAATTAGATATGTCTGAACAGAAAGAACGCAAGACCCTGGAACAACGCAACCAGGCAAGCGACCTTGAGCGCCTGCGCCACTCCTGCGCGCACGTGCTGGCCGCTGCCATCTGCCGTATCTGGCCGCAGGCTCAGCTGGCTGCCGGCCCCGCCATTGAAAACGGCTTCTATTATGATATCGAACTTGACCACAATATCTCCACCGCCGAATTCGAGCAGATTGAGGCGGAAATGAAGAAGATTGTCAAGGAGAACCAGACATTCGAGCAAACTACCGTTTCCCGCGATGAAGCCATGGCAATGGCCCAGAGCGGTGAGCTGGGTGCCGGCGGCCCCCGCGATGTGGCTTCCAAGTTCAAGGTAGACCTGCTCAACCGCATCCCCGAGGGTGAGGAAATTTCCATCTTCCGCAACGGCGAATTCACCGACCTTTGCGCCGGCCCGCACGTGGGCCGCACCGGCAACTGCAAGGCATTCAAGATTATGAGCGTGGCTTCCGCCTACTACATGGGCGACTCCAACGGCCCGCGCCTGCAGCGTATTTATGGCACCTGCTTCCCGAACCGCACTCAGCTCGATGAACACCTGGCCCGCCTTGAGGAAGCCAAAAAGCGCGACCACCGCCGACTTGGTCGTGAGATGGGGCTCTTCACCATTGATGAAATGGTGGGGCAGGGGCTTGTGCTCTGGAAGCCGAAAGGCTCCATCATCCGCCGCGAATTGCAGGATTTCATTACCGAGGAACTTGACCGCATCGGCTATTCCCAGGTATTTACCCCCAATATCGGCAAGCTGGATCTGTACATGACCTCCGGCCACTGGGAACACTATAAGGAAAGCCAGTTCCCGCCCATCCCGGACCCGGACGACTTCAAGCGTCTGCGTGATGAAAATGCCTCTTGTGCCGATCTGTTCAATGCGCTTGATACCCGCACCATCAGCGGTTTCATGCTCAAGCCCATGAACTGCCCGCACCACATCCGCATCTACGCCAATGACCCGCATTCCTATCGCGACCTGCCGGTGCGCCTGGCCGAATTCGGCACCGTGTACCGCTGGGAGCAGAGTGGTGAGCTGGGTGGCATGACCCGCGTGCGCGGCTTCACGCAGGACGATGCACACATCTTCTGCCGCCCCGACCAGATTAAGGAAGAAGTGCAGCAGTGCATCGGCATTGTGAAGCATATTCTCGGCACTCTGCAGATGAATGACTTCCGTGTGCGACTCTCCCTGCGTGACAAGGATTATTCTGACCCGAAGTACGTGGGCTCCATTGAGAACTGGAAACTTTCCGAGCAGGCACTGCGCGAGGTCCTCAGCGAGGAAGGATTTGATTTCATTGAGGCAGAGAATGAAGCTGCTTTCTACGGCCCCAAGATTGACTTCATTGTGCGCGATGTCATCGGTCGCGACTGGCAGCTGGGCACTGTGCAGGTGGACTACAATCTGCCGGAGCGTTTCGACCTCACCTACACCGGGGCAGATAACAAGCCGCACCGTCCGGTCATGATTCACCGTGCGCCCTTCGGCTCCATGGAGCGCTTCACTGGTCTGCTCATCGAGCACTTTGCCGGCAAGTTCCCCACCTGGCTCGCCCCTGAGCAGGTGCGCGTGCTGCCCATTTCGGACAAGGTGGCAGATTTCGCCGAGCAGCTGCGTGCCAGACTGGCTTCCAGGTTCGTACGTGTGAAGCTCGATGATGCTCCTGACAAGATTGGAGCCAAGATTCGCAATGCCCGCCTTGACCGCATGCCCTACATGCTGGTAGTCGGCCAGCGTGAGGCAGAGGAGGGCAAGGTATCCGTCCGCCACCGTGAGCTCGATGTCGTCGGTACCATGGGTGTGGATGAATTCATTGAAGCTCTTGAACAGGAAATCAGCCAGCGCCTCATCCGACCGGCACTGCAGCCCGAAGTAAAGGAACAGCAGTAACCATATAAAACTTTCCGCAGTGATGCGGGGTGGTCCGTCTGCCTCCCCGCTGCTGCAGAACTCCAGGACTAACCAAGAACACACACAAGTGGCAGCCCCCCAGAAACCCAATAACAATGCCAACAATCGCGCCCAGCGCGATAAAGGCGGCAATAAGACCCCGCAGATCCGTGTCAACGACCGGATTCGCGCACCCAAGGTACGAGTCGTCACCGCCAAAGGTGATCAGCTCGGTGTCATGGCTACCCGCGATGCTCTCGCCAAGGCCAAGGAAATCGGACTCGACCTCGTCGAAGTTGCTCCCAATGCAGACCCGCCTGTCTGCCGTCTTATCGACTACGGTAAGTTCAAGTATATGCAGGCCAAACTGCAGAAGAACAACAAGTCCAAAGTGACCAAGATGAAGGAAGTGAAACTCCGCGTCGGTACGGATGTGAATGACTACAACGTCAAGATGGCCCGCACGGAGCAGTTCCTCGACCATGGTCACAAGGTGCGTTTCCAGTTGCGTTTCCGCAATCGTGAGAATGCTCACCGTGAATTGGGCCTGGAAGTGATGGCCAAGGTAGTGGAAGATATGAAGACCATGGGCCAGGTGGACCAGGCAGCCAAACTTGCTGGTAACACCGTGACCATGGTGCTTGCTCCGCTTCCTGCCAACCAGCGTGTCAAGAAGTTCAAGAAGTACGAGGAGGCCGATTTTGATGCCGAATCGGATGAATTCGACGCCGAGGAAGAATAAAGATATTTTCTTTCTGTTAGCACAAAAACTGCGCTGTCAGGATGTCCTGACAGCGCAGTTTTATTGGTGAAAGATGCGTTAGAAACTCTCGGAAGCGGAGATGGTGCTTCCATTGGAGTCCGGCTCAGGAGCCGGAGCTACCGGAGCAGCCGGAGTGGCCGGAGTCTCTGTGGGGGCAATGTCGGCGGGCAGAGGAGCTTTATCGCCGGGCTGTACCACGGGATTGTTGTTGTGCTCAACAATGGTGTCGTCATCTTCATCAGCAGCGGCTTCCTGCCGGGCCTGAGATTCGCTCACCGGAGCGGGAGCCGGGGCAGCAGCCTGAGCCAGCGGCTGGCGGGTCACGGGGTCAACCTCCACGCCATTGATAATCATGCGTGTTTTCATCTGGCCCGTGGCCGGGTCGTATTCCTGGCTGGTCTGCACGGTCTGCATCTGGCCGTTGGCATCGGTGGTCATGGAGAAGCTGCGGGAGCTCATCTGCATGTGCATGCCATTGGACTGCTGCACCGCACCGGGAATGGGCAGGGGGGCAGGAGCGGCTGCCGGCATGGCGGCAGGATTAGCGGAGAGGGCATTGCGGCGGGCCATGCGACCGCAGGTGCGGATGGATTCACCAGACTGGCCATTCATCAGGTATAAATGATCAACGCGCATGACCACCTGGTCACCCGGCTGCATGGCGGCAATGGTATCTACATATTCTGCGGGCTGCCCGGGCAGCTCCTTGTTCATGGCAATGGTGAACTGCATGCCGGGCTCCAGGCGTCCGTCTGCAAAACGGTTAAAGCGGCGGTAGGCCAGGTTGTCTGTCACTTCAAACACGGCAACCTGCACGGTGGCGGGTTCTACCTGGTCTACACGCTGAACGGTCAGATTACGCAGCTCCACAAAGGAAGCCAGCACGGTGTTAGAGGCCATCATATCACAGTTACCCTGCACACCGGCTGTCGCAAAACGGGGGAATCCCAGGGAAATATCTGCCAGGAGAGCGGGAGTGCTCATGGCCAGCGCCATGACTGTTGTAAGAAGTGTTATTCTGCTCATGATTAAGTTTATCGACACAAATGGTACGTGAATTGTTCAACATTTCTATCATCTGCCCCGCAGATGAAGAGCCCCGGCTTTCAGATGCAGGTAATCCGGGGCATCATCGCTAAATAGCAGGCCGGTGCCCAACCCCTGCAGGACACCGGGTGCGGCATAAGCGCACCATTCGGCCAGTGCCGTGAGCCCGATGTGGCTTTCAAGCGCCGAATTCACCCACCAGCGGATGCCGCGTGCCTCTGCTTCCTGCGCCCGGTTCTGTGCGGCCAGCAAACCGCCGTGCAGAGAGGGTTTGATGACGATCCCCTGTGGCCTGACCTTATCCAGCAGCTTTGCTGCATCCGGTTGGTTAATCAGCTCTTCATCCAGTGCGATAGGCAGGGGGCTTGTGCGGCAGAGACGCGCCATGGTTTTCCATTGGCCAGGGCGTATGGGTTGTTCAATACTGCTGACACCTGCCGCTGCCAGTAATTCCAGTTTGCGGCCTGCATCCTCCGGGCTGAAGGCGCCGTTGGCATCTACGCGTATTTCCACAGAGGGAAAGGCGGCATGCGCCCGGTGCAGCAAGGCAAGCTCTTCTTCAAAGGGAAGCGCTCCCACTTTTAATTTCAGGCAGGTGAATCCGGCATCCACCCCCTGTTGCATGGCCGCAAACATGTTCTCTGCGGAATCCATCCAAATCAGGTGGTGAATGGGGATGCTGCTTTGCGGAGACTCCCACCTTGGTTTCCCCGGGCGCAGGGCTGCCAGCAGGGCGCATTCCAGCCCGAATTGAATGGGTGAGGGCGCGGTCATTCCCGAAATGCCCTGTTGCGCTTCCGCCCTGGAGCACCAATAATCCAGTTCTGCGGGGGTGGGCTCAGGTAGAAGACCGGGCATGGTGCAGCATTCACCGAGTCCGGCTCCGCCTGCGGTGATGGCT
>JAFXDR010000062.1 GCA_017521145.1 Akkermansia sp. | reverse complement strand
GTTTGCCTGCAGCGGCACGCATGAATTTGATACCCCTCCCGTAGCCATGGAGCTGCGGATATTCGGTACGGATGAGCTCGGCACGCCGTTCATTTCGGAACCGCTGCGTTTCCCGAAGAGTTGTTTTCAGCATTAATGGGAGCTCACGCGCGCGCAGCGCGTGTTTTCACTTTTCACAGAACGGGCGTCAGCCCGTTTTTTCACTCAGGCGCAGCCTGTTTTCACCCCTGAAGAACCCACGCATATCATCAGTCATTCATGGTTCTGCCATTGTATGGAAAACATCCCGATGTGTCGATGCGAAAATATATTGACGGCAAAATTAGCAGTTTCATGTCACACCGGCAGATACGTTATCAGTGCATTTTATTGTGAAAACGCCCGTATTCGCGGGCGTGTGAAAAGTGAAAAGTGAAAGCGCGCGCGTTGCGCGTGCGAGAGCAAGCCACGATTCTCAATTGACACCGCTTATTCAGCGGTGTATCATGCCCCGCAAACATGAACACCTACAAGATTGCAGTTCTGGCGGGCGATGGTATCGGCCCGGAGGTCATGGCTGAAGCCCTGCGCGTGCTTGATGCAGTGGAGGCCAAATTCGGGTTCACTACCGAACGCACCGAATGCTTTGTCGGTGGAGCCGGCATTGATAACTGCGGCAAGGCTCTGCCTGCCGAAACGCTGGCTGCATGCGAGGCGGCAGATGCCATCCTTTTCGGTTCCGTAGGCGGCCCCAAGTGGGATTCTCTGCCGCCGGATGAACGCCCGGAGCGCGGTGCCCTGCTCCCGCTCAGAAAACATTTCTCCCTGTTTGCCAATCTGCGCCCCGGCATCTGCCTGCCGGAGCTGGTCGATGCATCCCCGGTGAAGAACTCCCTCATTCCCGGCGGCTTCGATATTCTCTGTGTGCGAGAACTCACCGGCGGCATGTATTTCGGTGAGCCCAAGTTCTACGGCGAGCGCGATGGCGAAATCATCGGTCTCGATACCCTCATCTACAAAAAGAGCGAGGTGGAGCGCATTGCCCGCGTGGCTTTCGAAGCCGCCCGCGGCCGCAACAAGAAGCTCTGCAGCGTGGATAAGGCCAATGTGCTGGCTTCCTCCGTCATGTGGCGCGAGGTGATGAATACCATTGCCGCCGAATACCCGGATGTGGAGCTCACCCACATGTATGTGGACAACGCCGCCATGCAGCTGGTGCGCAATCCTAAGCAGTTCGATGTGATGGTTACCGAAAACACCTTCGGCGATATCCTGACCGATGAGATGGCCATTGTCTGCGGTTCCCTGGGCATGCTGCCCAGCGCTTCACTCAGCCACGGCTCCAACACCTTCTTCGGCCTCTACGAACCCTCCGGAGGCTCTGCTCCCGATATCGCCGGCAAGGGCATTGCCAACCCCATTGCCCAGATTCTTTCCATGGGCATGCTGCTGCGCTACACCTGCAAGGAAACCGCCGCGGCCGATGCGGTGGATGCCGCTGTGCGTAAGGTCATTGCTGCCGGTTACCGCACAGGCGACCTCGCCACCGGTGCCGAGGGCGAAATCCGTGTAGGCACCCGCGGCATGGGCGACGCCATCATCTCCGCACTCTAAATTTTACTTATTTTTCTATTTTTTGCAGATTTTTCTTGTAATCGTTCCAAAATAAGATAAACTACGGCCATGACAACAATCGACAATCTCAAGACCGCCATCATCGGCGAAAGCACCGCCAGCGCCAAGTACGCAGCCTATGCCACCCGCGCTGCGCAGGAGGGCTACCCGCTCATCGAAAAACTCTTCGCCGCCGCCAGCCGCGCCGAGCGCATCCACGCCACCAACCACAACAAGGTGCTGGTGAAGATGGGTGAAGCACCCATCGACCTGGAAATGCACATCGAAGTGGGCAACACCATCGAGAACCTGAAAGCCGCCGTCGCCGGCGAGACCTACGAGTTCACCGAGATGTATCCGCCCATGATTGCTCTGGCACAGGAAGAAGGCAATACCGATGCCCTGCGCAGCTTCACCTGGGCCAACGAGGCTGAGAAGGAACACGCCGACCTCTACGGCAAGGCCCTGGCTCAGCTGGAAGCCGGCGAGAAGCTCGACCTGCCCGCCAAGTATTACGTCTGCCCGCTCTGTGGCGACACCTTTGCCGAAGGCACTGAGCCGGACCGCTGCCCGCTCTGCAACTTCCCGAAAGCGAAGTATATCGAGATCTAAGTCCCGGTATATTCAGTTTCAACACAACAACAAGCGAGCATCGGGAGAGCAATTCCCCGATGCTCACTTGTTTCTCACGCGCCGTTGGCGCGTTTTCTTTCTTCATTAGTCCGGCGCAAGCCGGGCTTTTTCATTCACCGGCGCAGCTGGTGTTTTCATTTTACATTAGCAGGCTCCATGCCCGCTTTTATGTGCTGCGTATAGTCGGAAACATATAAATGTTCATTCTTTCCACACTTGCGTATCGACAATGATGTTCCAGACTATTATCATCCCTCCTTATGAAAGAGAACCTGTTAATGTCAGAATCCATGAACTTCGCTATTTCCACCATTCTGGCGCTTGATTCAGTGGAAAAACGAGGAATACTCAAAAACCAACTGCTTCGTTCGTCCACTAGTATTGGTGCCAATATCCGGGAAGCACAGTATGCCAGCAGTCGTGCAGACTTTGTCGCAAAATTGCAGATTGCGCTTAAAGAGAGCAACGAAAGCGAATACTGGCTGGAATTGATGGAAAAGACTCAATCATTAGAACCGAGTGTTGCAGATAAGCTCCTGAAAGAATGTCAAAAAATCAGATTTCTGCTGATTCGCTCAATCAAAACAGCAAAGCAGAACTCTTAGTTTTTTCCTTCATTTACCTGGCACAACTGGTATTTTCGTGCGCTGAGTGCAGCTTCACCTCTCTGTTTTATGAAAACTCCCGCTGTGCGGGAGTATGAAAAATGAAGAATGAAAACGCGCCGTTGGCGCGTGAGATGAAGGGCACTCACTGCACCGTAGAGCGGTACTCTGCCCGCCGCAAAATGGCTTTGGCCTCGCCCAGCAGGAAGAATGAACCGCAGATGAGGGTACCGGCGGGCATATCCACCAGACATTCCTCCAATGTAGCGGGGGTGGTGACGGGAGCCTCGGAAACAGCGTGCACCTTGACGGCCATTTCTGCCGGGGAAAGAATGCGGGGGGACTGCACCGGCGGCAATACCCACTCCCCTACAATGGGAGAGAGAAGCTCCAGCACCTCATCCAGTGCCTTATCAGCCGAACCGGCATAGATGCAGCGGGCTTTGAGGCCGCCGCAGGACTCGCGCCAGGTGCGGGTGAGCACCTGCATGGCGTGCGGGTTGTGCGCACCGTCCATGATGATGCCGGGCTGCACCTCCTCGAACCGCCCCGGCCAGCGCACCTCGGCCAGACCGCGGGCCTCCTCTTCTGCGCTGCACAGGAAATGCGGCAGCGCCCGCAGAGCAGCCAGCGCCAGAGCCGCATTGCGCCGCTGGTGGGCACCTTTCAAGCCCAGCGGCAGGTCGCACTCGGTAGAAACAATGCGGCAGTAAGTATCCATGCGCTGAGCGGCTTCGTGAATCGCGCGCATGGCCTCAGGCTCCTGCGGGGCCGAAACTGCCGGGCGGTGCCAGGAAAGAATAGCAGCTTTCTCACCAGCCACCTCGTAGAGCGTTTCGCCAAGGTACTGGGTATGGTCCAGGCCTATGGGCGCAAGAACCGCCACATCCTTGGGCACAGCATTGGTGGCATCCAGCCTGCCGCCCATGCCCGTCTCCAGCACAATGAGCTCCACCTCCTGCTCCGCAAACCAGAGCATGGCCACCGCCAGCACCAGTTCAAAGAAGGTGGGGCATGGGTCCCAGTCCTGCACAATGGAACGCACCTTGTTGATGAGTCGCGCGGCATCGGCATCCGGGATATTCCGGCCATTCACGCGGATACGCTCGCTGAATTCCACCAGATGCGGCGAAGTGAAAAGCCCGGTCTTGTACCCGGCAGCGCGAGCCACGCTCTCGCAGAACGCACAGGTGCTGCCCTTGCCATTCGTACCGGCCACATGGATGACCTGAGCCCGCGGATACAGCACACCGCAGGCCGTGAGCAAGCGCGTAACCCCCTCCAGCCCCAGCTTGATGCCGAAAGCCTGGGTCGAGTACAGCCAATCAAGGGAATTGACTAATGACAATTGACTATTGACAATTGATTGGGTCATGCGAAAGCTTATTTTGTGTTTTGCGGGCAGTGATGGCACTGGCGGACATGATATTGCGGAGCTCAGCTGCCTCCTGTTGCAAGGGGATGAGGCGAGCAGAATCAACCTCGCCAGAGCGCATCAGGAGTTCCAACCAATAAATGGCTTCATCCGCCTCTTCTTCGCAGATTTTGATTTTGGCAACAAAATCCGCCTTACTCTTAGCAAGACTGACAGCGCGATAGTTGGCACCCACAGAAGTACCGCAGCGAAGCAATTGCTTACCCATCACCTCAGCCACAGCATGGCCCTGCAGATACTGGCATAAACGCACAATGCGCAACCCGAACTCCAGCGTTCTCTCACGCATTTCCCCCGCATTCATACCAATAGTCAATAGTCAATTGTCAATCGTCAATATCTGTACGCTTCCGCCTTGTACGGTCCTTCCACCGGCACGCCGATATAGTCGGCCTGCTTCTGAGTGAGAGTGGTGAGGCGCACGCCCAGCTTGGCAAGGTGCAGGCGGGCCACTTCTTCGTCCAGCTTCTTGGGCAGCACGGTCACAGAGGGTTTGGCATTGTCGCGCTCCTGCCAGAGGGCAATCTGAGCCAGCACCTGGTTGGTGAAGCTGTTGCTCATCACAAAGGAAGCGTGGCCCGTGGCGCAGCCCAAGTTCACCAGGCGGCCTTCGGCCAGC
>JAFXDR010000061.1 GCA_017521145.1 Akkermansia sp. | reverse complement strand
CTCCAGCGTACCGGTACCGAAAACTGTTTGTTGCAGAGTCATACGCGTGACCTGCTTAGTTTGAGCCTCAACCGGGGAAAATTTCCACCAATAAATACCACCTCCCACAAGCAAGAAACACAATGCAGTCTTGATGATTTTGTAGCCTAGCTTTTTCATAATACCAATGCTGACCGTGAAGAGTATGCCAAATAGTATAGAAAAAATAAAGCACAAACAACAAAAATACCCATCTAGCATTATGTTTTGTGCCATGTCGGGTCGCTCTACGCCTCCCATTTCATATACCTTGATTATTTCAACCGACCAACGGAGCGTCTTATTCTTAACAGTTTGCGACACAAATCACCCACCACTGCATCCCCCAAACGTCTACACCAACCGGGCAAAATCGGGTATTAGAAAAACCGGTTCAGCAACACTCTAAGAATGAGCCTTTTCAGGTTCGTTTGAATAAAGCAAGGTAGATGTATTTCACTCTGTGCTTTTTCCGGGTTCAAGTTCATTTTCTGTCTGGCTTTTCAGAACGGGCTATCTCATCTCCTGCGGAATGGGGGTATGGGCTTTTTTAATCAGCAGCAGGCTGATGACGAGCAGGATGGGAAAGGTGGAGGCAATCAGAAGTCCGGTTTTCAGGTTGCCGCCTGCCAGTTCTGAAATACAGCCGACCATGGTCGGGCTCAGGGTGGCCCCCAAATCTCCTGCCAGCGCCAGGAAGGCAAACAGGGCGGTGCCGCCGAGGGGGCATTTCCGGGCTGAAATGCTCAGGGAGCCTGGCCACATGATGCCTACGGCAAGCCCGCACAGAGCGCAGCCTGCCAGGCCAATTGCGGGCAGGGGCGAAAGCGATGCCACAAAATAGCAGATGCTGCACAGGATGCCCGAGATGAACATCGTCTTGACCAGGTTGAGCCGGGTGCTCATTCTGCCGTAGAGCAGGCGGGAGATTCCCATGAATGCGGCAAACAGGCAGGGGCCGGCCAGGTCACCAATAGCTTTGGAGACTCCCAGCGCCGATTCCGTGAATGCGGAGGACCACTGCGCCATGGTGGCTTCGGAAGCACCGGCGCATACCATGAGCAGGATGAGCAGCCAGAAAAGCGGCAGTTTCAGCAGTTTTGTCGAGGAATTACCTTCGCTGCTCTCCGGGAGGCGTTCGATGGGGCAGGTCAGGAAGTTGAATGTATTGATGAAGGGAATGACGGCCCAGAGCAGAGCGAGGATTTTCCAGTTTTCCACGCCGAACAGGGCAAAGAAGATAGTGGAGCCGAGGATGACCGCCACTGCACCCCAGCAGTAGAACGAATGCAGCAGGCTCATCATGCCTTCCTTGTTCTTGAATGGGCAGGCTTCCACCACGGGGCTGACCAGCACCTCAATGAGCCCGCTGCCTATGGCATAGAGGACGACTGCGATGATGATGCCCATGAAGGGGGAGGGCAGCAGATCCGGCAGGATGACCATCAGCACGAGCCCGAGTGCAGAGATGACCTGCGAGCCGGTCACGCAGGTGCGGTAGCCGATTTGATCGGCATACCTGGTGGCTGCCAGGTCCACAAAGAGCTGGGTGAGGTAAAAGGTAAAGGGAATGAGCGCAATCTGCTCAAGCGAGACCTGGTAGATACCCTTGAAGGTCAGAAAGAGGAGCGGGGCGAAGTTCGCGGTGATTGCCTGGGTGACAAACCCGAGATAACAGGCAATCAGCGTTTTTCTGTAGTTCTTTTCCTGGGGTGCCATACGCCCCATAGGATAGCTCAAACGGCAGGAAAAGCAAGGGCGTTTTTGGAGAGTCCCCGACTATTAAGTTGCGCCGGAACGTTGGGATACATATGGTGTCATGGGTGGGGGGATTTCCGTTGGTATGCCGGTTGACACTGATAAATTGCCACGGAGTAGCATTTTGGGCTTGAGGGGGGAGGGGGCTGGATGCTAATCTACTACTTCATCATCACATTAGAAAATATGCAATCTGTCTGCTGACCCTGCTGCTGGCTCTGGTAATGAGCCTGGCGGGGGTGGTGTGTGCCCAGGGGGTGTGGAAGGTGGATGAAATTGATGGTGTTGATTATGTGAAGCTGAGCGATGTGTGGCGCTTCTACCGTTTTACCCCGAAAAAGGGGCGGCCGGGGTGTATTTCCTACGGCGGGGGGAAGCATGTGGTCTCCATCAAGGCCGGGCAGCATGATTTCTACGTGAACAATTTCCGCTATGTGCTTTCTCATCCGGTGCGCGAGCTGGGGCAGGAGCTCATGATTTCTTCGGTCGATATGCGCAAGCTGGTGGATCCGGTGCTGCGCCCGCGGTTTTCGCCGGAAAATAAATTGCGCACAGTAGTGCTCGACCCCGGTCACGGCGGGCACGATGCCGGTGCGGTGAGTGCCTATGCCAAGGAAAAGGATTTGAATCTGGCTGTCGCCCGCAAGTTGCGCCGTATGCTGGAGCAGCAGGGCTACCGCGTGGTGATGACCCGCGATGCGGATTATTTCCTGACCCTGCAGCAGCGCGTGGCTATTGCCAACAGCGTGCCCGATTCCATTTTTGTGAGCATTCACCACAATTCCGGGCGCAAGGGAGCCAGCGGCATCGAGACTTTTACCCTGGCACCGCAGGGCACCACCTCGCCCTTTGCCCGCTCCCGCCGCAATGCGGAACTGGCCGGCAATCACCAGGATAGTGAGAATATCGCCCTGGCCACAGCCGTGCACAGCCGCGCTATCCGCAGTTCCGGCGCGATTGACCGCGGTATCCAGCGCGCTCGTTTCTCGGTGCTCTGCACCATTCAGCGTCCGGCCATCCTTTTTGAGGGCGGTTTCGTTTCTAACCCGGTCGAATGCCAGAAAATGGTCACAGGTCAATACCAGAGGATCCTGGCTCATAGCATCTGCCAGGGTATCATTGCTTATAACAACACGGTGTGCCGTCCCGCGCGCAGGATAGCCAAGACCCCCGCAGTTGGAGCTTCCAGCCGGGTGCGTACCAGTATGTCCGGTGCCAGTGTGGGTGCCTATTCTCGTTCCAAATGATGATGCGGCTGGCAGGGTGGTATGGAGCATGGGCAGTGCCGGTCTGGCTGGCATTGGCTCCGGCGGTGTGCGCGAATGCGACTGATGCGGCCACCAAGGCCGCAGAGGCTGCGGCTGAGCAGACACCGCCTGCCACCCCGACGGCGGAGGCCCCCACTGTGGGCACCTGGCATGTGCGGGAGGTCGATGGCGTAGAGTACGTGCCGCTGGAGGATTTGCGCAGTTTTTACAAGCTGATGCCGCTGCAGCCCAAGGGACGCAAGGTGGCAGGCCAGCGCATGGTGGGCAATGGCGAGGTGGAGCTCCGCTTTGGTCCGGCTCCGCGTGAGCTGTATATTCAGGAGCGCCTGTGCGTTCTCACTCATCCGGTGCAGGAGGATGCCACCGGTGATCTGCTCGTTTCCAAGCTCGATGTGGTGCAGGTGATAGAACCCATTCTGCGTCCTACCTATATTGCCAACCGCAGCGCGGTGCGTACGGTGGTGATTGACCCTGCCCACGGCGGGCATGATACCGGCACGGTGACTCCCTACGCCCGTGAGGCCGATGTCGCTCTGGTCGTAGCTACAAAACTGGGGGCGGAGTTGAAGAAGCGTGGTTATGAGGTGGTCTTTACTCAGGAGCAGAATCAGTACCAGTCGCCCCAGGCCCGTGTGGATAAGGCCAATGCTGCCCCTGCCGCCATTTTCGTGAGCCTGCATCTCAACAGTGGCCGCAGCGATATGAAGGGCGCGCAGACCTACACCGTGGCCCCGGCCGGCAAGAATGAAAAACCGCTGCCCGGGCATGAATTCAGCCAGGCCAGCATGGCCCTGGCCATGGCGGTGCAATCCAGTCTGGTGGAAAAAGCCGGAGCAGAGGACGGCGGTTGCCGTCGCGCTCACTTCAGCCCGCTGAATTCCCTGCGTTGCCCCAGTGTGATGGTGGAGCTGGGTTTTGCCACTCACCCGGAGGAGGGTACGCGCCTGAGCACAGAGGAATACCAGCTCAAATTAGTGGAGGCTCTGGCCATTGGTATAGATTCTTTCTCCCGGGTCATGAACCCCGCTACAGTCATGCAGGTGCAGAAAGCCCCGGTGGTGGAAACTCCGCCCGCTCCGGTCAAGGTGGAACCTGCGCCTCCTGCCAAGGCCAAACCTGCTCCGCAGAAAGCCAGATCACGCAAAGCAGCTCCCCGTCGCCGGGCTCCGGCGCGACGCCCGGCCCGCAATAACCGGAATCGCCGCAGACGCTGAATTCTTCAAACAGAAAAAGGGCAGCCGCAGCTGCCCTTTTTCGTGAAGTTGTATATCGGGGAAATTAGTCGATATTGTCGAACAGTTCCTCCGGCTTGAAGAAACGCTTGATTTCCACCTCGGCACTCTCGGGAGAATCGGAGGCGTGGCAGATATTGAGCATGCTGTTGGTGCCGTAGTCGCCACGGATAGTGCCCTTATCGGCCTTCATGGAGTTGGTGGGCCCGAGAATGGTACGCACGCGGGTGATAACGCCGGGGCCGGAGAGCACCAGAGCCACCACAGGGCTGGTCTGCATGAATGCGGAAAGTTTCGGGAAGAGCGGCTCGTCATCAATCACCAGGTCGATGATGTGGGCGTAGTGCTCACGCAGAATGGCATCGTTCAGCTGCATCATCTTCATGCCGCGCAGGTGGAAACCTTCGCCCAGCAGGCGCTGCAGGATGATACCGGAAAGATTCTTGCGGACGCAGTCCGGCTTGAAGAGGATGAGTGTTTTTTCGTCGCGGTTCATAATGAATAACGTAATGTGTGTGCCCCCTTTCTACCTCCGGGAGAGCTTCCTGTCAAGGAAAAATCCCGTCGGGAGTGTGTCCCCTGTATGCTTCTTCTGCGCCGGAAATTCAATTTTCTGCTCTAACCTGCACGAAATCACGGGGGTAGCGGGGTCAGACGTATTGCCTCAAAACAAAATGGAACCCAGGGGGGGGAGGCCTCATGATGCAGATTAGCAATATCGAATCGCATTTCAGGTGCGATGATTTGCAGAGAATGCATAATTGGTTGTCAGAGTGATGTTTCTGCTGATATTGAGAAATAAAAGATAACTTCATTCTGTGTGGAGTTACCTCTTGCTTGTTCTTTTTTTTGCAATATATAAGGTTTTTTTTGCTGTACATCGCACCTGAAAGTCGATATTCTAGCACGGTACAGTCTCGTTTTAGTACCATGAAACTTCATCTTCCTGTTTTCCTTCGTCAGTGTGTCCTTTCAGCCATTGTCGTAGCTGCAGCGGTTACCTGTGTGCCGGCAGAGGCCGGTATTATGCATGAGGATGCGTATCTGACCACCTACACGGATTTTGGGCAGAATCGTGGCCGGTATGTGGTTGGTACCCGCGTGAATGCTCTGCTGGAGCATATCCGCACGCAGGAGGAAGGTATTGTCATTGAGTATAAGGACGGTACCACCTACAAGATTTCCAACGAGCAGGGGATGATTGATTTTCGCGGTGTTCCGGATGTGGGCCATTCCGCGTTAATCGGAAACAATTTTCTGGCTACAGTGAAGCACAATGGTTCATTGAACTTCACCTTTAGTGGTGATGATGTGGGGCAGGACCATGCTTTACGGTATTCATCTGTTGATATCCGAGGTTCATCGCTGTTCCGTTTGTCTCCTTCTTCGGGGTTCGACTATGCGGTGCAACGCCAGAACAGGTTGGTGACGGATGCGGTGTCGACCCCGCTGCTTTCTGTCACTGATGTGTCATCCCTGCAGGGTGAGCTCATGTATCATGTGGGCTCCGGCTCCATGGGGGTGTACACGGAGGCGGACGGAGTCTATCATTCATATTGCGGCGCTTATGTGTACAATATTGGTGATATTGTAGAGATTAAGAGCACTGGTTCCAATGCCCAGACCGGTGAATTTACGGTGGGGCGAGACCCTGGATTTGGTGATGGCAAGGGAGCCAGCGAGAGTAATCCGCTGCCTTCAGCCCTGCGTGCGGGTGATTCCGGCAGCCCGATGTTCTACTATAATAAGGGGAAGGAGCGTTACGAGTTCCTGGCTGTGGAGCAATCCGGCAATGCCTACTCGGCGGACTATGGCCGCGGCAGCGTGCAGTGGACCCAGGAACAACTGACCCGCTTTGATGTAGCGGTCAGCATGAATGATTCTGTCAATGAAGTTCATCTGGGTGCTATTGCAACTAAGGGGGAAACCCTCACCGATAATCTTGGAAATTCAACTACCCTGTACAGCGGGCAGCTGACGGATGCCACCGGCACCAAATCCTACAAGGGAATCAAGAGTGATTCCCATACCTGGAAGGATATGAGCGCCCTGAAGGATACCGATACCTGGTATGCGTACAATTCTCAATATTATGATGAGAGCAGCAATCGGGATGGTTACCTGCTGCAGAAAAATGCGGATTTGTTCTTCACGGAGAACCTGGTCTTCTCATCCACTGCTCAGCAGAATACCATCGTGCTCGATGCCACGGTAGATCTCGGGGCTGGTTATGCGGAGTTCAAGAGCGGCAGCTACACGATTCAGTCTGCACCTGGTTTCTCGCACCAGTTTGACCACGCCGGCTATGTGATTCACGAGGGGGCAGAGGTGCATCTGCAACTCACCAATCCGGCGGATTACATGCGCGAATGGCGCAAGACCGGGGCGGGTGATTTGTATATCGAGGGAAGCAGCGATACCAACGCCTTCCTCAACCTGGGCGGTACGGGGACAACCTATCTGCAACAGCAGGGAACAGCGCATGCCGCCTATAATGTGCTGGTGAATATGGGTGCCCGGGTGGAGATTGACTCCACCACCCAGATTGAACGTGATTTAACCTTCGGCTCCGGTGGCGGTACTCTGGATATGAGGGGCAACAGTATGGATTGGTATACCACCGATGGCGAGACCCGCGAGAATGCCTTTACCATCAACGCCCTCACGGAAGAGGCGATGATTACCAACTCTGCCGCCAAGGACGTGACCCTCACCTACAAGCAGGGAGATAAGACTACCTGGCTGGGGTCCTTCACGGATAGTGCTGCTGGTGCGTTGATTATTGATTACCAGGGCGGCGGCACCTGGACGCTCAACAGCATCCATACCGATTTGAGCAAGAATGCCGGCAGTGGTCTGCATGTGAGCGATGGCACCGTGGTCTTCAGCGGTGTGAACACGATTCACGGCTGGGGCTCTGCCACCGGCCGGAATCAGGACCGCCTGGTAGAGCTGAAGGACTGGCACTATGCCGATGCCGCGATGAATGTGACCGTGAAGAATGGCGGCAAGTTTGAGCTCGGCAGCCATGCGCATCTGAAAGGCAATGTGACTGTGCAGAGCGGCGGCACCTTCATTATGCACGAAGGGGTGCAGCATGCCCGGGAATATGTGGAAGGTGGCCCCACCCTGAAAAACACGGCCGATATCAGCGCTTTCTACGGCCTGGAGGGTGATGTGAGCCTTGCAGAAGGCGCCGCCATGCGCGTGGAATTCTCCCATGATACCACCGTGGCCAATTCCTATGACCGCAACATTTCCGGTGCCGGTTCTCTGACGGTTGATCTGGGGGCGGCTGATAAGAAGTTTATTCTCTCCGGTGATAACAGCGGACATACCGGTGCTAAGGAGCTGGTTTCCGGCTATCTGGTGGCGGAAACGCTTAATTCGCTGGGTAATACCGGCAGCAATACCTGGAAAATGACCGGGGTGGATGCCGTGCTCTCGGCTCATGAAGGCTCGGCTGAAGATTTGCTGGCCCGCGTGCATGGCGTTTCCGTGGGTACCCTGGCTCTTTCCGGCGATACCGAAGGGGCTCTCAACCTCAGTGGACACAAGGGGCTGTTCATCGGCGCAGAGGAGGGCAGGATTGTTCATTACGGCCAGAGCGGCAAATCGCTGGATGCGGTGGATGGCAAATGGCAGTTCGGTGGTGGCGGTGGTGAGCTCTACGTGGATTTCAAGCTCAGCGGTGCCAACAACCTGGTGCTGGGTGTGTCGCAGACAGCTTCGGGCACCGTGGTGCTGAACAATGGCGACAACGATTTCTCCGGCGATATCACTTTCTCCGGCAAGGGGCTCATCCTGAAATCCGTGGCAGGTGGCCTGGGGACCGCCACACTCGACCTGAACTATGGCAATGCTCTCGGTGCCTCCTCCACGGATGTGATTACCAACAGAAACCTGAAGGCAGGTTCCAACGGTATCCTGCTGGTCAATGACCTGGATAATGCGGATGTTAACTTGTCCGCCTACGCCGGGCTTGCCCTGGGTGCGCAGAAGGAGGCTGTATACAGCGGCAAAATCATCCTTGCAGACGGTGCGGATTACCATTTCAGTGCTGCGGCCGGTGGCAGCCTCACGGTGAAGACCGCGCTGGATGAGAGCCGCAATATCGTGGTGGATGGCCAGGGCTTGACTGGTGGCAAAGTGGTGCTGAATGGCAATGCCTCCCTCAACGGTGATTTGGTGGTGCGTGGCAATGCTGAGGCCGATGGTCATGGTAACATGACCTTTGCTCTGGGACGCAACCTGATTACTACAGGTGCTGTGACGGTGGAAAACGGCGGTGTCATCGACCTTGCCGGGTATAATCTTTCCATTAGTGGAGCCCTGAGTGGTACAGGGGGCTCCATCATTGATTCCAGCGGGCATGCGGAGCTGAACTTCAGTGCCGATGTGGCGGATGTGAGCAGCGCTGCCTATATGGACCTGGCCACCGTGCGCAAGACCGGTTCCCGGAATTTCACGCTGACCAACGATAATGTCAATATCGATAATCTGTATGTCGAAGAAGGCAGCGTGACCATGGGCTCCGGCTCGCGCAGCATGACGGTGCACCTGGCAAATGGTACCCATGTGGATGTGGGAACCAATACAGTTCAGTTCGACCTGAATATGGCGTTCAACGGCGGTGAGGCGGAGTTGAAGTACTCCGGCAACACCGGCAAAGTGACCCTCGCCGGCAACATTACGCTGGGTGGTGGTTCCCAGTTGAATCTGCACGGCGGCACCGGCGTGACCTATGCGCTCAATGGCTCCAGCTATGGCGGTGGCAATGCCGTGCTTTCCGTGAAGGCCGATAAAGTGGAGTTCAATACCCAGAGCACCACGATTCTGGGCACGCTCCGTGCTGAAAAGAATCTGGAAATTTACTCCAACGCCAATGGTGAGCTGGAGCGTTCCATCGCCCAGCTCGATATCGCCAATGGTTCACAGGTCACGCTCAATGAACGCACCTGGAAGACAATCTGGAATATCGACAGTCTTACTGGTGAGGGTGAACTCCGCTGGAACTCCAACACCACCCACTACAATACCTCCTGCCTCATCCTGAAGGGCGATGGCGGCTTCACCG
>JAFXDR010000004.1 GCA_017521145.1 Akkermansia sp. | reverse complement strand
CGGTATGAAAGCGGGGCTGCGCCCCGCATGAAATACGCCCTCTGGGCGTATGAAATACACTGCTGACGCAGTGTATTGTATTATCGGGGAGGGGGGATGCGCTATAATACCCCCCATGAACTACAGACGATGCGGGCGCAGCGGAGTGCTGCTGCCGGAAATATCCCTGGGCCTGTGGCACAATTTCGGCACCGCCGATGACCGGGCGCAGAATGTGGCCATCATCGGCAGAGCCATGGAGCTGGGTATCTGCCACTTTGACCTGGCGGATAATTACGGCCCGCCCCCGGGCAGTGCGGAGGAGCGTTTCGGCCACCTGCTGCAGCAGGAGTTTGCCGGGCACCGCGATGAAATGTTCATTTCCACCAAGGCGGGGCATCTGATGTGGCCGGGGCCGTACGGCGACTGGGGCAGCCGGAAGCATCTCATCTCCGGGCTCGACCAGAGCCTGCGCCGCATGAAGCTGGATTATGTGGATATCTTCTACCACCACCGGCCCGACCCGGATACCCCGATTGAGGAAACCGTGGAAGCCCTGGTGCAGATCGTGCGCAGTGGCAAGGCGCTCTATGTGGGTTTGTCCAAGTATCCCCCTGCTCTCTTTAACCGTGCCTGCGCCCTGCTGAGCGAAGCCCGCGTGCCATGCCTGCTGCACCAGTTCCGCTACAACCTGCTCGACCGCGCCTGCGAAACCGGCATGCTCCCCGCAGCCCGGGAACAGGGGGCCGGAGCCATCGTCTTTTCCCCGCTGGCGCAAGGCATGCTCACCGGCAAATACCTGAACACCCCCACCCTGCCCCCGGATTCCCGTGCCGGGCGCAGCGATTCCATCTTCCTGGATGCCGCCAAAGTAGCAGCCGATGCCGCCCGTGTGGCCCATTTCCAGACCGTGGCACGCGAAGCGGGAATCCCGCTCACCCAGCTGGCACTTCGCTGGCTGCTGCAACGCCAGGGGGTGACCAGCGTGCTCATCGGCGCGCGTACTGTAGCCCAGCTGGAAGATTGCGCCACCGCCGCCAACCAGCCCCCGCTGAGCGATGAGTTGATGGCTCAATTAAACCAGGAGGCCGTTCCATCATAGAATTGGCGTCCTCCCCCACGGATTACAAAAAATACAGTTTTTTCTGTACATCGCATTATATACGCGATAGAATGAGAGGGTGTGATGAGGAGCAGCTTACAGCTGCTCCCAACCGTTTAACATTGAACACTCTCTCAACCATGAAAGCTCATTTACCTAAATATCTCCTGACTATGCTCCTTACTCTGGGCATAGCACAAGGCACATGCCAGGCAGAGATGACAGAGCCGGTGGTTCCGGCAGATAATACATGGACATGGAATGGCACGGAATGGATAGAGAACGCAACAGAGACTAGCGGCACCCCCGGAAGCGGAGCGCACCTCTCATTCTCCTCTGGTTCCGATTATTGGGATGCTGTACCCGCCAACAGCGGAATCGTGGTCAAGGAATCTGCCAATGTCTATGCCAACAGCAGCCCTGAATGCCTGGAAACCATTCACTTGGAAAACGGTGCCGTGGCATTGCTTCCAGGTACTCAATGGATTAAGGCACCCAATAGCGGAACAGCCCTTTGGATTGACGGGGACCTGGTGATGAATGACTTTGTCGGCTTTTCTGCCGATGGGGGGGACCAGAACTGGCATATCGGAGCAAATGGATACATCGATATCGGGTCCACCAGCAGTATTGCCACAAATGGAAAAGCCTGGAATATTGAACTGGTCATAGCCCCGGAAGCCGAGGCAGAAATTGAAGGGGTGAAGAACCGCACTTATAGCGAAAAGGGTGCCACTAAAACGGATTGCTTTATCGAAGGCCCGGATGATAATAATTTCGGAGAGGCAGTGACGAGTCTGACCGTGCTCGATGAAGAGGGACGCACTTTGGCCGAAGGAAGCGACTACACCATCAGCAACACGCGCTATGGTCTGGAGGTAACCTACCAAATTGATGGCTATAAACGCACAACGCTGACCTGGGCAGGTGACCCCAATGCCATTGCCAGCACAGGAACAGATTGCTGGGTCGATTCTGAAGGGGTCCAGACCACTTTGTTAGAAGATGACAGCGTCGTTTTCGATACAATCCAGAATGGAGTCAGTTCAACTGTGAGTATAGTTGAACTTGATGCCAAAACAATGAATGTAAAAGATAATTACACATTTACTGTTGGAGAGAACGAACAATATGACAACCAGGCATGGTTGATTGCCGATGAAATCAATATTAATGACGGCAAGACAATGACAATATCGGCCGGAGAAAGCTATTTCAATGTTGATGCCGTCATCAATGGCGATGTATGCCTGACCGATGGTTATGTTTCCATGAGTGAATCCATCATCAACGGAAACCTGACAGTCACAGGCGGTGAGATGAACCTTTATCATTGGAGAACCACACCGGTCATATCAGGAGACAGGCTGGACATCCAGAACGGCACAGTCACCATATACAATGCGAGTGGCTGCGGGGCCGGCAGTGCCATCAGCAATAAGACCATTATCAACATTGGAACCGGTGGCAGGTTGAATTTAAGCCAGGAAGAAGAACAGATGAACGTAGAATCAGCTTATGCTCCGACTAAAATTGTTCTTGGAAGCAATGACGCTGATGCACCTGCAAGTCTCTATTTCTGGAGTTTTTATGGTTATGGTGAAAAAATAAGCGCCACCTATGCAGCCGCCACAGAAATGAACGGCAACAGCCTCATAGACAGTGCAGGCAGCATCCACATCCTCCCGCAGGCCGGCATTTCCGTGAAAGGCACAAACAACGCCATCACAGCTGATGCCCTGAAAATAGAAGAGGGCACATGGAAAATTGATGTTGCGGAAAACGGAGAGCTCTACATAGGCGCACAAATTCAGGATGGTGAATCCGGCAGCGGCAACATCACCAAGAGCGGCGACGGCACATTAGCCCTGGGTGGCTATGAATCCACCTGGCAGGGAACCCTGTCTGTAGAGGCCGGCACTCTGAATCTCTATGATGCACTCGCCATGAACAAGGCGACTGTCTCCATGGCTGGCGGCACAAAGCTGGAGGCTATCTCCTGCACCCTGGGTTCTCTGGTGCTGCAGGATTCCTCTGCTATCGACACATACTCCGTTATAACCGTAGAGAACTCCCTGACCCTGGGCAGTGGCATCGGGCTGAGCGATAACACTCTGCAAAGCATACTGATGCTTGAAGGCAATACTACAGTCACCCTGTTCGATGGGGTAGCCACACTTAATTTATCTGGGACCTCCTACACAGCCGGAGAAGCCGTCATGGTGGATTTTGCTCATCACTTTACCGGGGAAGGCCTCACTACCGGCCGGTACTATCTCGGCTTCAATAGTGCGGGCGACGTGTTCGCCGGGCTCATGGTTCCCGAATCCGGCACCGCGACGCTTTCGCTCCTGGCTCTGGCCGCACTGGCAGCCCGGAGAAAACGGAAATAACATGCAAAGGATACTCTCGCGGTCCGGGACTTCAATCCCGTAAAGCAGAGCTACCAGTCATCATTTAGCTCGCCATCGCACGAAGAATGCTCTACAATGCAGCCATGAAATGGTTAGCACTACTGGCGCTGCTGGCAGCGCCGCTTCAGGCTGCAGAGGCACCACAGACGCTGGAGGGCGGCTGGGTGTATGCCTGGGGCGATGAGTTCGAGGGCAGCAAACTGAACCCGAAGAAGTGGAAGCATGAGCTGGGGGTTATCCGCAATCAGGATGCCGTGCAGACCTACACAAAGGATTGCGTGAAAGTGCGCGGGGGTAAACTGCTGCTCATTTCCAAAGCCAGAGAGACGCGCAACAGCAACTACGACCCCAAAAAGAACCACTGGACCCACCAGCGCAAGACCATGCCCTATGCCAGCGGCTCGGTCACCACGCGCGACGTGAAGCATTTTGAATGCCCGGGGCGCCTGGAAATGCGCGCTAAGATTCCCAGAGCCAAGGGGGTGTGGCCCGCGCTCTGGACCATGCATGTGAACCAGTACGGCTGGCCGGCCAATGGCGAGATTGATGTGCTGGAGCACATTTCCCAGGAACCGGACCGCTGCTATTCCATTTTCCGCTGGGGACGCAACGGCAGTAACCAGGAGCACAAAGTCATCCGCACCACAGAAATTCCCGATTACCACAAGGAGTTCCACACCTACATCCTGGAGTGGGATGACGAGGTGATGCGTATCCTCATCGACGATAAGGAAGCGGGCCGTGTGCAGATTGCCGATGCCAACTACCCGGACGGCAACAACCCGCTGCGCACCCCCTGTTACCTGATTATGAACACGGCAATTGACGGCTGGGCCGAGGCACCGGATGCTTCGCAATACCCGGTGCAGTTCGAAATCGATTACGTGCGCTACTACACCAAGGGAGACAAGGCCACTGCCCCTGTGGAAGACACTCCTGCCAGGAAGAAAAAGAAGAGCCGCAGGAAGAAGAAATGATGGAGCAGGATCCCTTTGCCTTCCGGCGCTTGTTCAACATCTCCATGAGCTATGGCGGGGTGGTCTTCCTGCTGCTCTGCATAAGCCCGCTCCGGCAACTCACCAGCGAAGCGATCACGGCGGAATCCCTGCAGGCGGCAGGGGCGGCCATTGGCGGGCTGCTGCCTGTGGGCATGGCCATTTCTGCGGTGGTGGCGGGCATGGTGCGCAAGGTGCTTTTCCACTGCGGAGGCATCAACCGCCAGAGCCTGCGCAGCGTCTTTCTGCTGGGGGCATTCTGGCACCTGCCGCTCACGCTCTGCCTGGCACATGCGGCTTCAAGGCATGAGCCCGGCACCGCCTGGCAGCTGCTGTTCTATTTCACCGCCACCAGCATGGTCGCGGCGGGAGCGCTTTGTGCTACACTCTGGAAGACCAGACCCGGTCGCCATTTCACAACGAAGTAGCACGCTGGCGCAGCAGGTGGTCACAGATAACCAGCCAGGCCATAGCCTCCACCACAGGCACGGCACGCGGCAGCACGCAGGCATCGTGGCGGCCCTTGCCGCGCAGGGTGGTTTCCTGGTGGGCATCGTTCACCGTTTCCTGCTCCAGCATGAGGGTGGCGGTGGGTTTGAATGCCAGGCGCATGTTCACGGCCTCGCCATTGGAAATACCGCCCTGGATGCCGCCGGAGTTGTTGGTGCGGGTGCGCACGCGGCCGGCTTCCATATAGAAGGGGTCATTGTGTTCGCTGCCGCGCAGCAGGGCGGCGGCAAATCCGCTGCCTACCTCGAAGCCCTTGCAGGCCGGGATGCTCAGCATGGCATGCGCCAGGGTGGCTTCCAGCTTGTCGAACACCGGGTCGCCCAGTCCCACCGGGCAGTTACGCACCGTGCAGGCTACCACGCCGCCCAGCGAGTCACCCGCCGAGCGGGCGGCTTTGATGGCGGCAATCATCTGCTCTGCCACGGCGGCATCTGCCGTGCGCACCGGGTTGCTTTCCACCACGGCGGCGCTCACCTGCTCTGCCGGGGTGGGACACACAATGCTGTGCACCTGCTGCACCCAGGCTACTACCTCCAGCTGCGGACAGATGGCACGCACTACAGCCTTTGCCACGGCTCCGGCCGCTACACGGCCAATCGTCTCGCGCGCACTGGCACGCCCGCCACCGGCCCAGGCGCGGATGCCGTACTTGGCATCGTAGCAGTAGTCGGCATGGGATGGCCGGTAGGTGTGCTGCATTTCATCGTATGCGGTGGAACGCTGATCCTTGTTGCGCACCGAAAGGGCAATCGGCGTGCCCAGGGTAAGTCCATCGAGCACTCCGGAAAGAATTTCCACGCTGTCGGCCTCGTTGCGCGGGGTCACAATATCGCTCTGCCCCGGCCGGCGGCGGTCCAGTTCGTGCTGAATCATCTCGCGGGTGAGCGGCACCCGGGCCGGGCAACCATCTATCACCACACCCACTCCCACACCGTGGGATTCTCCCCAGGTGCTGATTTTGAAAACGGTACCGAATGAACTGGACATATGCTTGAGCTGCCCCAGATAATACCCGATACCCCCGAAAATTGCAAGCACTACATGGATTGACGGTTGACGATTGTCTGCGAGGCTTTCTTCCCTGCCGGGAGAAGGGGCGAAAATAATTTTTTACAACTTCGCATAATAATTTTGAACAAGTGGGCTGCCTGGTGGCATCATACCCTTCATGATGAACAATAATCTTACTACAAAATTCATGGAAGGCCTGCAGGCAGCGCAGAAAGCAGCGCAATCGGCAGGGCGTGCGCAGATATACCCGGCGGAGTTACTGCTGGCGCTGATTCAGCAGGAAGGCGGGGTGCTGAGCGCCGTGCTGACCCGTGCCGGGGTGGATAGTGCGCGGCTGCAGCGGGAGCTGACTGCCCAGCTGGAGCGCCAGCCGAAGCAACGCGGCGGGGTGGCACAGAGCCCGGGTATAGGCCCGGAGCTGGACCGCGCGTTGAATGCCGCCGAAGAGCAGCGCCGCGCCATGAAGGATGACTACCTGAGCGTGGAGCACTTTGTGCTGGGGCTTTTCGAGGTGGATTCCACCCTCTCTCCCCTGCTGGAGAACTGCGGGCTCACGAAAGCAAAATATCTTGAAGCGCTCAAGGACGTGCGCGGCAACCAGCGCATCACTGACCAGGAGCCGGAGGAAAAATACCAGACGCTGGAAAAATACGGCACCGACCTGACCGCCCGCGCCCGCCAGGGCAAGATTGACCCGGTCATTGGCCGCGACTCCGAAATCCGCCGCGTGCTGCAAATCCTTTCGCGCCGCACCAAGAACAACCCGGTGCTCATCGGTGAACCCGGCGTGGGCAAGACCGCCATTGCCGAAGGGCTGTCGCGCCGCATTGTGAACGGCGATGTTCCGGAAAGCATGAAAGGCAAGCGCCTGGTGAGCCTCAATATCGGTTCCATGCTTGCCGGT
>JAFXDR010000060.1 GCA_017521145.1 Akkermansia sp. | reverse complement strand
GTTAAAAACGGAGATTTTTTGAGAGAATGGGGGAAAGGGGAAGGGGCATGCCGTTGTCTTGAATGGCCCGGCATGCCCAGGGGCAAATTCAGCCCATGAAGATGGCCACGAAGGCCACACCTTCCACAAGGGCGGCCAGAATGATGGAGATGGTCAGCACCTGACCGGAGGCACCGGGGTTGCGACCGGTGGATTCAGCGGCCTTCATGCCGATGAGACCAATGCCGAGACCGGCACCGATAACAGCCATGCCGGACTTGATGGCGGCGGTGGCAAGAGCGGGAATCATCATGATTGTTGGTTTTCTATTGTTTATTGTTTGTCGGAAAAACCCGCAGCTTCACGTTTTTCTTCATGATCAGCTGCGGGAAAATTGTCTTTAGTGCGCGTGTTCTTCATCGCCCCCTACCTGGGTCTTCAGGAAGATGGCGGTGAGCATGAGGAATACCAGGGCCTGCACGAAGCCCACCAGGATTTCCAGGCACATGAAGGGAAGCATGGCAGCGGCGTTGCCCAGAATGCTGCCGCTCACGATGCTCATCTGCTCCAGAATGGCTTCACCTGCGTAGATGTTGCCGAAAAGACGAGCGGCCAGTGCCACCGGGCGGATGGCGATGGAGAGCAGCTCAATGAGCCCCACGAAGAAGAATACCGGCAGCAGCAGGTTCTTGAGCAGACCGGTGAGCCCGCCCTTGGGACCGAAGATGTGACCCACAAAGTGAGCAATACCTTGTTCCTTGATGCTCCAGATGAACCAGAGCACGGTGTAGAACAGACCCAGGAACAGGGTGACGTTCAGGTCGGCATTTGCACCGCGGAAA
Organism: Akkermansia sp.; assembly: GCA_017521145.1. Lineage (GTDB taxonomy): Bacteria > Verrucomicrobiota > Verrucomicrobiia > Verrucomicrobiales > Akkermansiaceae > Akkermansia. Next base: position 14,059 of record JAFXDR010000060.1, on the reverse strand, counting down.
ACAGGCTGGCCATTCATGGTGATTTCGCCCACGCCGGGGATAAGCCCCATATAGTTGCTGGTGAGGATGAGCAGGAATATCGTGGCGAAATACCAGATGTATTTCTTAGCCAGTTTTCTGCCGATGAGGCCTTCCACAAAGTTGTACAGCAGCTCGAACACCCATTCCACGAAGTTCTGCAGACCGCTGGGAACACGCTTCATCTTGCGTGTGGCCAGGCGCAGGATGATGGTGAGCAGCACCACAGCGATGGTCATCATGACCATGGAGTTGGTGATGGGCAGGGAGTGCCCCGGCCAGAAAGGCAAGTCGATGTTCCAGAGCACCGGCGCATCGGTGGAAAGTCCATGGTGACCACCTTCCTCAGAAGCACACGCCACATTGCCTGCCAGCGCCAGACCAAGGTCAATTTTCGAAAGGAGAGATTTCATTGCGATTAGTATCAGACTAGCACTTTTCCCCGCAGAGTCAAGGAGAAAATCTTGTTAGTGACGAAGAAAAAATGGCTGATTGATTTCGCATTGACGCGATGAAAAAAAGAGGAAACGATGAGTTTCCTCTTTTGCGGAATGTGAATACTAGTGATTATTTTGAGAATATCGGATTAGGAAGTTCTGCCGGCTGTTCTGCTTCTCCGCCCACCATATCGCCCACATCCTTGAAGGTCACGAAGATAAAGAAGGTAAGCAGCAGGAAGAGGAACGCACTTTGAATCCATTCCAGAAGCTTGCCTCCCACGGGGCGGCGGAAGATGATTTCCAGCGTGCCCAGTACTACGTGGCCACCGTCTACAATGGGCAGGGGCAGGATGTTCAGCACGGCCAGGTTCACATTCAGTACCACGGCGAACCAGAGAATGAGTTTCCAGCCATTTTCGGTTGCGAGCATCTGGTAGAGGTAGTTGCCGATGCCTACGGGGCCGGAGAGGTGTTCCATGCCCACGCTGCTGCCGGGGGCTGCCACTTTGGCCAGAGTTTCGCCCATCCAACGGAAGCTCTGGTTAATCTGTTCCTGCACGCCGGGGTGTTCGGTGCGCAGCGCGCCATCCATACCGCCCCAGGTAAAGCCCATGATGGGACGTGCACCTTCCAGTCCCTGCCAGTTGGTTGGCACGGTGGGGGTGATGGTGGCAGTAATTTCACTGCCGTCAGCATTTTGCAGGGTAAGTTCCAGGGCTCCCTTTTCGGCGGCCTCGAGCACGGGCACCGGGGAGAATACCGGGGTGCCGTTGAGTTTCACAACGCGCTGGCCTTTGATGAGTCCGGCCTGTTCTGCCGGGGAACCGGGGATGATTTCGCCGATGATGGCCGGAGCTGCGGGCATAATGCCCACCTGACGCATGGCGGTGCGTTGCCACCACTTGGTTTCCGGGAGCTTGAAGCCGCTTTCGATGGTGAGCTGCTGAGTGCTGCCATCGGGCATCGGGCGGTCAATACTGAAGGTAATCTTTTCATGCTCGCTCATGGCCACGAGCTCACGCACGCCTTCCATGTTGCCCATCCATTTCTCAACAGGTCGGCCATCAATGGCACGGATGGTATCACCAGGCAGCAGGCCTGCCTGTGCCGCAGGAGAATCGGCGGGTATGTAGCCGATAGTGGTGGTGGGCAGTTCGCCCACTGGCTTGCCCACGATCCACACGATGACGGCAAAGAAATAGGCCAGCAGCAGGGAGAAGAAAGGGCCTGCAGCGGCAATGATGACTTTATCCAGCGGTTTGAGCGGCTTGAGGTCTTTGGGAATATCGGCCTCGCCCTCGATGCTCTGCATGTCTGCCAGCTGGGGCAGGGAGACAAAACCGCCTGCCGGAATCCAGCCGATACCCCACTGAACACCGTTGATTTTCTTCTGCCAGATGGGCTTGCCAAACCAGATCTGGAAGCGGTCGATATAGGCACCGCGCCATTTGCCTGCCAGGAAGTGCCCCAGTTCGTGCACAAATATCATCACATTGAAGAACATGACGACCAGGAATATCAGCCAGACGGTCTCGAGGGTGGAAAGGATGGAGCTAATCATGGGAATCTTGCCCGCATGCTACCAGAGGTTGCCCCCGCGCGCAAGTGCACGATTTGACATAAAACCCCAGGAATGACACACGGTGATATTTTCCATTGCCTGAGGAGACCCCCGTATGATATAGTACTGCTGTCATGAGTGCATTGCGACAGATTTTCATTCTATTGCTCAGTCTTTTGTCCGTTGCTCCTTTGTTTGCTGATGAGGAGAAGCCAGACCAGGAGTCCCCGGTAGCTGAAGTTCTTTCCAAGGCAACATTTCTGAGCAAAAAGAAACCCAATCTGAATGCTAAGTATTTCATGTTTCTACGCTCTGCCAGCTGGTGCGTACCTTGCCAGATGATTGTGCCGAAACTGATGAAGGATTACGGCAAGATGAAGGGTGCCCAGATGGAGCTGATTCTTCTTGGTCAGGAAGATGAGGCTGTAGTTAGAAATTATATAAAAAAACATAGATACAAGTGCCCGGGGGTGATGGGGTCTGTCGGAAATGAAATTCCCGGCCTGGATTTTGCGGGCTTCGGCTTTCCTTCTGCCTGTATTGTAACTGCTGATGGCGATTTTGTGGCTAAGAGCGGTGGAGTCGGGATGTATGAATGGAAAAAACAGCTTAAGGCATATCAGGCCGAACAACGCAAGCTGATGAAGCCTGAAGATTAGTCTGAATAAGCTTAATCCGCAAATGTTGCATAGTCGGGGAAGTCGGGTGGTGCCATTTCTTCCAGCTCTCGCACAACTTTCCATAAATCATACTGCTTACTCCCTCTCTTGTGTGAATGAATGGCAAACAGGTAGAGAGATAGTTTAATGACTGAAGTCCGGTCAATGTTCCAGTCTCTCATCAGTTCGTTCATGAACCAATCCATCATGCTTGTGCTTCGAAATGTGTGGGCTTTTCTCATCTGTTGTTTGTTTGTTGTTGCATGGTTAGATTAGCGGATTGTTAATCCGCTCAGCGTAAATAAACTCTGTTATAGGATGTATGACGGTTTATAGTGAGTGAATCATATATTACTTTCTTTATATCAATAAAGACATCGCTAGTTGCCTGTCCATTCACAAACTGTTCTTTACAGCGAAATTATAAGCCGCATATCATTTTGTTCTTGACGGCGGATTAACAATCCAGAAAGCCTTGAACAGAAAGATATGAGCAAGAATAAAACAACAATAAATAATGGGCAGCTGCTTCGTGTTTTGAGGCAGACTATATCTTATTTGGAGAACCAGGACTGCGAAAGGATAAGTTTCCGGCAGGCTGTGGAGGAATCTATCCAGGCACGGCAGGGACGACGACCACGAACCCTGGCTGAAATCCGTGGCGTTTGCATGCGGCTTATGCGCAGTGTGCCAGGTCTGGCCGAGCGTAGCGTGCAGAGTATCGGGAGAGCCGAATGTGCCCGGTTGATTTCAACGGTTGAAACGCCGCGTCAGCAGCACAAAATACGGATTATTCTTCATGGGGTGTTTGAGTATTGCCGACGCCAGGAATGGTGCCTGGTAAATCCGGTTGCATTGTTAACTCCGCCTGCTTTGCAAGAGCATGAGATAATTCCTCTATCATGGGACTCAATCAGGCGTCTGTTGAGAATCGTGCGAATATCGCGCCACCGTCCCTGTATGGCAGCGCTCGGCCTGATGCTTTGGGCCGGGGTGAGACCGGTCGAGGTGACCCGCCTGAGTTGGGACGATATAGATTGGGAAGAATCTGTTGTAACCTTGAGCCCGGTTCATTCGAAGACCGGAGGAATACGCCATATTGAGATTCAGCCGGTATTGCGGACATGGTTATGCGAGAGTGGCATGAGAGAGGGGGATATTTGCCCACCCAACTGGGAACGCCGGTGGCGATGCTTGCGAAAGACAGCCGGGTTGATTCCCTGGCAGCAGGATGTGCTTCGCCACACCTTTGCCAGTTACCATGCGAAGTTTTTTCACGATTTTCCTCGTCTGCAGGAGGATATGGGGCATCGATCGGCAGCATTACTTCGCACCCGGTACCTGAGCATGAGGGGCGTAACGGCTGCACACGCCGCATTATTCTGGAAACCAGGGGCGCTGTAAATTAAAGTACAAGCGCCATGATCAGCATTCCAGTGGCAACGCCGTAGATGCTCAGGTGGTGGTGTCCCCATCGCTCTGCCATGGGGAGTAGTTCGTCAAATGATATGTACACCATGATTCCGGCCACTGTTGCAAAAAGCACAGCGAGCAACGCAGGGCTCAGGAAAGGAAGCAGAATCAGCATGCCTACGAGTGCTCCCAGTGGCTCAGCCAGGCCGGAAAGTAGTGCCCAGCCAAAAGCTTTCCGGCGGTTGCCTGTACCGTAGAGCAGGGGAAGTGCTACAGCAATGCCTTCGGGTATGTTATGGATAGCCACGGCAAGCGCTACGGATGTGGCGATGCCTGTATTATCAAAGGCAGATGCAACGGTGGCGATACCTTCCGGAAAATTGTGTATGGCGATGGCCAGGGTGAAGAGCAGGGCTGAACGCCGCAACTTGGCATTGCCTGCAAATTCACCTGTTGCTTTGACGCATTCCATGCAGCCCGGATCCGGGATTTCGTGCGGGTTCTCGTCTTCCGGAATGAGTCGGTCAATCAGGCAGGCCATAGCCATGCCGCCGAAAAAGGCGAGTGTGACGGCCCATCTGGCATTCACGGCAAGCATTTCACTTGCAGCGGGCATGAGCTCCATAAACGAGATGTAGACCATGACCCCCGCGCTTGCGCCGAGTGCGAATGTGAGCATGCGTGTATCGGTTCGCTTGACAAAAAGCGCAAGCGCTGCACCAATACCTGTACTAAGGCCTGCCAGAAGGGAGAGTCCTCCGCCCAGCAGTAGATTTTCCTGTATGCTCGTCAGCATGTGCGCAGTTTAGCCGTTTTTCCTGATCTTGTCAACGAGTTCTGTGCCAAAAATAAAAGCCCGTGTTATCAGGACACGGGCTTTTGAAGATTGTGAACCGGCTTATTTATAGTAAATCGACCGGCAGGGTTGTAGCTGTTTCACCAAGTGTGAAGGAAAGACCGAAACCTGTTTCTTTCTTGCCGCCATTGTCGCGCATGTAGATATTGGCGCCGATATACCAGGCTCCAACGTGGCGGAATATGGCATATTGCTGAATGGGCATGGTGCCAGATTCGATATCATAGTACCACTGGACAGAGAATGTGTATTTTTCGTTGATTCTCACGTTTGCCCGCAGCGAAACCTGCTCGGCATCCTCCAGGAGCGGGTGATCCTGAATACTGCGGTATGAAAGATACGTTTCCAGCCATGCACAGGGAATCAGGCGTAAGCTGGAGCCATATTCTGTGTATCCTGCGCCGTTGTCGATAGTGGGAGTCTGGGAATAAAGAGAGAACTCCATTCTTCGCGAAGGATAGAACTTGATGACGTTGTACAGGTTGGAGAAATTGCTGTCGGAATTGGGGTTGTCAACATTGTAGTCCACAAATGTATCCCAGAGCAGCACCCGGATACGGTCATCTTCAATGCGGGAGGTGAGGACATTTTTCATGCCCATACGCCAAACGTGCCAGTTGCCCCAGCTGTCAATGGAGGTGAATCCTGCCATATCAAGCGGCATGGGTGAGGTATTGCCGCTCCAGAGACTGGACCACGTATCAATCTGAGGAACCAGACTGTTGGATGATGAAATGGAGCCCTGTGAATAGGTGGCGTATGGCTGAATCAGGTGATTCAGACCATCCAGCCCAAAGGATTTCCACTTGAAGTCAGGGTAGCGGTTGTGGAATTTCATGTTGAAATCACAGCCGACATAGCCAAGGAAGCGGTTTTCTGTACCAATACCGCCCACATCGTAGTAGCCTGTGTAGGCTCCGCCCGCTTTGGGGGTGATGTTCAGGAATTTAAATGCTGTCAGATTAGTGGTGAATTCGTGAGTAGTGTTGACGCGCACAAAGCTCTCCGAATTCATCATGTGCGTGTAGTATTCTTTCAACTTACCATCGCGAAGCTGGTCAATCTGCGTTTTGTATGCGAGCCGTGACTCATGGGGCAGATACTGCCTCATGATGCTGGCAGAGTTGTTGGTTTCGTAGTTGATACCAGTATTGCCAATAGCCGAACGTACACGGTAGAACGAGGCTTCAAGGCGTTCATTCGTCTCGTAGAAATCATTGGGCGCAAAGCGTGTGTAAATCATGCTCTGCGTGGTATCAGTCCGGCGCAGTAATCTCACCGTATTATCCGGTTTGTCATCAATCTGGCTGAAATCTTCAAAGAAATCACGCAGTACGTAGCGATCGCTCAGAATGTTGATATTGGTAGCAACCTGCCACTTGGCTCGTTTGTCTGCTTCCGGGGAAATATCCCACAGCGCCTGTAAGGCAATGCGGTAACGTTGGCGGTCAATTGGTTCCCTCGGGGTGTCGGTGGGGTTTACGTTCGGGTCGTCATCAGAGAGGAAATAGGCAGAGAAACCTGTCATGTCCTCATGCTTATCGGTCATGGCGATGTCTTCCAGATCCAGACCGTAAGCCAGACCTCGGCGTGTGCGGTAGTCGAGGTGCAGCGTGGCCAGATAATCTGCCGTGGGCATGAATCCGTCTACGCGGCGGTTTCCGAACAGAATGCCGTAGCTGTTTTCCAGATAGGCACCCCAGTGGGACTTCGAGCCGACTCCGGGTAGATAACCTTCACGAGGGTTGAGTGAGTGGGAGAAAGTAAACCACCCCAGCACAGGAACGGTGTAATCTGCATCATCTGTTGCTATACTGAGACGGGATACCCGGCCATAGTCACCAGGATAAACGGTAAGAGTACCTGTGCCTACCCAGGCAGAGGGCTTTTCTACATCGTCTACTGTGACGTATGCGTCGTACACAGTGATGTATTCCTTGCCTTCAACGTCTGTATTGTACTCAATGCGGGAACCTCGGATGAGCAACCCGTGCATTTTGAGTCGGACCTTGCTTACTGCCGTGCGGTTGTCTTTCCAGTTGTAGTAACCGCCTTCTTCACTGCGCACCAGAATTTCATCCTGGTAGATTGTCATGGGGCCGGAAAGCACTGCTTCGCTCGTGTTGAGGTGGGCTTCCAGGGTAGGGGTGTGGATGTCGGATCCGCTGTCGGTACGCAGCCTGATAGGAGTTTCCTTATCTGCTGTATAGAAGAATGCGTTCTTTTCCTTGTTATAGGAAATGGTGCCATTGGTATTCGTCACTTTCAGGGTGTCAGGGATCTCGGGGCCATCCCCCCCGATGACACTGATAGCACGTTTGGTGACATCCAGTACCGGATTTGTATTCTCCTTGTTTTCAAAGATATTTTCCGGCAATGGCATCAGATTAGCGGCAGATGCATTCACCTGGGTAAGACTCCCCAGGATAAGAGCCAGAGCCAATCTGGAACGCCTCTTGTTTTTTTTCATATGATTCTTCCCCATGAACGAAAATAATAATGCCTGAATGCTACTCCGTTGTCAAGCTTCTCCCGATGCTTCGCCTGCAGAATTTAGTGGTGCGCCGCAGTATCGGGTGATGAGCCGTTCCGGTGCACGGTGTAAATCTACCAGAACGAGACAATCCAGAGTATCGCCGAATTCGCTATCAACGTTGAATGAAACCATTTCACCCCCAAGGCGCAGATATTGGCGCAACAGAACCGGGATGCTCTGGCCACCAGGTTCCGTATCGCTGACCATGGCAGAAAGCAGGCGTAAATCGTTCAGGCCCGTGGGGAGCAGCCGCGCGTCTTCGCTCAGCAGATCCATGTTTGCCGGCGGGGTCTTTGCCTGCACATGCTTTGCCAGCTGGTTATTCATACAATGGCATTTAAGATACTCATGTATGAGCGTGCGGGAGCGCACGGAGTAATCTGAAGAAACACTGACTGTCCCGTAAAGATACCGATAGTGTGGATATTTGCATACGAATCGCCCAATGCCCATCCACAATGTGTCAAGCGATGCGGGGTGTTTCTGGTAGGGAGCAGTAATAAAGGCCCGCCCCATCTCCAGTCCGTTCTTGACGTAATTGACAAAATCATTTCCGAGTGTGAAGAATTCGGTATTGTATATGCCGGTGACCCCTCTGGCTTTCACAATCTCATCAGTCCTGCCCATGCGATAGGCGCCGGCCAGCCGTTTTGCAGCGGGATCCCACATGATGAGATGTTCGTAGTACTGGTCATACTCATCTGTATCGCATGCAAGGCCGGAACCTTCGCCAACGGCTCGGAACGTGATTTCGCGCTGCACTCCTATTTCGTGCAGCATGTGAGGGATGTCGCAGCCTTTGGCTGTGAAAATCTGCATGCCTGTTCCCCTGTGCGTATAGAGCAGGTGCTCATCCTGCGGGAGCGAATCCAATTCCTGTTGTAACACCTCAGGGGATTCCGGTGAGTCAATTTCGACCATGGGGCGGGGCTCCGGGTTGGAATGACTGGCTGGTTCCGCGGAATAACGAAGTATCATGCTGCTGAGACGCAGGTGATCAGAGAGAGCGGCATCGTCCGGCAGTATCTCCATGCGGCTGGCAGGTATGGGCCTGCCTATTTTTACATGATGCAAGGTGCGGCGATCTCGCTTGATTTCGCGGGGAAGAAGCGCAGAACGCTTATCTTTGCACAGTTGGGTGACCATCTGGAACAGGGGGCCGTTCTGTCCGGAGAAGTGCATGGGAACAACCGGTGCACCCATCTTGCGGATGATGGTCGCCATGTTGACCTGCCAGGGGTCTTCTACCACGCGCCCGTCCTTGGGGCTCCACGATGCTGCTGAGCCGCTGGGAAACAGGATGAGGCAATGCCCGTCCCGAAGCCATTTGATGATTTCCCGCATGCCTTTCATGTTGGATTGCTTGGCGGCGTCTCCGCCGTAGACGTCTACCGTTATCTGGTAGGGACGCATGCCGCGCACACAGTGCAGGAAATCATTAACCACGATGCGTATATCACTACGCACTTTCATGGCAATATCTCCAATCATCAGACCATCGGACATACCGTGGGGATGATTGCTGACAATGACGCAGGGGCCTTCTGCGGGAATGTTTTCCAGGCCTGTCACCTCGTAGTTAAGAGGCAGATGCTTGCACGCCAGACGGAAGAAATTCTCTGTGCTGCCAGCCTCCAGTTCTTCCTCAACCATGGAATGGGCTGTATTGAAAATATGGAAGCCGAGTATACGTTCTCCAATGTTGAGCAGCCAGCCCGGCCATTTTTTGCCACCAGGCACGTATTCTGCAAGATCCATGATTTTCGCCTTCATAACATGTATTGTGGTGACTCTGGCACCTTTAGGACATGTTATCACAGAGTTGCCCTCACGGTCAATGTCAAAAGGTTCAAATTTTGTTATTCTGAGGTGGCAGCATCAGCATATATCACGGTGGGGTTGATGCGGGGAATGACATTGATGCTGCGAGGTCTGCGCTGTGTGGCACGGCAGTGCTCCAATATCATGGCCAGCCGTTCCATCTGCCCCTTGATATCGTATACCTGCATGAGAACTTCTGAACCATTCTCCAGAGTAAGGATGAGTTTCCATTCCTTAGGCCGGAAAATTTCTCGAATAGCGGGTATTTCAATCAGATTATAACGGTTGGCTGCAGCTACCAATTCAACAATCGGGCGTCGTTTTTCTTCTCCGATTGTGCTGCCTGCTTTAAACTCTGCCACATCTCCCGGCTGGAGGTACCACACGGGAACCCCCATGAAATTGCGGTGATATTCAGGCATGACCGGGAATAATTTACCCGTCGGGTCCATGAAGAAACGTACGCGGTTACCCGTATCTGCACCGCTTTCCTGCTCGACATACACGACGGGGATGCGTTCGTTAATTTCAATGTGGAGTGTATCCGGCAGTTCCGCGCGGATGTGGGCAGATTCGATGCATGGGTCTGCTTCCAGCGTTGCCTGCATAGCACCCGTATTCAAGGTGGCCATGTTGATGGAGCCTTCAATACCCAGAATTTTCATGGCCTGCTCTTTGGAAATGAGCTTCTGGCGGGCATCAAAACTCACTTTGTCGATGCTGAGACTATATGCCTTTTCTACCGCAGTCTTACCGCCCCAGAAAATACCCCCGAGAACAGGAATGAGAACCAGGAGGATGAGCAGGAACCGGCGCAGACGGCGTAAGCCGCGTCGCAGTGCCACAATGCTGAAGATGCGGTGCTTGAGCGAAAGCGCCGCTTCAAGCACCTTGACATTGGCAGATGCCTCGTGCTCGTCGCTGAAATGGCTGCGGTATTTGTTCCGATTCTTCATGCAGGAAGCCGCGGGCAGGTGTTAAAATCAGCCGCGCGGCTGGTTCAGGGAAACTTCCGCAATGCGGGTGCAGAGTTCGCCGTAGGATATGCCGGCTGCGGCCGCAGCCTTGGGGAAGAGGGACGCCCCGGTCATGCCGGGAATAGTGTTGATTTCCAGCACATAGGGCTTACCGTCATCGGTAAGCAGCACGTCCACACGACCGTACACCTCCACGTTGAGAGCCTTGTAGGCTGCAACTGCAGCCGCCTGCACGGCCTTTGTTTCCTCCTCGCTGATATCGGCAGGGCAGATGTAGTCTGAGCCTACGCCTCCATAAAGCGAGGGGTACTTGTTGTTCATATCGTAGAACCCGCTGCGTGGGCAGATATGTACCACCGGCAGGGCTTCGCCGTTGAAAATGGCCACGGTAAGTTCCTTGCCTTTGATGTATTCTTCAACAAGGATGTCCTTGCCATATCTGGCAACATCGGCCACAGCGGCGGGGAGCTCTGCGGCATCGTGCACAATGTGTACCCCCACGGAAGACCCTTCGCACGGGGGCTTGATAACGCAGGGGACGGGCAGGGAGGGCATCTGGCCTGCGGCTATGGTTTCGCTGAGGGGGGTCGGCACCTTACCCTCAATGAAGAATTTTTTGGTAAGAACCTTATCAAAGCAGTTGCGGCTTGTGGCGGAGCCGGCGCCCGTGTAGGGCATGCCTATTTCTTCCAGATAGGACTGCAGACCGCCGTCCTCGCCATAGGTGCCGTGAATCATGTTGTAGCAGAGCTCGGTGCCTTCGGGAATAGCAGGGCGCTCACTATCGACAACCACGGGAATCACATTGGTGAAACCTTCGCTGCGCAGAGCTTCCAGCACGCCGTTGCCAGAGGCCAGAGAAACATCGCGTTCCGACCCCGGGCCGCCCATCAGCAGCGCAATCTTCGTATCCTTTTTCAGTTCTTTCATGGTGGATAAAGTGTTTTAGAATTGAGCCTCGCGGTCGCCAATGACCTGCACCTCTTCCTGCAGCACGATGCCGCGTTCCTTCTTGACAACCCGCTCGATGTGGTTAATGAGTTCGGTTACATCGGTAGCCTTGGCGTTGCCGGTGTTGATGATGAAGTTGGCATGCTTGGTGGAAACCTGAGCACCGCCTATGCTGAAGCCCTTCAATCCCAGCTCATCAATCAGCTTGCCGGCGGGAATGCTCTCCGGATTGCGGAAGGTGCAGCCAGCGCTGGGTTCCAGCGGCTGGGAATTCTTGCGGCGGGCGCGGTAATCTTCCATGGCTCGTTCGATTTCGGCAGCGTTGCCCGGTGTGCCGCAGAATGTGGCCCGTACCACCATGTTGTGTTCAAAATCGGGAATGCTGCGGTAGCGGGCAGGTTCCATTTCTCCCTTGACGAACTCGACCTCGTCGCCATCTTCATCCAGCGCAGTGGCAGAGCAGAACACATTCCACATTTCGCTGCCCATGCAGCCGGCATTCATGCGCAGACTGCCGCCCACACAGCCGGGGATGCCATCCATCCACTCAAAGCCGGCGATACCGTTCTTTGCTGCAAAGGCTGCCAGTTTCTTGAGCTTCACTCCGGCTCCTGCCACAATTGTGGTGGCGTTGACGAGTTCGAGCTTGTCGAATTCGCCACCAGAGGGGTGCACCACAGCGCCACGGATGCCGCCTTCGCGCACCACGAGGTTGGAACCGCGGCCTACGACATGTACGGGAATGTTGCGGTCCTTAAAGAAGTTGACAACCTCCTGCATTTCCTGGAAAGTAGAAGGCTCAATCCAGAACTGGGCCACGCCGCCCACTCCAAGCGTGGTATGCTTGCGCATGGGTTCGTACAGGCGGGCGGGGATATCCTTGCCGCATTCGTTAAGCATTTCAGTGAGCAGGCGCAGATCCTTGGCAATCTTTGCGCCGGCTTCGTGCACGTTGCCGGCACCCAGCGTCAGGAAGAGGTCGCCGGGTTTCAGCTGATTGCCCACCACGTAGTGCGCCTTGGCCATTTCCGGCAGGAAAGTGGCATCCACCGGGGCGTGCTCCTGCACGGCATCCACAATGGTCTGGCCGGAGATGCCGGGAATCGGCAGTTCGCTGGCGGGGTATACATCTGCCACGAACAGTTTGTCGACATTCTGCAGAACACGGCCGAAATCATCGCGCAGCAGTTTGGTGCGCGTGTAGCGGTGTGGCTGGAAGAAGATGACCAGTCGCTCCGGTTTCAGGCTCAACGCTGTCTGCACCGTGGCTTCAATTTCCGTGGGGTGGTGGCCGTAGTCATCCACAATGCGGTAATCCTTGGAAAGGTACTTGGTTTCAAAACGGCGGCGGGCACCGGCAAAGGAGGCAAGCCCACGGGCAATGCTGGCAAAGTCGGCCCCCATTTCCAGGGCTGCGGCGGTAGCAGCCAGGGAGTTGAGCACATTGTGGCGGCCGGGGATGCCCAGCTCCACTCGCCCGATTTTCTTACCCTGGTAGTTTACGGTGTAGAGGGTACGGCCGCGTTTTACAGTCACATTGGTGGCAGTGTAGTCGGCATCTGCCCAGCCGTAGGACACGCTGTTGGAGTACTGGCCGCAGACATCGGCGGCACCGGCATCGCTCTTGCAGTAGAAAATCTTGCCGCGGGTCTGGCGGCACAGGGTGTGGAATACCTCTTTAATGTGATCCAGGTCGCGGTAGAAATCCAGATGTTCGGCCTCCACGTTCAGCACAATGCTGTGCTCGGGGATGTAGTTGACCAGCGTGCCGTCTGATTCATCACCCTCGGCAATCAGGTAGTCGCTGTCGGCATTCCAGTGGGCATTGGCCCCGAGTACAGGGATTTCAGCTCCTACATAGTGGCAGGGGCGCAGGCGGGCTTCGCGGAGCAGGTGGGCGGTCAAGGCAGATGTGGTGGTCTTACCGTGGGTGCCTGCGACTACTACGCCTTTCTTGTTGTTCAGGATGGCGGCCAGACATTCCGCACGGCGCAGGCACTGGCAGCCGTTCTTGCGGGCTGCGGCCAGCGCCACGTTGTCTTCACGGATAGCGCTGGAGTAAATGACAATTTCTGCATCAGCCACAGCATCGGCGGTGTGCGGGCAGGCGAATACGAGACCGCTCTGCTGAAGGCGTTCGGTTTCTTCACTGGTGACGCGGTCGCAGCCGCTCACCCGGTGCCCCATTTCCAGGAGCATGCGTGCAATGCCGCTCATGCCGGCACCTGCCACGCCAATAAGATGAATGCGCACCGGGTTTTCCCGGTCCAGAAGTCGTTTGCGTAACTGGTCAATCATAGCAAGTGGTTTCATTATATACGAAACTGCCCCACAAGCAAGCAAATATCGGTGCAATTCCGGCAATTTATGCTGTTTTGACAAAAAAGGAGGAGCCGCACGATTGTGCGGCTCCTCTTGTAAAATCTGAGTCAGATCAGAACAGGAAGTGAGCCTGGATGCCCGTAGCACTCACGGTGCTCACGCTGCGGTAGGCGGGGTCGATGTAGAGCTGGTAGAACGGGGCAATGGAGAGGTAGCTGTTGAGCTGCACACGGTAGGTGAACTCCAGCACCTTCTCATACTCGTTGACCAGGCGGCTTTCATAGGTGTCCGCACCCTTGTATACACCGAACGCGGCACCGAAATAGTCGTCCGGGCGATTCGGAACCAGACGCAGGGTGGTGCCCACCATGAGCTCCTTGCGGGCGCGCTGGTGCTCACTGCTGGCGCAGGAAACGCGGCCATATACCTTCACGCGATCGGAGATATCGTATTCCACGCCGGTCATCAGACCCACTGAGTCGTGCAGTTCATCGCGGCCAAGGGC
>JAFXDR010000059.1 GCA_017521145.1 Akkermansia sp. | reverse complement strand
TGGAACGTTCAAAGGCGCTGATGCCGGTGGTGATACCCTCCTTGGCATCCACACTCACGGTAAAGGCGGTGTGGTGCTTTTCGGTGTTGTGCTGGGCCTGCATGGGCAGCCCCAGGGCATCTACGCGTTCGTGTGCCATGGGCACGCAGATGAGACCGCGGGCGTGCGTGGCGATGAAGTTGATATTCTGCGGGGTGGCAAACTGCCCGGCGCAGACAAGGTCTACCTCATTTTCGCGGTGGGGGTCATCTGTCATGAGGATGAGCTTGCCCATGCGCAAGTCCTCAATTACCTCCTCCAGCGGGGAATAAACGATGGGGTCGCTGCCATCGGCCACAGGCACGGAGCAGGGGAGAAGCTCCACCTGCTCCGGTTCCGGTGCAGGTGCGGGGGGGAGCTCCTCGCCCATGGTGGCGGCATCGCAGCGATTGATGAAATCGTTGATATCGAAAGTGCCGTTGGAGGCGGTGAATTCGATGTGCTTCATGAGGGAAACGCTTACTTGTTCATCTTGGCCCAGGAATCGCGCAGACCCACGGAGCGGTTGAACACGGGATGCCCGGCGCTGTGGTCGTAGCGGTCGGCCACAAAGTAGCCGGTGCGTTCGAACTGGCACAGGAATTCGGCCGGGGCTGCTGCCAGCGCGGGCTCCACCATGGCATTTTTGAGCACGGTCAGTGAGTCGGCGTTCAGCGAGGCCAGGAAACCTTCTTCGTTGGCATCCGGCGCTTCGTCCTTGAACAGTCGGTCGTAGAGGCGTACCTCGGCCTGCATACCGTATTTGGCCGATACCCAGTGGATGGCACCCTTGCACTTGATGCCTTCCGGCGGGTTGGCACCCACGGTGCCGGGGATGATTTCGGCCTGCACCTCGGTCACGGTACCCTCGGCATCGGCGGTGTAGCCGGTGCAGATCATGTAGTAGCCACCGCGCAGACGCACACAGGCCCCGGGGGAGAGACGCTTGTATTTCCTGGGCGGTTCCACCATGAAGTCGTCCTGCTCAATCCAGACCTCCCTGGTGAGCATCAGCTTGCGGTTGCCAAGCTCCGGCTTTTCGGGGTTGATGACCACTTCAACCTCTTCCTCGAAGTCCTCGGGCACATTGGTGAGCACAAGCTTGAGCGGCTTGAGTACGGCCATGCGGCGCTCTGCTTCGGCGTTCAGCTCATTGCGTACGGCGTTTTCCAGACGGGCTACATCAGTATTGCCGTTAAACTTGGTGATGCCCACGCCCTCGCAGAAATCCACGATGGCTTTGGCGGGGTAGCCGCGGCGGCGCATGCCGCAGATAGTGGGCATGCGGGGGTCGTCCCAGCCTGCCACGTAACCTTCTTCCACCATCTGGCGCAGCTTGCGCTTGCTCATCACGGTGTAGGTGATGTTCAGGCGGGAGAATTCGCGCTGCTTGGGTTTTGCCGGTACCGGGCAGTTATCGATGACCCATTCGTAGAGCGGGCGGTGGTTTTCGAACTCCAGCGTGCAGAGCGAGTGGGTGATGTGCTCGTAGGCATCTTCCAGCGGGTGGGCGAAGTCGTACATCGGGTAGATGCACCAGGTGTTGCCCGTGTTGTGGTGGTGGTCGTAGGAGATGCGGTAAATCACCGGGTCGCGCATGTTCATGTTGCTGCTGGCCATATCGATTTTAGCACGCAGTACGGCGGCACCCTCGGCGTAATCCCCGCGCTTCATGGCTTCAAACAGAGCCAGGTTTTCCTCCACCGAGGTGTTACGGTAGGGGGATTCGATACCGGGAGTCACCAGGTTACCACGCTGCTGGCGCATGGTTTCGCGGTCCTGCAGATCCACATAGGCCAGCCCTTTCTTGATGAGGGCCACGGCGCAGTCGTAATAGAAATCGAAAATGTTGGATGCCCAGTAAAGGTGCTCACCCCAGTCGAAGCCGAGCCAGTGGATATCTTCCTGGATGGAGTTCACGAACTCGATGTCTTCCTTGCAGGGATTGGTGTCGTCGAAACGCAGGTGACACACGGCCCCCAGGTGCGCATATTCCCTGGCAAGACCAAAATCCAGACAGATGGCCTTGGCGTGGCCAATGTGCAGGTAGCCATTCGGTTCCGGGGGGAAGCGCGTAATCGGCACCTCGCAATAGCCCTCGGCCAGGTCTTTTGCTACCATATCGCGGATGAAGTCTTTTTTCTCCTCAGTGGTCATGCGCGCGATTCTAACGCTAAAAGCCCGGTAAATCAAGAGAAATCGGGCACATGACAGAGTGAATGCCGGCAATAACGCTCGCCAAGGTGCTGGAGTTGTGGTAGAATGCGGCGCATGGACAGAGCCGTGGTAGAAAAGAGTCTGGATTACGTGTTTACCGATGAGGTGTGGCTGAAGCAGGCCCTCACTCACCCGAGCAGCGACCAGAAGCGCAGCACCAACCTGAATTACGAGCGTCTGGAGTTCCTGGGCGATGCCGTGCTGGAGCTGGTGGTGAGCCGCGAGCTTTTTACCCGTTACCCCAAGGCCGATGAGGGTGAGCTTACCAAGATGCGCTCTGCCATTGTGAGCCGCGCTCATTTATCTGGTCTGGCTGCCCGGCTGGGCTGGGGTGAGCAGCTGACGCTCAGCCCGCAGCTTGAAGCAAACGGAGGGCGCAAGGCTCTTTCCATTCTGGCAAATACTTTTGAGAGTGTGATTGGAGCGGTGATGATGGATTCCAACTACAACGCTGCGCGCAAGGTGACTCTGATGCTCATGCAGGAGAGCCTGGATAAGGCACACACTCTGATTTCGGTTAACTACAAGGGCGAATTGCTCGAAAAGCTCCAGTCCATTAACAACGAAGGCCCTAAGTACGTGATTGAACTGGTGGATGAGCAGAAACCGGCAGGGCCGTTCCGCGCCCGTGTGTTCTGGAGCGGGCGCGAGATTGGCTGTGCCGAGGGACAGAGCAAGCACAAGGCCGAAGTGGCAGCAGCTGCTAAGGCTCTGGAGCAGAAATTGTTCGAGAATTAACGCAGCCGCACAATCTGCACCGGTTCTGCCGTGGCACTGATGGGAATTATGTTGCGGCGACCTTCGATGCGCAGGTAGTGCTGGCCCGTGCGCGGAAGTTGCATGCGGGTGAAGTAGCGCATATCATCCGAAAGGGCGGGGAGTCGCAGGCTGGAGACGATTTCCTGCTTGTCGTTGAGGAGTTCCACCATGGGCGGGGTGCTGCTGCGTGGCTGCAAATCCACCAGCAGATGCTGGTAATCGGCACTCATGCCGCTTTTCGCATAGTGCTGGCGGGCCAGCTCCATGTAGCGTGTGGTCACATCTTCCGCAGGAATGGCGGGAACCCGGGGCTGCTCCGGCAGGTACCACCGGCTTTTCCCGGCCGGGGTAGCGGCTTTGATGCGTTGCCAGGGTATGCGGCTGTCGAGCATGCCGATATTTTCCATAACCCAGGGTGTGTTGAATGACTGCTCGTTGAATTCAATCATGTGCCAGGCACCATCGAACCATGCCTCTGCCCAGGTGTGATTGCCCCGTATGTGATTCCAGCAGAGCACACCCACCGCCCGGGCCGGAATGTCCACGCTGCGCAGGGCGCAGATGAGCAGGATGCTCTGCCCGGTGCAGGAAACCTTCTTTTCGGCCAGTGCTTCCAGCGCGTTCATGTTGTGCTTCCTGCGCTGCGGGGTATAGTATACGCCCGTGATTCTGCCCAGATTGGCCGCAATGTGCAGCGTGGCTTCGCGGGCGCTGGTGCAGTGCTGCACCATGGGGCAGACAATCGGGCTGAGCACCGGGCGCCAGTTGCAGGGTTCTTCATCCAGTACCTGGTCGGGGTGCAGGGAGGCTGCTGCGATTTCAGCCGGGGCGGCATTGCTCCAGGGGTATCCCTCTGCCTGCAGGGGATTGACGATGAGGAGCAGGACTGCCAGGAGACGCTTCATTCCACTTCGCCGTAGAGGGTGAAGCCAGTACACTCAGTGATGCGGATGGGAACGATAGTGCCCACTTCTGCCGAGCCGCCGGGAATGATGACCGGCTTGTTCTGTGAGGTGCGGCCCTGCAGGCGGTCGGGGTTGTTCTTGCTGGGGCCTTCCACCAGAATGCTCTGGGATGTGCCAACCAGCGCCTGGTTACGCGCCACGGCAATGCGGTTCACTGTTTCGAGCAGGTCGTGGTTGCGTTCTTCCTTCACGCGCAGGCAAATCTGATTATCCATGGCTGCGGCCACAGTATCCCGGCGCGGGGAGTATTGGAATACGAAAGCGTTATCGAACTGGATGCGCTCGACCGCTGCCTTTGTTTCGAGGTAATCCTCGTGCGTTTCGCCGGGGAAGCCCACGATGATATCAGTCGTGATGGCGAGATCCGGGCGGGCGGCGCGCATGTCTTCACAGAGCTTGAGGTATTTTTCGTTTTTGTACGGACGGCGCATAAGCTGCAGGATGCGGTCGCTGCCGCTCTGCATGGGGAAGTGGATGTGGCTGCACAGCTTGGGCAGGTAGGTGTAGGCATTCACCAGATCCTGCCGGAAACCGATGGGATGCGGGCTGGTGAAGCGGATTCGCTCCAGTCCGTCCATGTCGTTGAGCTTTTCGAGCAGGCGAACAAAGGCTCCCCGGCCGTTGATGACGGGTTCATCCTTGCCGTAGCGGTTCACAATCTGCCCCAGCAGGGTGACTTCTTTCACGCCACGGTCTGCCAGTTCGCGCACTTCCTGCAGGATGTCGGCTTCCGGGCGGCTGCATTCGGAGCCACGGGTGCTGGGCACAATGCAGTAGGAGCAGCGCATTTCGCAACCCTGCATGATGGAGACGAATGCCGTGCAGTTGCCGGCGGGTGGCAGGTGGTCGCGTATGGCGTTCTGGAACCCTTCTTCCTGCTGGGTGGCGCAGATGTGCGCCCCGCGGCGGATAGGTTCGAATCCGGGCTGTCCCAGACGGCTGCGGAGCAGTCGGTTGCAGAGTTTGTAGACATTGTGGTACTGCTGTGTGCCGGTTACAATGTCGAGTCGGGGAACATCGCGGAATAAGGAGGCTGCGCGGCTCTGGCACATGCAGCCCATGAAGCCGTAGACCACCCAGGGCTTGGCGGTGGGACGGGCACAGAGCAGCCCCATTTTGCCCAGCGCCTTGAGCTCGGCCTTTTCGCGCACCGAGCAGGTGTTGATGAGAATCACATCAGCCTGAGATTCATCTTTGGTCAATTCATAGCCGCCCGCCAGGAACATGCTCGCCACCTGTTCAGAGTCGCGTTCATTCATCTGGCATCCGTATGTCTTAATCAGCACGCTTGGCATGCCGGTATGCTAACACAGCTGCCTGCAGATGGAAAGGCGAATTCCAGTCAACAGGTGGTGATAATGGTTGGAATGCGCAAATCGTGGGGTTCGGTGGGCAGGGTGTCTACCAGTTGTTCATCGAACGCCAGTGCGATGATTCGTGCCCGGGTGCATTGCGGGATGTAGCGGTCGTAGTAACCACCACCGTAGCCCAGGCGCTCGCCTGCGCGGGTGAAGGCTACACCGGGGACAATGAGCAGGTCAATTTCCTGCGGCTCCACTGCCGGTGTGTGTGCCGCCGGTGCCAGGATACCCATGGCTCCGGGTATCATTTCCTGCCCGGGCTTGCACACCTGATGGAAGCGCAGTTTGTGTTCCGGCAGACAGAGCGGGAACACATAGCGGTGCTGCGGGTATTCCTGCAGCAGCGGCAGCAGGTTCACTTCATGGGGCAGAGGGGCGTAGATAGCCACGCATCTGCTGTCTCCCGCCAGCAGCGGGGCAAGCTTTTGTCTCAGACGGGCAGAACGCAGTTGCGCCGGGTCGGCAGCGGCAGCGGCTTTGAGCCTCTGCAGTACCTCCCGGCGCAGAAGTTGCTTCTGTTTCAGCATGCTTTACTCGACGCTGGACTGCGGGTTGCGGCCAAAGAGCGCCAGCATGCGCCCGGTGTTGCCTTTCTCCACGCGGTAGGAGTAGAATGTTTCCAGGTCGGCCGCGGTATCCAGCCCGCTGTCGTGAATGTTCTGCGGGGCAATGCCGGCTTCCTCCAGTTCCTGCTTAATCATGCTGACAATATCCACCTCGTAGTGCGGCGGGCGTATGCAGGGGGAAATGACTGCGATGCAGTCGGCTGCATGCACACCCAGCACCTTGTACATTGCCTTGAGCGTTTCGCCTGCAATATTCTGCTGGGTTCCCATCTTGCCGGAATGCACCAGAGCACGGCTCTTGGTCACGGTATCGAAAATCCACACAGCAGCGCAGTCGGCCACATAGATGCCCAGGCAGCAGTCTGCCTTGCCGCCACAGAACAGGCCGTCTACGCCTTCAACGGGGTAGGAACAGCCTATGTCGCCCACCAGGGCTACCTTGTTGCCATGCACCTGCTGGGCGCGGCGGAGCATCTTGGTGGCAATGCCTCCTTCGGCCAGCACGGCTTCGTGCATGGGGGTCAGCGAGGCAATGACGGCATTGCGGTCAGTTGTCGTGGCAACACCAGGAATACGGGTGATGAATCGGGCAAAGTTCTCCGGGTAATTGTTGAGAACGTCGAGATATCCGGGGGAATACTGGTTCATGGTTGTAAAATGTTATGCCATGTTCTTGCGGGCGGCAGCTGTGCGGCGGGAAATGACGCGGCGGGCTGTGCCCATGGGGGTGGTGGAATCTTCGCGGGCCATCATCTGCGCCAGGTCGGTGGCAATGTTCTCGCGCATCTGCGCCACCAGGGCGCGGCCTTGTTCGGTGATGCGCACCATAATCTTGCGACGGTCGGCCGAGGCTGTGTAACGCTTCAGGTGCCCCAGCTCCTGCAGTTTGTCAATCATGCCCGTGGCAGCGGCGGTGGAGTGTCCCATCATCTTGGCAATGTTGCTCATGGAGAGGCATTCTTCTTCTGCCAGATATGCCAGCAGGAAGAACTGGGGGAATGAGACTTTACCCTTGGTCAGTTCCGGAGAGAGACGCAGAATGCAGCTGCGCTGGGAGAAGAGGACAAAGTCAGCAAGATGCTGCACATCCTGTTCATGCTGGGAATCGGAGGGAGTATAGGACTGTCTGCTCATCATCAGAAGAGGGGCTGTTCATTCACGATATTACGGCTTTGCGTAATTTTTGCAAGCCCAAAATTTCAGCCCTTCCTAAGTGTTAAATGCCGATGTGATGATGTGGTGCAGAAAATGAACTGTCTATACAAGATGTTGTGCTCCCGGGGTAAGAAAAAAGTTTATGGAACAACACCCTGTTGTGTTGCTACTTCTGCTCAGGCGGGGCAATATACAGGATATCCCGCATTTCCCGGGTCATGATTTTTGCTGTTTCAAGACGTTCGATATGTGCGCGGATTGCTTTCCAGATGGTATTAAACGTGGCTGCGTTGTTGTGCTCGGTCATGTAATCCTGCACTGTTGGTTCCGGCAGTTGCTGCTGGGCGGCAGCGAGCTTGTCACACTCAGCCTTGAGTTCCTTCAGCTGGGGAATAGCAGCCTTGACAGATACTTCGTCCTGACATGAATTAAGGCACAGTTCTGTGCGGGATAAAAAACTGAGGATTGCCTTGGCCATGTCTGCATGGTTAGTGGGCATATCCTGCGCGGATGCAGACACGAGGTTTAATCCGAGAAGAATACAGCAGAGTCCCGTTTTCATGGTCATGGTGCAGGTTTAGTGGTGAGCCCTATGCCCTTTATGTTTCCCAATCAGCTTGACGGGGGTGCCGCAGCCGGGACAGTGATAACGCAGACAGAAGATAATATGAAGCGCGGTTGCAACGTTATATCCAAGTCCGGGAATATAGTTTGCGGCACGGTTGCGGGCGTAGTCCCTGAAGGTAAAGAGTCGCATGTGGCACACCGGGCAGGTTGCCGCGCGTGAAATGAAGACGTATGGCACGCACGGGAGCACAATCAGTCCGAATGCCAACAGGGGAAGCGGAAAATCGGGCAGATTGTTGGTTATCATGAGGATGGGCAGTACCACGATGGATACAGCCGGGATGGCGAGTAAAAGTGTTCCCAGAGAGGCAAATATTGCAAGAAGCGGATGATTGGTGCATACCGGACTGTGCATGATCTTCTTCTGATGGAACTTCTTTAGCTTCTGCTCTTTGATGATATCAGTCTTGGAACGCCTCTTTGTGCGGAATCCGGTTGTAGGCCCGACTTTTTCAATGTTAAGATTAGCACCAGAACCATTGCTCTCATCATTCAATACCGGCAGACACATCTCATGGATGGCCTGGAGTTTCGACTCGTTGAGAGTGAAGTTTTTTTCTGGGAAAAATCGTTTGGCTGTCTCTAACTCCTGCAGGATAACCTCCGGCGAAGTTTTTGCCAGTTGCACCGCCGTAGTAATTCCGCAGAGAGAGAGTTCCTCAGCCTCTTTCTCCGTGAGCTTGCTGAATGGGTCTGCCTCCATGGTGGTGACTTGTCTTCAGGTGAGTATCAGCTGAGGGCGTTGAGCATGGCTTCCAACTGAGCCGTCTTGGCTTCCCAGTCGGCCAGGCGTGCCCGTTCCTGTTCTACAACGGCTGCGGGAGCGCGATCCACAAAGGAAGCATTGCCGAGCTTGGCCTTGCTCCTGGCGATTTCCTTGGCCATCTTCTCAAGTTCCTTGGTGATGCGGCTGCGTTCGGCATCCACATCTACCAGGCCTTCCAGCGGCAGGAAGAGCTCACCCAGCGGAGTCAGTGCCGTGGGGGTACCCTTGGGGGCCTCGTAGGTCGGGTTCACTTCGGCAGACTGGGCGCCGGCCAGCAGAGCCAGACGGGCAGCAAGGTCAGCATCCACCGGTACGCCGGCAGGTTTGAGCACGAACTTCACCTTGCGGTTGGTGGCCAGGTTGTATTCGGCTTTCAGGTTACGGGCCTTGTTGGCGGTTTCGTAGAGCGCAGTGGCGGTGGCACGGGCTTTGGAGATTCCGGTGCTGTCCAGACCGGAAAGCAGGGCCTCAGCATTGGGCAGGGTGGTGCTCATGAGCGGCTTGCCGTCCCTGGCAAAGCCCAGGCTGGCCCAGAGTTCCTCTGCAATGTGCGGCATGATGGGGGCGAGCAGGGCCAGATAGTGGCGCAGCACGGTATCCATGGTGAAGAGGGTTGCGTTCTTCACGGCGGGGTCGCCTTCGCGCAGGTCGTTCTTCACTGCCTCCAGGAACAGGGAACAGTATTCATTCCAGAAGAAGGTGTAGAGTGCCTGGGTGTAGGTGTTGAACTCGTACTTGCCAAGGCCGTCTGCAACCGTAGCGTGCAGTTCCTTGAGCTTGGAGAGGATATCGATATGTACGGCGGTGAACTTCGGAGCCGGCTCGGTGCTGGCAGCTCCCTGCATCATGCGGAAACGGGCGGCGTTGTACAGCTTGTTGGCAAAGTTCTTGCCTTCTTCAATCTGTTTTTCGTCGAACTTCACATCGGTGCCCGTGGGCGCAATGCGCATGAGACCGAAGCGCAGACCGTCCGCGCCGTACTTGGCAATGAGGTCGAGCGGGTCGGGGCTGTTGCCCAGGCTCTTGCTCATCTTGCGGCCCAGCAGGTCGCGCACAATGGAGGTAAAGAACACATTGCCGAACGGCTTGCCTCCGGCAAAGCGGTAGCCGGCCATAATCATGCGGGCCACCCAGAAGAAGATGATATCCGGGCCGGTGACCAGATCGCTGGTGGGGTAGAATTTGGCCAGGCATTCCTTGTCCATGGTAGAGAAGGGCCACAGCCAGCTGCTGAACCAGGTATCCAGCGCGTCTTCGTCCTGCACCCAGTTCTCCGGGTCGGCCGGCGGGTTCACGCCTACGTAGATATCACCAGCAGCGGCATCCTGTGCATCCAGCTTGGTGGCGGCCTGAAGCTCGGCTGCCTTTTCCTTGCGGTACCATACCGGAATGCGGTGGCCCCACCACAGCTGGCGGGAGATGCACCAGTCCTGGATGCCTTCCAGCCAGTGGGCATAGGTCTTGGCCCAGTGGGCAGGGCGGAAGACGATATCGCCATTGGCTACGGCATCGGCGGCTTCTTTCACGCAGGGGTATTTCAGGAACCACTGCATGCTCAGACGCGGTTCAATCGGCACATCGGAGCGCTGGGAGATACCCACGTTGTTTTCGTAGTCCTCGACTTTTTCCAGCAGCCCCTTGGCTTCGATGAGCTCAATGGATTTCTCGCGTGCCACGAAGCGGTCCAGTCCGTGCAGCTCAGGGCAGCCGGGGCAGTTGATGTGACCATCTGCGGTGAGCACATCGATGATTTCCAGATTATTCTTCATGCCCACCTCAAAGTCGGTGCGGTCGTGGGCGGGAGTGATCTTCAGAGCACCGGTACCGAAGTCGATTTCCACATGCTCATCGGCAATGATGGGGATTTCGGCATCGCACAGCGGGCGGATGACCGTCTTGCCAATAAGGTGGGCAAAGCGCGGGTCCTTCGGGTTCACGGCCACGGCCACGTCGGCCATGATGGTTTCCGGACGCGTGGTGGAAACCAGCAGCTGGCCGCTGCCGTCTGCCAGTTTGTAGCGGATGGTGTAAAGCTTGCTCCTGGAGGGTGTCATGATTACCTCCTCATCGGAAAGGGCGGTGAGCAGCACAGGATCCCAGTTCACCATGCGGTGACCGCGGTAAATGAGCCCTTCGTTGAACAGCTCGGTGAATACACGGGCTACCTCCGGGGCGTACACATCGTCCATGGTGAAACGTTCGCGCTCCCAGTCGCAGGAGCAACCCAGCTTCTTGAGCTGGTTGATGATGATGCCGCCGTGCTTTTCCTTCCATTCCCACACCATGTTGACAAAGTCTTCACGGCCCACATCGAAGCGGGTGCGGGGTGGGTTTTCCTTGGCCAGTTCCTTTTCCACACGGGCCTGGGTGGCAATGCCGGCGTGGTCGGTGCCGGGCAGCCAGAGCACCTCCTTGCCTTCCTGGCGGGCGCGGCGTGCCAGAATGTCCTGAATTGTGTTGTTGAGCACGTGGCCCATGTGCAGCACACCTGTTACATTGGGCGGGGGAATGACAATGCTGTACGCGGGTTTGTCAGATTGGGGGTCTGCGTGGAAGCAACCTTCTGATATCCAGCGGGTTTGCCATTTTTCTTCAACTAAGGTCGGTTCGTAAGCCTTGGGCAATTCAGTCATGACGGCGGCGATTTTACTCTCAATGCCTGCTGAAATCAAGCCTTTTCGCGCCGCTGACGCAGTGTATGTTCCCTCAGTCTTGACACGCATGGGCGATTGCGTTATGCTCGCCGCCGGAACGATGAAGACGATGCGTAATTTCCTGCTGCCTGCGCTGCTGGCAGCGTGCTCTCTGGCTCAGGCGGTAGAAGTGGTGCTCTGTGGTGGGGTGGCGCTGCGTTCGTGGGAGAATTTCCGCGGCCCTGCAGCTCATGACAACTGGTGGGCCAATTTTGTGCGCGCGTCTACGGTCTATATTGACGGGGCTCTTGCCCGCAATCCCGGTAAGGATATCCTGTGGATTGTCTACCGCCCGTCCTACATTACCCGGGGCAAGGAAAACCAGATTGACTATATCTCCCGCATTCGGGAGACGGCCTCCAAGCGTAACATACGCTTCAAATTTGTGGATTCTGCGGAGGAAGCCTATCAGGCTATCAACAAGGCTCCTCTCAACAAGAAGGACCGCATTACCGCCTTCTTCTATTTCGGGCATAGCAACCCGCATGCCTTCATGCTCGATTACAGCAATGATATCATGGCGGCTTCCACCGCCTGGATGCACGAGAAAGACCTGGCTACAAAGATCAACCCCGAGGTTTTTGACCCCAACGCCGAATGCTGGAGCTATGGCTGTTACACCGGGCGCAGCATGAGCCGCTTCTGGCGCAAGGCGTTCAATGTGGGGCTCTGGGGCAACCTGGAATCCACCCGTTACCAGCCCGTGGGCGAGGGTAAACTGCCCGTCGGTGCCGGTAAGTGGGTACGCTGAGGATTTTTTTCGTAAAAAAGGGCGGTGCTCCGTGGCACCGCCTTTTTTTATGATTGTTTCTTCTTGCGCGTAACCCGTTTCTTTGGTGCGGGTTTGGGCTTGTCTTCCTCGAATGCGATATCGCTGGTGCCTTCGGGACGGATGGCCCGGCTCATGCAGCCTTCGACCAGTTCGCCGCGCAGGATGGCTTCAGCAATCGGGTCTTCAAGCAGACGTTCGATGGCACGGCGCATGGGGCGAGCACCGTACTGCGGGTCGTACCCTTTGTCCACCAGCATGCTGATGACTTCCGGCGAGAGGGTGAGCGTAATCTGCTTGTCGGCCAGGCGGCGGATGAGTTTCTGCGCTTCCAGCTCCACAATGCGCTCCAGATCCGGGCGGTTGAGCATGCGGAAGACGATGAGTTCATCAAATCGGTTGATGAATTCCGGGCGGAAGTGCTTTTTGGCGGCTTCCGTAATCTTCTCCTTCATGCTGTCGTAGTCATCGTCCTCGCGAGCCATGGCGCCGAAGCCCATGGTGCTCTGCTGGCTGGCCAGACTGGCTCCCACATTGGAAGTCAGGATAATGATTGTGTTGCTGAAGTTTACCTTGCGTCCCAGGGAATCAGTCATGCAGCCCTCCTCCAGCACCTGCAGCAGCAGGTTCATTACATCCGGGTGGGCCTTTTCCACCTCATCGAACAGAATCACCGCATAGGGGCGGCGACGCACGCGTTCGGTGAGCTGACCGCCTTCATCGTGCCCCACATAGCCGGGAGGCGAGCCGATGAGCCGGCTGGTGCTGAATTTCTCCATGTATTCGCTCATGTCCACCTGGATGAGCGCCTCTGCAGTGCCGAACATGATTTCGGCCAGATTGCGGGCCAGATAGGTCTTGCCCACGCCGGTGGGTCCCATGAACAGGAAGGAACCGATGGGACGGCGCGGGTCCTTGATATCGGCCCTGCTGCGGCGCAGGGCGCGTGATATGGCGGAGCAGGCAATATCCTGCCCGATTACCTTGCTCTTGAGCTCCTCTTCCATGCGCAGGAGCTTTTCTGTCTCCTTTTCCTCCATGCGGGCCAGGGGGATACCGGTCCACTTGGAAACCACGGTCATGATGTCGTCTTCGGTCACTTCCAGGTAGCTGGAATCCATTTCTTTTTTCCAGCTTTGCACAGAAGTGCCGATTTTCTTCTCAAGCTCCCTGATAGAATCGCGCAGGCGGGCTGCAGCCTCGAAATCCTGCTTGTCCACTGCGGCTTTCTTATCGGCTTCAAGCCGCCGCAGTTCGCCCTCCTCCTTCTTGATATCGCTCGGGCGGGTCATGATGGCTACGCGCATGCGGGACCCCGCCTCATCCATCAGGTCGATGGCCTTATCGGGCAGGAATCGTCCGGTCAGGTAGCGCTTGGAAAGATTAGCTGCAGTTTCAAGTGCCCTGGGGGTGTAGTGTACATGGTGGTGTTTCTCATACTGCGGGGCAATGCCCTTGAGAATCTGCACCGTGTCTTCCACGCTGGGTTCATTCACCTGCACCTGCTGGAAGCGGCGCTCGAAAGCGGCATCCTTTTCAATGTGCTTGCGGTATTCGTTGAGCGTCGTGGCACCGATGGCCTGCATCTCGCCGCGGGAAAGAGCGGGTTTGATGATGTTGGAGGCATCCATGGTGCCCTCGGCGGAGCCAGCTCCGATGAGGGTGTGAATTTCATCAATGAAGAGAATGATGTTCTTTTCCTTGCGGATTTCATCCATCACGGCCTTAAGGCGTTCCTCAAACTGGCCGCGGTACTTGGTACCCGCCACCATGAGAGCCATATCCAGCGAAATGAGCCGCTTGCCAATCAGAAATTCCGGCACATCGCCAGCCGCTATCTGCTGGGCGAGCCCTTCGACAATGGCGGTCTTGCCCACGCCCGCTTCACCCAGCAGCACCGGGTTGTTCTTGGTGCGGCGGCAGAGAATCTGGATAACGCGTTCAAGCTCCTGCTGGCGTCCGATGACGGGGTCCATTTCCCCGGCGGCAGCCTTGGCGGTGAGGTCGCGCCCGAAAGCGCTCAGGGCAGGGGTGTTGGAGCTGTTGTTGAAGGATGCGGAATTATTACCGGCGGTCTGGCGGTGCAGGAAGGCATTGCTGTCTTCTTCCTCCTCCTCTTCGCGGCGGTGGCGGTGCGGGCCATCCATGGGAGCATCGTCCTGCGGGCCATTGCCGGGGGTGGAATCCATGCCGAAACCAGGGTTGATTTCCTCCATCACGCCGCGGCGTACGGAGTCGTAGGTGAGCCCGGCGGACATGAGGCTGTGCCAGGCAAGGCCGTCTTCATCGCGGAGCATGGCGAGCAGCAGGTGTTCGGTGCCCACGTAGGTGTGACGCAGTTTCTTGGCTTCCTCTCCTGCCTGGATGAGAATTTTGCGCACACGCGGGGTGTAGGGCAGTGTTCCTTCGGAGGCGGCAGCGCCGGGTACAATGCTCTGCTCAATCTTCAGGGTGAGGTCGGCAATATCGACCCCGGCGTTCTCCATGACGCTGATGGCTACGCCCTGACCCAGCTTGAGCAGGCCGAGCAGCACGTGTTCCGCCCCGATGTAGTTGTGGTGGAAGCGGTCGGCCTCGCGGCGTGCTATGTTGAGAACCTGTTGGGCGCGGGGGGTGAAGTTGTTATTCATATGGTGGTATCAGAAAAGTGGTGCGGGTGGTTGTTCAGGAAATCTCGTGCGGCGGAGGCGCGGCGGAGGCAGAGCCCGGGGTCGCCATGTTCTTCAGCCAGGGCGGTGATGGTGGCTTGCTCCAGCCCGAAGCGGTTGAGTTCCACCAGGATGGTGTGCTCGTCCTCTTCCCAGCGGAGGAGCCCTTGCAGCGTGCCCAGCCGCAGCAGAGAGACGGCATCGCGCAGTTCCTTGATGCTCAGCCTGCGGCAGTTGGTGAGCAGCCCGTAGGCGCGGCCAATGGCATCCTGAAGATAGAGCCCGGGCGTATTCAGCAGCTTGCGGCGCACCTGCTGCTCGCGGCGCACCAGGTGGTTCACCACATCGGTGAAACTTTCCTGGATTTCCTCGATGCTGTCTTCGGGCCCGGGAATGGAGAAGAGCACGAAGAGATGCCCGGTGTCATCCTGCGAGTCGGAGAAGTAGGGGGAAATGCTTACATGAAGCTTTTCCAGTGCCTTGGTGACCTGGTTCATCATGTTGGCAATGGCAAGTCCGGGCAGGTGCAGCAGGCAGTACAGCTGCAGGCCATCGCCTGCTTCAGAGGGAATGCTGGTCAGGTAGCCATTCTGGGAATTGTAGGCAAAGGTGAGCTGCTCCTGCAGTGCTTCATCCAGCTCTTCCAGCTCATCCAGGCTATCATCGAAGTTCAGGCCATTGCGGAACGCATGAGCCACGAGGTGCTCTTCCTCGTTCACCATGAGGCAGACCGGGCGTTTCTGAGGAATGACCACATAGCAGCCATCCTGGCGGGCGGCCATGCAGGGGGTGAGTTGCTTGCGGGTGAGCAGCGCGCGGCGGATACCGTAGCTCAGGTCGCTCATCTCGACGCAGGCTGCATTCTTATAGCCGCGTATGCTCTTGATGACAGGCAGGATGGTTTCTGCCACCCCGTTACGGACTTTTTCCGTACTCCAGCCAGGGAAGGGGAAATCCGGCAGGTTACGCACCATGCGCACGATGCTGCCAATCACCACGCCCTCGGTCGTATTGCGGCCGGGTTGCCAGTTCAGGGCGTTCTTGAGCAAGGATTCAGGCTTCATGCTTCGGTGGCGGGCAGGGCGTTAATCTGGTCACGCAGACGGGCGGCGCGCTCATAGTCCTCTCGTTCCACGGCATGCTGCAGTTCCCGCTGCAGTCGGGCTCGTGTCACGGCGGGCGATTCATCAATATCAGAAGCTGTTATTTCTGCTGCCGGATCAAGCTCCCGCGCAAAGACGGTATAACAATCCGGGCAGCCCAGGTGGCCGGTTCGGCGATAGTCTTCCAGCATGAATCCGCAGACCGGGCAGCGGCTCATGCTGCCATAGCTGGGGGCAGGGGCTGCTTCTGCCTCGCCGGAGGTAAGTTCTCGCACCAGTTTGTCCAGCTTGTTGCGGAATTCCTCCGGGAAGAATTTTTCTGCAAAGGTGAGCGATTGGGGGTCGAAGAGCCCCTTGGCCCGGGCGCAGGCTTCGCACAGGGCAAGTTCAGAAACCTGTCCGTTCACAATCTGCGTGAGGAACATCGACGCGCGCTTGCCGCATATCTGGCACTTTTTCACGCCACCAGCCTACACCAGAATGTGTCAATTAGCGAGCCTGCGGCGCGTCTTTCTGTGTCAGCAAGGCGGGGTTCTACCCCATTGCGGAGTTGACGCATTGGCACCGCCATGTTACATTCACCCTGTACTATGACCGAAGCCCCGCAGCAGAACATCCGCCTCATGAGCGATATCCTGGCCAGTCAGGTGGCTGCGGGAGAGGTGGTGGAACGTCCGGCCTCAGTAGTCAAGGAACTGGTGGAGAATAGTATCGACGCCGGAGCCAGGAGCGTCCGCGTGGAAATTCGCCGTGGTGGTGTTTCGCTTATTAAAGTGACCGATGACGGCTGCGGTATGAGCAGAGAAGATGCGGCGTTGTGTCTGCGCCGCCATGCCACCAGCAAACTGGTGCAGGTGGAAGATTTGTTTGCCATACGCCAGCTGGGGTTCCGCGGTGAGGCTCTGCCCAGCATTGCCTCAGTCTCGCATCTGACGCTCACCACGCGTCGCGCGGCCGATGTGGAAGGCTGGACCCTGAGCTGCGAGGGTGGTGTGGAGCAGCCTATCATGAATGCGGGCTGTGCTCCGGGTACAGAAATCAGTGTGGGTAACCTGTTTTTCAACACCCCGGTGCGTCGGAAGTTCCTGAAAAGCGATGAGACAGAAGCCGGCCACGTAGAGCACCAGGTGCGGCTGCACGCTCTGGCGTTTCCGGAGGTCCGCTTTACTTTTGTGCGCGATGCTCAGGTGGTGTTCGATGTGCCAGCCACGCATGATATGCGGCAGCGCATTGCAGATTTTGTGGGGCGCGAAACCGCGGCGGCGCTCATGCGCATACGCCCTACCGAGGCACCCGGCGTGCGGGTGAGCGGGTATCTCATGCCCATGTCGGCCGCGCGCCGCAACCGCCGCATGCAGTATGTATTCCTGAACGGCCGCCCTATTGAGGATCAGATAATTAACCGCGCTGTGCGCGATGGCTATGGCGGTTTTCCGCCGGGGCTGCATCCCGCTCTCTTCCTGTATCTGGAAGTGGAGCCCGCCCTGGTGGATGTGAATGTGCATCCCGCCAAACGCGAAGTGCGCTTCCGGCGTCCTGCGGAAATTACCCTGGCGGTGATGGATGCCGTGGCGGCCACACTGGCTGCACACGCCCGCGGTGAGGAGGAAGAACCCGCTGTACCTGTTGCCTCGACTGCACCTGTATCCGCTCCGCTTGTTCCGCCAAAGCCAGCTCCTGCAGTGCCGGTAAGAAAGGAACCGGCGCCTGCTCCCGTTACCCCGCGTCCTGCTCTGGTACTCAAACCTTTGGTGACTCCGCGCCAGCAGGAACTGGAGCTGCCCCCGGTTCCTGCTCCGGCACCCGTTCCGGCTCCCGTGAGCCAGCCGGTGAATCTGCCCAATTTCCGCCACATCGGCACGCTGCACAACCAATATGCCATTTTCGAGAACAAGGAGGGTATGGTGCTCATGGCTCCCCGGGCGGCGCGTGAACGCATTATTTTCGAGCGTCTGCAGGAGAGTAATCGCCGTCCCCTGGTATCGCAGCAGTTGCTCGTGCCGGAATTGCTGGAGCTCGATACCCGCGATATGGGCATTGCCTTGGAGGTGAAGCCTCAGCTGGAGCAGGCTGGTTTCCAGCTCTCTCCCTTTGGTCGTAACACTTTGAGGGTGGAGGCAGTGCCTGCCATTCTCCCCCTGCGGAAGGTGGGCGATTTTGTGCAGGAATTGCTGCGGGTGTTCACCAGTGGTGAGGTGCGTCTTACCAGAACCCGCAGCCCCTTTGAACCCTTTGCCCGCCAGCTGGCGCGTCAGTATGCCCAGCAGGAGGATGTGGCTGAGTATCTGCGCAACCCCCTGCCGCTGCTGGCTGCCCTGCTGGAGTGTGAAATCCCCTATTGCAGCCCCGGCGGCAAGAGCACGCTGCTGCCGTTCCCCATGGCAGAGCTTAATCGCCGCTTCCAGAATTAGGTGTAGCCGCTATCATTTAATGATTTGCCGGAATCTTGACTTGCAATTCAGGTTGAAAGGCGTATAATACCCGGGCGTATTCTGTATGAAAAATTGGCTCTACATCGCCGGGTTGTCACTTGTGCTGGGAAATATGTCTCCGGTGCAGGCGCAGGAGGTGATTGAGCTGGATGCACCCTATCCCGCAGCGGGGGATGCAGATGAGGCGCAGGCTCTGGGGCAGGAGTTCCTGAAGACCGCCACGGAAATGTGGTTTCTGTTATCCGGCATCAGCAACCGCGAAGATGCCGATGAAGCAGCCCCCCGGTTTCTTGAAAAAGTACGGATTACCTTTGAGCTGGATAACAAGCTGAGCAGCATGCCGCTTATCTCGCCGGAGGCAGCCTGTGCCGGGATGATGGATGGCGTGCAGATGCGCATTCTGGAGACTCTGGATGATTTACACGCTGAGTTCCTGAGCCTTTGCCGGGCCAACTGCTATGGCTCCGCTCTGCTGAGCCGTGCGTTTGAGGAAGCGGTGAGCATGGGTATGTTTGCTGAAACCGACGTGGAGTTGCTGCAGGACCAGCCCGCTGTACCGCTTACCGAGGAAGAATCGGATGCCGAAATCCGCCGCATTGAGAATCTGCTGGAACCCGACCGGGAGGTGTTGCGCTTGCTGGAAAGTGTGCAGGATGTCAGGACTGCCTCCGAGGCCGCTCCAGCACTGCTGTTACTGACACGCCGCTTTGAACCCCTGGTGCCGCCGGGAGAGGAGATGGGCAGACGCGCTTTTACTCCCGCGACCGCTATGAGGGCCCGCGAGGCCATGACCCCGATTGAACCCATCCTCTGGGGTATCCGCAGCGAGATTGTGCGCATTGCTGCGCTGCCGGGCTATGAGGCCGAAACCTACGATGAATTCTCCGATGCTCTGGATGCCGTTTTCGAATTGCTGGGCAGCACGCACTGCCACTTGTTCGAATCGGTATTCGATGCCTCATTCCGTTCAGACCTGGAGTCCGCACTCCAGGAAAATTCCATTTCAACAAATTAAAATCCCCCCCACGTATATGCCTGTTTCTGATTACCTCGTGACCATTGGTCTGGAAGTACACTGCCAGATTAAAACGGAAACCAAGATGTTCTGCTCCTGCAAGGCTGGCTTCGGCTATGAGCCCAATACCAATGTATGCCCCACCTGCCTGGGTATGCCCGGCGCGCTGCCGGTGCTCAACAAGTATGCCATAGAACGCACGGTGCTCACCGGTATGATGCTCGGCTGCAGCACTCCGCCTGTTTCCAAGTGGGATCGCAAGAATTACTTTTATGCCGATATGCCCAAGAACTACCAGACCAGCCAGCTCGACCTGCCGCTCTGCATCGGGGGTGAGGTACCGCTGTACGCCTGGGCCTACCCGGCAGATTGCAAGGTGAAGGCCGATGGCCCCGTGGTGCGCACGGTGAAGCTTGACCACATCCACCTGGAGGAAGATGCCGCCAAACTGACCCACTACAATGGCTATTCGCTGGTGGATTACAACCGCGGCGGTACACCGCTCATGGAAATTGTCTCGGCTCCCGATCTCACCAGCCCGGAGGAAACCTACGCCTATCTGAAGAGCCTGCAGCAGATGATGATTTGCGCCGGTATTTCAGATGCCGATATGGAGAAGGGCCAGATGCGCTGCGATGTGAACGTATCGCTGCGACCCAAAGGGCAGAAGGAACTGGGTGCCAAGATAGAGATGAAGAACATCAACTCTATGTCTGCTGCCCGCCGCGCGCTCATTTACGAGATTCACCGCCAGGCCGAGGAGCTGGATATGGGCATCGCCCAGGTGCAGTCCACCCGCCGCTGGGATGACACCCTGGGCGAGAGTATCGTGATGCGCACCAAGGAAAATGCTCATGATTACCGCTACCATACCTGCCCGGATCTCATTCCGGTGCACACCGCCCCCATTGTGGAGAAGGTGAAGAGCGAAATGCCGGAGCTGCCGGATGCTCTGCATGCTCGCTTGCAGCGTGACTATGGGCTGCCGGTGGCCGATGCCAATACGCTGGTGGGCGATTTCAAGCTCTGCCGCTATTTCGAGGAAGCTGCCGAAGGCAGCAAAGCTCCGCGCAAGGTGGCTAACTGGGTGATTAACAACCTGACCGCCGTGCTGGCGGAGAAAGAATTCACGATTACGGACTGTCCGCTGGCTCCCGGAGCCCTGGCCGGCCTGGTGGATATCATCGAGGATGGCCTTGTTTCCAACAACCAGGCCCGCGAGGTGCTGGAGAAGATGTGGGAAACCGGCATGAGCGCTGCCGCTGCTGCTGATGCCATGGGTTTCCGGAAAACAGATACAAATGCTCTTGATTCCGTTGTGGCGCAGGTGCTGGAGGAGAATCCCGATATGGTCGCCATTGTGAAGGGTGGTAATATGAAGCTTATTAACGCCCTTACCGGTAAGGTGATGAAGGTGAGCAACCCGAAACCCAACCCCAAGATGGTTACAGAAATCATCCTGGCGCGTCTCGGGCTCTAATCAGTGGGAGTGACAGCGATGAAAAATCTTGCTGATGTTCTGAAATCTTCCATGCTGGCCGGAGTCAGCGTCGGCATTGCCGGGTTCGGGTATCTGGCATCCCGGGATTCCGGCTCAGGCCTGGTGGTTATTCGTGAGCTGATGGGAAGTGTCCTCTTCTCTTTTGCCCTGCTTGCTGTGGTGAATTACAAGATGATGCTCTATACCGGAACCGCCGGATTTGTAAACAAGGGGGAAATGGGGAAATTAGGCCTTATCCTGTTGGGCAACATCATCGGTTGTGCTCTGGTTGCCCTGATGGCCCGCCTTTCACCCATGCCTCTGCAGCAGACGGCGCAGGCGTTTCTGGAGGCGCGGCTGGATGTCGGCCCTCTTCGCGGAGGCATTTTGTCTATCGGCTGCGGCTTCATCATGACCACGGCGGTCACTTTTGCGCGCAAGGGGGCGAATCTGCCGCTGCTGATAGGCGTGCCCCTGTTCATCCTGTGCGGGTTCCCACACTGCGTGGCAGACATTTTCTACTAT
Source organism: Akkermansia sp. (assembly GCA_017521145.1). Lineage (GTDB taxonomy): Bacteria > Verrucomicrobiota > Verrucomicrobiia > Verrucomicrobiales > Akkermansiaceae > Akkermansia. The sequence goes on along the minus strand of JAFXDR010000059.1, from coordinate 4,951 downwards.
CTGGCAGCACCGCTGGCTTTCTGGCAGGCTCACCTGGTGGAAATCCTCGCCTTTTACGGAGCCATTGTCATTGGTAATTTTGTGGGTTGCAATTTTTACCGCATGATTATGGGGGATAACCCGCAATAGCAGCGGGTTGATTCCCTGCATTGAGTTTCCAAAATGACAGCGCGCTGTAACCCTATGGGCTGCAGCGCGCTGTTTCGGTAATTGAAGCCCGGCAAGGCTTTATTCCTCTGCGGACTCCAGGTGCTCTTTCAGGAAGTTGAGCAGGTAGTCCGGGGTCAGCAGTTCGGCGGTGACCACTGGCTCTTTCCCGGGGCGGTAGAGAGCGTTGACCGGCACAGAGCTGCGGTTGAGCTTGCGCATGGCTTCATCAATCTCCTTGTCCGGCACGGTCTTGTCGGCGCGCATGAGCACCACTCCGGCCTTGTTCATGGCGGCATACACTTCATCGGTGTAGGCTATTTTCTTATTGGCCTGGCAGGTGGCGCACCACTTGGCGGTGAAGTCCACAAACACGGGGCTTTCCTCATCCAGAGCTTCCTCCATGGCCTCGGGCGTCCATGTAATCCACTCCGGTTTGGATGCGTCTGCCTCATAGGGACTGGCGCCCCAGAGCCCGGCAAGCACCAGCAGCAGAGCCACCACATAGCCGGTGATGCGGGTCTGCAACGGACGGAACGGGAGGCACCAGCGGCCATAGACCCAGAAACCGGCACTGAAGACCACGAGCGACATATTCACCCACATGGTGGCAGCACTTTCGCTTTCCGGCCAGAAAGCCAGGTAGACATCGAGCATCCAGGCCGCGGCGGCAAAGAGCAGGAAAGAAAGCCCCTGTTTGAGTGATTCCATCCATTCGCCGGGCTGCGGCAGCAGGCGCACAAGGCTCGGGAATACACCCAGCACAATGTAGGGGAAGGAAAGTCCCAGCGCCATGAAGGTGAGCGCCACGGTCATCCATACGCCGGGCAGTGCCATGGCGGCGGGCAGGGCGGCTCCCAGGAAAGGTGCGCTGCACGGGGTGGCCACCACGGTCACGAAAAAGCCCTGGAAAAATGAACCTGTGAGGCCTTCCTTATTCTGCACGCCCTGGCCGGCACCCGTGATGCCGGCGCCGATTTCAAACACGCCGAACATGCTCAGCCCCAGCACCAGCAGAAGCAGCAGGATGCCATAGACAATCCAGGGGTTCTGCATCCACACAGCCCAGCTGCGGGTGGAGGAGCCGGCATCATTCCACAGGGTGGAGACCCACTCCGTCCACGGCACTGTGGCCAGAGTGCCCATGTTGGAGAACACAATCATGAGCACAGAGATAATCCAGAACGATACCAGCACCCCCAGCACAAAGGCCAGGGAGTGTACGAATACCTTGCGGCGGCTGCCTCCTCCCATCTGCACGAAGCTCATCACCTTAAGGCCGATGACCGGGAACACGCAGGGCATGAGGTTCAGGATGAGGCCTCCGATGAACAGGGAAAGGCAGAGAGCCGCCAGGCCTTCGGGTATACCGGCAGGGGCAGCCGCCGGTGCGGGAGGGGCAAAGCCGGCAGCCACGCCGCAGTGGCTGTCGCCAAAGACCAGCACACCGTTCAGTTTGTCCAGCGGTTTGCCGACTGTGGTTTCATCCTGCACCGGGTACATGGGGTCGCTGTTATCGTTGCGCGTCAGTACCAGGGTGTAGCTGCCGGCGGCTGTTTCCGTGAGGGGCTGGGCAGCAGTGGGGGAGATGCTGTTATCGTTGGAGAAGAAATAGGCTGTCTTGAGTCCAGGGGCGGCGGTGAAGCTCAATTTCACAGAGTTGCCTTCCTGGCTGGCGCTCACCGTCGTGGCGGTGTCACCGGGACCAACCACTTGCTTTTCTTCGCCTGCCCAGTCCGGGTTGGCAGCGGCATCGCCAGCGGAAAGAACGAGGGTGGCATCCTTGGTCTCGGGGGCATTGCAACCCTCATCAGAGCAGGTCTGCGCTGTGGCGGATACGGTGAATTCAGCCTGTGCCGGGGCATTTGCAGCGGGCGTTACCTCCCACACTACGACCGGGTGCTCGTAGGTGTAGGCTACACCCAGCACGCCCTCATGGCGGTGCGGTACCTGCCAGTAGGGGCCGCTCACGGTGAATCCGGCCGGGGCTTTCAACTCGGCGGTCATGGCTTCGCCCACTGTACCCGGGTTGCGCCAGTAGGCATGCCAGGGGGCGGTGAAGTCTGCCTTGAGTGCCACGTAGAAAGGCTTATCTGCCTGGTAACTCTGCACGCTGGCGGCAGCATTCACGCTCATGGTATCAGGGGCTCCGAATCCCATGGCTGCATCAAACTGTGCAAAGCTCTGCCCACAGCAGAGCAACAGCGAAAGAACAAGACTGCGGAGGATGCTCATACGTTCATCGTACCACAGATACGCTCGCCCCTGCAAGCCAACTTTTTAATCGTCTGCCAGCAAATCACGCATGGAGGAGAAGAAATCCGCGCATTCATCTTCCGATGCGGGGGATTTCATGAGTTTGTCATAATCCACAAACTCATACATGTGTCTGGGAATTTCGTGGATGAAGCTGGAGGGCTGGCAGCGTTCTTCCTGCCCGTAGCGGCTGCGCTTGGCGCAGTAGGTCATGGTCAGGCGCTCGCGGGCACGGGTGATGCCCACGTAGAACAGCCGGCGTTCTTCATCGAGGCTCCCTTCATCCACCGAGCGGGTGTGCGGCAGCAGGCCTTCCTCCACCCCCACAATGTAGACATGCGGGAACTCCAGCCCCTTGGCGGCGTGCATGGTGATGAGGCACACGCCGCTCTTGCTCTCAATGTCGTCCTCATCGCGGCTGTCGTCAAGGCAGATACCAGCCAGGAAATCCGTGAGCTTGTGCCCGGGCAGCCAGTACTGGCGCAGCGCTACCTTGATGTCGTCCATGGCGGCCTGGCGCCGCATTTTTTCCTCCTCGGTCTTGCAATTCTTCGCAATGTATTCCTCATAGCCGGTTTCGTTCAGAAAATCCTGGAGGATATCCACAAAGGGACGCTCACTGGCTGCGAATTCGGAACCATAGCGGGTGACCAGTTCGGTGAAGGCTTCGATGCTGTTCTGCGAGCGGGTGGAGCATTCAGAGAGGAAAGAGATATCCACCAGTGTGGCCCACAGACTCTTTTTGTGCTCACGGCTCCAGTCAATGGCGAAAGAGGCGGTGGTGGGCGAGATGCCGCGGGGTGGGGTATTGAGCACGCGCAGCAGGTGCAGATCGGCATCCGGGTTATCCATCATCTGCAGGTAGCTCAGCATGTCTTTCACTTCCCGGCGGTCAAAGAAACTCTTGGTGCCCACCATGCGGTAGGGAATATGGCGTTCGCGCATAGCCATTTCCAGTGCGCGGCTCTGTGCGTTGGCGCGGAACAGCACGGCAAAAGCTTCCCAGGGCATGCTCTCGCGGGCGCGCAGCTGCTCAATCTCATCGGCCAGGAATTCGGCCTCCTCCTGCGAACCGGGCATGGCCATGAGGCGCACCGGGTAATTGCCGTCCTTATTGGTGCGAAGCGTTTTTTCGCGGCGCCCGGCGTTGTGGCGGATGAGGGCGTTGGCGCAGTCGAGCACCTGGCGGGTGCAGCGGTAGTTTTCTTCCAGCTTGATGACCGTGGGATCCGGGAAAAAACTTTCAAAGTCCAGGATGTTGGAAATCTGCGCGCCGCGCCAGCCGTAGATGGATTGGTCGTCATCGCCCACCACGCACACATTGTGCTCCGGCCCGACCAGCTGGCGCAGCAGACTCATCTGCAGCGAGTTGGTGTCCTGGAACTCATCCACCGTGATGTAAGAGAAACGCTTATTCCATTTTTCGTGGATGGTGGGGTAGCAGCGCAGCAGACGTTCGGTCAGAATGAGCAGGTCATCGAAATCCACGGCGTTCTGCGCTTTGAGCTCGCGCATGTAGGCTTTCGATACTGCCGCAATGAGACTGTCCTCAATCTGCTCTACACCCAGACCGTTGTTGCGCACGCGCGACATTTCAGCCAGCACCTGCGCGGGTTCCAGCTTTTCACGGCGGGCGCCATATTCCATGATGAGGCGCTTGAGCAGGCCGCTCTGGTCGCTGCCTGTGTAGATGGAGAAGTTTTCCTTGTAGCCAAGGCGCCCGATATCCTGGCGGAGAATGCGCACGCAGAGCGAATGGAAGGTGCACACCGTCATGGCTCGGGCGGATTTTCGGTCAACGAGCCCGGCCACGCGGTCGGCCATTTCATTGGCCGCCTTATTAGTAAAGGTGAGTGCCAGAATGCCACGCGGATTCACCCCTTTGGCAATCATGTTGGCAATACGGCAGGTTACCGTGCGGGTCTTGCCCGTGCCGGCTCCCGCCAGAATGAGAACAGGGCCGTTGAGGGTCTGCACCGCCTGTTTCTGGGCGGCGTTCAGGCTGTTGATGTCGAATTTCTCTGCCATGGTTGCGGGGCTGCACGAGGGTAGCAGATTCCCCGCGCCCGCGCAAGAAAAAAGCCGCTCTCCTGACACAGGAAAGCGGCTTGTGAAATCTGCCGGTGAAACCTTACTTCACCAGGCTGTGTCCCGTCATTTCAGCGGGCTGCTCAATGCCGAGCAGGTGCAGCAGCGTGGGCGAAATATCGGCCAGAATACCATCACTCAGGGTGATGCTGTCCTGATCCGGGCCACAGTAGATGAGATCCACCAGGTTGGTGGTGTGGGCGGTATTGGGAGAACCATCCGGGTTGAGCATGTTTTCGCAGTTGCCGTGGTCGGCGCAGATGAGGCAGCAGCCGCCCAGCTCCAGAATCTTGTTCACGCTCTTCTCCAGGGCTGCATCCACAGCCTCACAGGCGGCGATACCGGCTTCGAGGTAACCGGTGTGACCCACCATGTCGGGGTTGGCGAAGTTCATGATGGCGATATCGTAGTTGCCAATGGCTTCCACAAACTTATCGGCCACTTCACCCACACTCATCTG